>CBDUVN010000019.1:0-30097 GCA_965370685.1 uncultured bacterium | reverse complement strand
ACCTCATCCCCCGGCTGCGCGGCGGAGCGGGACAGCGGGACTCCGACCGAACCCAATACCGTGACATCCACGACGGCCGGACCGGGTGAGCGGGACAGGTCTCCCCCCAGCAGGACGGAGTCGAATCGCCGCAGGCACTCTCCAGCGCCGGCGGACAGCGACTCGGCGACCGCTGTCTCCAGTTCCGGCGCCAGCGCAACGGCGAGCAACGCACCCAGTGGTCGCGCTCCCATCGCTGCGAGATCGCTGAGCGCCGACGCCGTGGCTCGCCAGCCGATCTCCTCCCAGGTCAGCCAGGCGCGCCGAAAATGCACATCTTCAACCGACAGGTCGCAGCTCAGCACCACGTGTTCCCCGGCCGGAATCCGGACCACTGCAGCATCATCGCCGGGCCCGAGAATTACGCGGCCGTCCACCGGGGCGTTCGCCGCTCCGATCATCGAGCGGATTCGATCGAATTCCGCTCCGCCTCCGAGTGTCGGGATCTTCGTCATGCGCATGCCGGTCAGAACGGCGAGTCGATTCTCAGTGCCCCGGCCGGTGTGGCAATCCAGACCCGCGTGGGAGACACAGGAGCGATCGCCGCGATCCCCCGCTCGCCGTACAGACCGAGCGGAAGGTCTCCGGCTGCGAATGTGTAGCGACGCACGGGGCCGCCGGAGATCTCCCACGCCACGAGCTCGTCCACGGTTCCCACCCAGAGCATACCGTCCGCCACGGCGAGCACTGTCACCGGCGACGACATCATTCCGAGCTCATCCAGGCGCCTCCAACCAGACATCGGATCCCGCTGCCACACATGTCGATCGATTCCGGCCCACGCGAGCTCACCGTCCCCAGCCACGGCTCCGGCGGGGAACGCCGGCACGTCAGCCGCCGGAGCAACCGTCCCGGCCGTGTCCACGAACACCAGGCCCCGGCTGGTCGCGGCCCACACCCCGCCGGTGACGGGCAGAATCCCGACGACTGCGGCTCCGGACATCACTCTCTCGGGGCCTGCCCCCTGCGGCGGCAGCCGGTCCAGTCCCCGTTCTCCACCGATCCACAGAGTCGAGTAGCCCTCCGTTTCCGGCTCACCGAATGCCAGCGAGAGCAGCATGTCGCCCCGGTCATAGGCGCCCGATACGACGGGACTCCAGTTCCCGGACGGATCGCGGCGCTGCAGTCCCCGCTCGCCGGCGGCCCAGAGGGCGCCGTCGTGCATGAGAAGCGCTCGAACGCCCCTGTCCGGCACTCCGCTTCTCGACCTCGCGCTCACCACCTCCCACTGCTCCAGATCGTCCGAAACGCGCGTAACACCATAACGTCCGAGAAGCGGTTCGCTGGCGGCGATCCACACATCCGTCCCATCGATCGCCAGCGCCGCGGCGCCGAGCCCGTACAGCCCGACTCCCACCGGACGCCAGTCGAGCGAAAACGAGTCGAGCAGGCTCAACCCTCCGCCGGCGCTCGCGATCCAGAATCGCGCCGGATCGTCGGTCGGCATCACATCGGTGATCGGCCAGGCTCTGCCGTCCGGGCCTGTGCCGATGAACGCCTGGACGGATTGAAAGCCCGGACTCGCGATCAGCTCCCTGCGTGCCCGCAGGGCCGGATTTCGTTCGATCGCCTCGTTCGCCTCGGCGGCGGAAGCCGTCCGGACCTCGCCCGTGAACGTGTCCAGATGCAGCCAGCCACCGGCTGTGCGGAGCAGGAGACCTCCGGAGCCGGATTCGTCGGATACGATCATGTCGACCGGCCGCCCCAGACGCACCTCGTCCATCCAGCGGTAACTGTCGGAATCGAGCGCGAGCAGTCGTCCATCGAGCACTGCAAGCCACAGCGTACGACTCAAGCGGTCGTAAGCCATGGCGGTGACCTTGACGTCGGGCCAGCCATCCTCGCGCGTGAGCGGGAACTCCCAGCGCCGGAACAGGTCCCGGTTCACGAGCATCCCGCCGGAGGTGGCGGCAAACAGTCGATCCGACGAGCGCGCGAGTGCGGTC
This sequence comes from uncultured bacterium, assembly GCA_965370685.1. Classification (GTDB taxonomy): domain Bacteria; phylum Gemmatimonadota; class Gemmatimonadetes; order Palauibacterales; family Palauibacteraceae; genus Carthagonibacter. The sequence goes on along the minus strand of CBDUVN010000019.1, from coordinate 28,112 downwards.
ACGAAGCTGAAGTCCGCCACGAGCACGCGGTCCTCGGGTCTCCAGTGACCGGCGCCGAACTGCGCCTGGGCGTCGGGCGCGAAACCGAACAGGAAGAATGCGAAGACGAGTGCCGCTGTGAGCCTCACTGGCCCAGGCCCCCACCCGGCTTGGCGGGGTGGGCTGCCGCGAAGATCACCGGTCCTTCAACAGAAGCAGAGAGAGATTCGATCGCCCGGCGCACGACCGGGATCCGGTCAGGGATATCAGACGCGGCGTGGCCCGCGGGGTGCACGCCGACTTCGGCCGCCAGCCCGCAGATGAACAGAGCAGACATCGCCGAATCGGGGCCCGATGCACCGGCCGCCAGGAGCGCTGCGATCAGGCCGGTGAGCACATCGCCGGTTCCGCCGGCGGCGAGGGAAGCTCCCCCGACGGTGGCGACTCGCAGGGGCCCATCGACCGGAGCCACCAGGGTCGGGGCCCCCTTCAACACGACCGTGCACCCGAACCGCTCCGCGGCCTCTCGCGCAAACTCCGGCGCGTCCGCGACGATCATGTCAGGGTCGGCACCGACCAGCCGCGACAGTTCGCCCGGATGCGGAGTGAGGACATCTCCAGGCCGGAGTCTCTCAACCAGGGCATCCGTCGCCCCCTCCCACACGCTCAATCCGTCCGCATCCAGCACGACCGGTCGCTCTCCCCGTGCCTCGAGAACCCGCGAAACGAATTCACGTCTCCCCGCTTCGCGCCCCAGACCGGGACCGATGGCCAGCGAATGACTCCACTCGATCGCCTCGAGCACCGACTCCAGGTCGTCCCACGGGGTATAGACGGCGCCGGGCACGGCTGACTGGAGGATCACGCGGTTCGCAGGGTCGCTCACCGCACGCACGATTCCGGCTCCCCCGCGCATGGCAGCACGAACCGCCAGAGTCGCGGCACCTGCCATTCCTTCCTGTCCCGCTACGACCGCCACATAGCCGGAACTGCCCTTGTGCGCATTCGCCGCTCGCCGTGGAAGCACTTCCGTGATCCAGCGTCCCGTGATCGCGCGGGCGCCGAAACCGGTCTCCGAAGGGGGAAACCCGATTTCGACCGCCTCGATCACCCCGGCGTAGTCCCGGGCCGGGAACCGCAGGAGGCCGAACTTCGGCCACCCGAAGGTCACGGTGAGATCTGCTTCGACACAGGCCCCGGGGACGAGCCCCGAGTCGAGGTCCGCGCCACTCGGTCCGTCTACCGCCACGACGGGCAGAGACAGCTCGTTGAGACGATCGATGAGGCGGGCCGCGTGCTCACGTGGCGGACCTTTCAGACCCGTACCCAGGATCCCGTCGAGAATCACTCCGTCACCGGGAGGGGAATCGAATAGCCGATCGCCGGACTCCAGTGGGACATCCCAACCTTTCAGAACGTCGGGGTCCGGGATCTCTGTGGTTGCCAGGAAGGCTCGAACGGGTCGTCCCCAGGCTTTCAGGGTGCGGAGAGCGACCAGTGCATCAGCGCCGTTGTGGCCACGCCCTGCGACTGCCGAGACCGGCCCATCCGGCCAGTACGCCCTCACCCTGTGGGCCAGCTCCCGCCCGGCGCATTCGATCAGGGCCCGTTCCACCGTCACACCTCGTTCTACCGTGTGCCGATCGAACGCCGCCATCTCAGCGGCAGTGGGAACCCAGACCTGTCGAGCGGCGGCCCGCCAGGCCCCCGGTCGAAGAATCACGAACGAACCTGCACCGGGCGAACGACGCGCCCCGGTAGACGGCCGGCAGACACGGCTACTTGAAGGACTGAGAGATGATCTTGCCGAAGCTGATCTCGCCGTTGTCGATCCGAATGTTGAAACCGCACTCCGGATTGGAGCAAACCCATGCCTTGAAGCGAATTGGTGCCCCGTCCCTGCCGTAATCGGACAGGGGGAGCAGAACGCCGGCGTCGCATTTCAGGCACTTGGTGAACTGCTTTTCGCTCTCCACGCTCTCACCACCTCCCAACGGGGCGCGGGTCGCTCGTGCGCCCCGCGGTCAGGTAGAATAACTCGGGACGCCGGGATCTCGACGACATTCCGCAGATCACCGAGTCGATCAGACGCCCCACGGGTACTCGGCCTCGAACACCTGCTCGAAAGAGTAGAGCCCGTCGAAGTCCTCTCTACGGTCCGTCTCCTGCTTCGTCAGCACGCCATGGTCTACCAGCAGGAACACGATCTCGCCGATATCGGCAGTGGAATGAATCCCCCAATGCTCGAGAACCGTTCGTGCGAGCAGGCCGAACTGATCCATCGCGAGCTGGCGCGCCGACTCCGCCAGCTCCTCCCCCGTCACGTGCCGCGGCGACTCGAGGATATGCAGCCGTTTATGCAGCGCATCGAGAACGAAGTAGTGCGCATTCGGGGCGTACCTCGGATGTCGGCGGCAGATCTGGCCCACGATTTCCTGAACTGGAGGTTCCATTGCACCTCACTCCCCTGCCCCGACGACGTTTCTTCAGGCTCCCCGGGTCAGCAGATTCCGGGGGTGTGCCGCGCACATGATTGTGCCCGGAATGTAGAAATCGCTCGAAAACCGCGTCAAGTCTCGAACGGAACCCACACCTGACCGTCACGGACCGAGGACGCCGCCCGCCCGCTCGTGGCCTCGCCCAGAGCGGAGAGCAAAGCCCCGGCTTCCACCTCCGGGATGCTGACGTCGAGCTCCGCACCGTCTTCGTGTCGCTCAGCGACTCTTCGAGCCCCGAACGCATCCAGGGTCGTGGCGATGACGCCGGTATCCGGCCAATCGTAGCGGATCCGAATGATGCACCCCGGGCGAACGGTATACAACTCCAGTGCCGAGACCGCCGCGGCTGCCGCCCCTCCATAGGCTCGTGCCAGCCCCCCGGTTCCCAGCTTCGTTCCGCCGAACCAGCGAGTGACAACGACGACGACATTCGAGACTCCACCCGCGTCGATCGCCGCGAGTATCGGCCGGCCACCCGTTCCCGCGGGCTCGCCATCGTCGTCCCAGCGCTTCTCGCCCTTCGAACTGCGGAACCCCCATACGTGGTGCGTCGCGTCGTGGTATCTGGCTCGCTCGCCGTCCCTCAGCGCGCGGGCATCAGATTCCGATTCCGCCGGTGCGGCCAGGGCCAGAAAACGTGACCCGCGCTCGCGAAGCTCAGCGCGCGCCGGCCCGGCCGGAATCCGGATCGCGTCGGGAGGTCTCGACGAGGGGCGAGGCACGCTCACCGCAGGTTCCCCTGGTCAATCTCCGAGAACAACAGAGCAAACCGCGCGACAGGTCAGACGCTCGCCTCGACGTCAACAAAGCTCTGCGGATCGGCGACGAGTGGAAACTCTGATGTCATCTCCCGGACCTCGGCCAGCACCTCGTCGAGCACCGCCTCGTCTCCCGCCGAGCAAAGCACGCGGTGCATTCGACTCGCGATCCACCGCATCTCGTCCGGACCCATTCCGCGAGTCGTGAGGGCCGGAGTGCCGATCCGCACGCCCGACGTGACGAACGGGGACCGGGTCTCGAACGGAACCGTGTTCTTGTTGACCGTGATTCCCGCCCGACCCAGAAGGCCCGACGCGTCCTTGCCGGACAGATCCGTATTCCGGAGGTCGACGAGCATCAGGTGAGTGTCCGTGCCTCCCGCCACCAGGCGGTACCCGTGTTCTTCCAGTGCCTCGGCCAGCACGCGCGCATTCTCCACGATCCGTCGAGCGTAGAACCGGAACGACGGCGCCGATGCTTCGTGAAGAGCCACGGCCTTGGCGGCAATCACATGCATCAGCGGTCCGCCCTGCATCCCCGGGAACACGGCCTTGTCGATCGCTTTCGCATGCTCCTCGGTGCAGAGGATGAGCCCACCTCGCGGTCCACGCAGCGTCTTGTGCGTGGTGGTCGTGATCACGTCCGCCCACGGGACCGGCGATGGGTGCTCCTTCGCCGCGACGAGACCGGCGATGTGCGCCATGTCGACGAGCAGTCGAGCCCCCACCTCGCGCGCGATCTCGGCGAAACGCTCAAACGGCAGCGTCCGCGGATAGGCACTGGCCCCGGCCACGATCAGCGCGGGACGCTCACGACGCGCCAGCTCGGACAGCGCGTCGAAGTCCACCCGTTCATCCTCCTCGCGCACCCCATACGGAAGGAACCGATACAGTTGACCGCTGAAGTTCACGGGAGAGCCGTGGGTCAGGTGACCGCCATGGCTCAGATCCATCCCCAGCACAGTGTCACCGGGCTCGATCAGCGCGAAGTAGGCGGCCATGTTCGCCTGCGCCCCGCTGTGGGGCTGCACGTTGGCATGATCCGCTCCGAACAGCGCGGTCGCCCGGGAGCGCGCCAGGTCCTCCGCCTGGTCCACGAACTCGCACCCCCCGTAATACCGCTTGCCGGGGTATCCTTCGGCGTACTTGTTGGTGAGGATCGAGCCCATCGCTTCGAGCACCGCGCCGGAAACGAAGTTCTCGCTCGCGATCAGCTCCAGCCCCTCCCGCTGGCGTCTGGTCTCCCGGCGGAGGATCTCCTGGATCTCCGGATCAGTGCACGAGAGGTGTTCACAGGGAGGCGACACATCCGAGCCGACCCCCGTCCCCCCGCTCCTGTCGTCGATCATCTCACCCCTCATACGTAGGTTCGGTGCAGCTTCGCCACCTGGCCGACGCGCTGGATCGCGACTTCGTCCGCCGCTTCCGCGTTCGTCAGCTTCGCGTCTTCCGCTATCTCGAAGATGTGCAGCAGGGTGCGATAGATCTCGCCGGCCTTCCGCTTCGAGCGCTCCAGCGACCAGCCCGCCAGCTCGGAGTAGACGTTGATCAGCCCACCGGCGTTGATCACGTAATCCGGAGCGTACAGGATTCCGCGGTCCTGGAGCATTTTCGCGTGGTGCTGCCGCTTGAGCTGGTTGTTCGCGGCGCCCGCGACGATCTCGACCTTCAGCCGGGGAATCGTCTTATCGTTGAGAATTGCACCGAGCGCACAGGGCGCGAACACATCGGCGTCGACGTCGTATACCTCGTCGGCCCCGACGGACTCGCAACCGAGCTCCTCGACACACCGCTCGACCCGGGATTCGTCAATGTCCGCGATGAACACTTTCGCTCCCTCATCCCGGAGGTCCTGCGCCAGGAAGTAGCCCACGTGCCCCGCGCCCTGGATGACGACCGAGCGATCCTCCAGCGAGTCCGTGCCATACAGCTTCAGGGCACACGCCTTGATCCCGCGATACGTGCCGTAGGCGGTCACGGGAGATGGATCACCGGACTTGCCGGCCATTCCCACCACGTGGCCCGTCTCCATGTGGATATAGTCCATGTCTTCGACCGACGTCCCGACATCCTCCGCCGTGATATACCGTCCGCCGAGCGACTCCACGGCACGGCCGTGCGCGCGCATGATCATCTCCCGATGGGTGGTCTTGTTATCGCCGATGATCACTGACTTCCCGCCGCCGAGATTCAGCCCGGCCACAGCTGCTTTGTAGGTCATCCCGCGCGCAAGGCGCAGGACGTCCACCACGGCATCCGAATCGGACGCATAATTCCAGAACCGTGTGCCGCCCAGCGCCGGGCCAAGCGACGTGTCATGAATCGCTATGATTCCACGATATCCACAGGATGGCTCATAGAAGAACACGACCTGCTCGTGGTCATGCTCCCCCATGAGTTCGAAGATCTCGGGCATCACATCCCGGGCTTTCTCCACTTGTGCAGCACTTCCGTTGTCGCTCACTCGTCGCTTCCTCGCTCCAGGTACAGTTCTCTGGAAATGATCACTCTATGGATTTCGCTCGTCCCCTCATAAATCTCCGTCACCTTCGCATCGCGGAACAGCCGCTCCACCGGATACTCGCGACTGTACCCGTATCCGCCATACACCTGCACGGCCTGCCTCGTCACCCACATCGCCGTCTCGCTGGCGAACAGCTTTGCCATGCTCGACAGCTTCCGCTTCCGCTGCTCGTCCGCCCCGTACGCCTGGGCGGCTCGATACAGCAGTCCACGCGCCGCCTCGAGCCGCGTAGCCATGTCCGCGAGCTTGAACTGCATGCCCTGGAAGTCCTTGATCGGACGGCCGAATTGCTCCCGCTCAGCGGCGTAGTCGCGGGCGAAGTCGAGTGCCGCCTCCGCGATGCCGATCGCCTGGGCTGCGATGCCCAGCCGACCTCCCTCCAGTGCTTCCAGCGCGTAGTGAAACCCTCGACCCGGCTCTCCGATCAGATGCTCCGGCCCGAGCCGAAGGTCCTCGAGCGACACGCCCACCGTCTCGGAACCGCGCAGGCCCAGCTTCCGTTCCTTCTTCCCGGGCACCCAGCCTTCGAGCTCGGTCGGCACGATGAACGCTCCGATGCCTCGCGTTCCCTTCCGGTCCGCCGGGTCGTCCGTCCGCACCATCAGGAGCACCACGTCGGCCGAAGCCCCGTTCGTCACCCACAGCTTGGATCCGTTGACCCGCCAGCCCTCTCCATCGCGCACGGCCTGCGCCTGCAGGGCAGCTGCATCGCTGCCGGAGCCGGCTTCGGAGAGTGCGAACGCCCCGAGCATCTCGCCCCTGGCCATCGGCTTCAGCCAGCGTTCTTTCTGCTCCGCCGTACCGTGCCGCAACAGCGTCTGCGTCGGAAGCGAGTTGTGCACGCTCATCGACACCGCCACTGAAGGGTCGCCCCAGGAGATTTCCTCCAGTGCGAACAGGTACGTCAGCATGTCGAGTCCCAGGCCGTCATACTCTTCGGGGATCAACATGCCGAGGAATCCGAGCTCCCCGAGGCGATCTACGGGTGTTCGGTCGAAACTCTCTTCATGCTCGTCACGCCGTGCCGCGCCCGGGCGAAGCACGTCGCGCGCAAACTCCCGGGCAAGTCCGCAGATCTGCTTCTGCTCCTCGCTGAGTCCGGTGCCGCCGAAGGCTCTACGCATCGCGATAATCGTAGAAGCCGCGCCCGCTCTTCCGGCCGAGCCGTCCGGCGGCGACATATTTGGCCAGCAACGGACAGGGCCGGTACTTGTCATCGCCGAGATCCCGGTGCAGCACCTGCATGATGAACAGGCACGTGTCCAGGCCGATCAGGTCGGCAAGCGCCAGCGGACCCATCGGGTGGTTCATTCCGAGCTTCATCACCGAGTCGATCGACTCCGGCTCGGCCACCCCCTCCATGAAGCAATATACCGCCTCGTTGATCATCGGCATGAGAATCCGGTTCGACACGAACCCCGGGAAGTCGTTCACTTCGACCGGGGTTTTCCCGAGTCGGCGACACAGATCGAGCGTGAATGTCACGGTTTCATCATCGGTGTCGAGACCGCGGATGACCTCGACGAGCTGCATCACTGGAACCGGGTTCATGAAGTGCATGCCCAGGAATCGACCGGGCGACGGAACGCCAGCCGCGATCTCGGTGATCGAGATCGACGACGTGTTCGAGGCGAGAACTGCGTCTTCCGCGCAGACATCGCCCAGCCGGGAGAAGATCTCGAGCTTCAGCTCCCTGCTCTCGGGGACCGCTTCGACCACAACCTCGGCCGACTCCGCCGCCGCTAGCTCCGTCGCCGTTCCGATCCGGTCCAGGGCCTCGCGTGCTTCGGCTGCCTCGAGCCGGTTCTTGGCGATCTGCCTGGACAGGTTTTTCTCGATTCTCGCCCGTGCCGCAGCCAGCGCATCGGAGGATTCGTCAATCAGCGTGACCTCGATGCCTGAGAGCGACAGTACGTGGGCGATTCCATTTCCCATCGTGCCGGCGCCGACGACGGCGGCGGTTCGGACCTGATTCGCATTCTTCATGTCAATCTCATCCCGGGAAGCGGGTGAAGTGCGAGCACGGACGGAGCCCTCCGCATCCGGGGGGTGCGGACTGCCCACGCGATCCCGGCGAGGGTCACGAGCGTAAGCGCCAGACCTCCCTCCGGGCCATATGATCCGCCTGTCCAGATCTCCGGACCTGTGACGGTGGCCCGGATACCCGGCGAGCCGAGAACAAGACCGCTTACGGGGAGATCGGCCGCCAGACTCATGGTCCCGTTCCACCCCAGGTGGACCCCCGTAACCAGCCAGATACTGAACGTCCTCCAGTACATGATTCCGAGCAAGATCCCGGCCAGCGCGGTGTTCAGAAGAGCGAGTCTCCCAACTCCCGGATTCGCGGCATGGGCAATACCGAAACTGATCGCACTGAGCCCGATGCCTGCCACCGGTCCGAGCGCCTCCGACACCACCTGGAGCGCGTATCCACGGAACAGAAGTTCCTCCAGAAACGCGGCAAGCCCCAGAATCAAGGCCGTTTTCGATATCACGCCGAGCAACACGGCCGGAGCGACCGGCACGAACTCCCAGCGGAGTGCGCCCGTGATCGCGAGAACGCCGAGTGCTCCCGCGACGAGCAGGCCGCCGGTGGCCAATCCGCGGGCCGAATCGACGACGAATTCCGCCGGAACGAGTCCGAGCGCCGCGAGCGATCTCGACTCCACAGCGGACATCATGACCCAGCTCGCTGCCAGCACCGCCGGAAGTCCCACGACCAGACCGCGTACGACGATTCCGGGCACGTCCGTCGGACGGTCGGCCAGCCAGAGTGTCATCCGTCCGAAAACGGCTGCGCTGGCGAACACGAGCGACACGAACAGCAGCACTCGCCATCCCCAGCGAATTCGGCCGTCCGACCCCGAGATCACGCCCTTGCGCCTGCCGCCCCGCAGCTCGCCAGGCGACGAAGACAGCGGAGTCGCCTCAGCCGATCCAGCGGCGAACGCGACCTCCGAACCCTGCTCCGATCACGGTCACGAGCGCGACCTTGAGCAGGTCGCCGACAACAAATGGTGCCAGTCCCACCGCGACCGCCGCCTCACGCCCGGAAATCGCCGCGAGCCAGGCGAGTCCGCCCAGGTGGATGGCCGCGAGGCCGACGATCGCACCCAGCGCGATACCGGCGGCGCCACGGAACCGATCCGCGAAGGTTCCGGCCAGCCATGCGGCAACCGGAAACGCCAGGAGGTAGCCGCCGGTCGGACCGAGCAGGTACGCAAAGCCTCCGCCGGCCGCGAACACCGGGAGACCTGCCATCCCCGCAGCCAGGTATACCGACTGGCTGCCCAGGCCACCTCTCGCGCCGAGCAACGCTCCCGCCAGGAGGACGGCCACTGGCTGAAGGGTGAACGGGACCGGAACGCCGGGAAGCGGCACGGCGATCCTTGCCGCCACCGCCGTCAGGGCCGCGACCGTCGCCACCGCCAGCACTCGTCGTCCGAGGCCGGCCGCCGCAGCATCCGTGTTCGTTCTCGTCAGCACCTGTGAGACCTGTCGATTCATGCTCGCTCCACGCTCATGGCCACCGCGTTGCCGCCCCCGAGACAGAGGGTGGCCATACCCTTGTCGATGTCGAGGTCCCGCATGGCGTACAACAGTGTTGTCAGGATCTTCGCGCCCGAGGCCCCGATCGGGTGTCCAAGCGCGATCGCCCCGCCCCGCACATTGATCCGGTCCATATCCATTCCGAGCTCGCGTGCGTCGGCCAGCGCCTGCACCGCGAACGCTTCGTTCACCTCGAACAGACCGTAGTCATCGATCGACGTGCCTTCCTTCTCCATCAGATTTCGGACTGCTGCAATCGGTGCAAAGAAGAGGTCGCGCGGGGCCGTCGCGCCGACTGAATATGCGACGACCCGTCCGAGAATGTCCAGCCCGAGGGCAGCCGCGTATGCCTCCGAGGTTACGACGGTTGCGGCCGCGCCGTCGTTGAGCCCCGGTGCGTTTCCAGCCGTGACCGATGGTTCTGTGACTTCCGGCGGGGCGTCTCCGGCGAACGCCGGCCTGAGCTTCGCCATGGCTTCCAGCGACGTGTCACGGCGCGGCGTCTCGTCCGTGTCGAAAACCGTCACCTGTCCCTTGCGGCCCTTGATCTCCACCGGCACGATCTCGGCCGCGAACGCTCCCGAATCGATCGCCTCGATCGCCTTCCGATGGCTCTCCACTGCATACGCGTCCTGGTCTTCCCTCGAGACTCCCGCTTTCATGGCCGTGTACTCCGCGTGACCACCCATGTGACAGTTCCCGAAGGAGCACCACAGGCCATCGTGGATCAACGCGTCCACCAGCGGCCGGTCACCGAATTTCACACCGTCCCGGTATCCTCTCACCAGGTACGGTACGTTCGACATCGACTCCATGCCGCCTGCCACGGCGACCGTGCCGTCGCCTGCCCGGATCGCCTGGGTTGCGAGCATTACAGCCTTGAGGCCGGACCCGCAGACCTTGTTGATCGTCATAGCGGGAATCGTCGGAGGAAGTCCCGAATCGATCGCCGCCTGGCGCGCAGGGGCCTGCCCGATGCCAGCCTGGATGACATTGCCCATGATGACGTCCTCGATCGCTTCGGGCTCCACGCCCGAGCGCTCGACCGCCGCCGCGATCGCCTTCGCCCCGAGCTGCGGCGCGGTAAGCGAGGACAGTCCACCAAGAAACCGCCCCGTCGGCAGACGGGCGGCTCCAACGATTACGGCCTTCCGGTCGGCGTCACTCATTTCAGCCACTCCTGGCAGCCTTGCCCACGGCGCGTGTCGGTCAGTCCGACGATCTTCCACTCATAGCCCGTACGTGCTATTTGGAAGACATTTACGCCACAATGGCTCAACTGTCCCTTTAGGTAAAACGCATACGGCGTGACCACGGTCGCGAGGTTGTCATCAATTCGGATGTCCGCCTCGCCAATCCGTTCGTCGAAGTCCCCTGGAGACGCCCCGCCGACGGCGACGGCGAAACCGTTAAGGTCTCCGAACTTCACCACGGGCACTCCATCCGGCCGCTGGTGCGAGCTTGCCATTTTCTCCAGGTCAGGGTGGAATGCGGCCCGGACGGCTGCACTGTCCGCCGCGCGCATGGCGTCGAACAACCCGTTCACCACCGACATGACCTGCGCCTCCGGGTCCGGCCGGTCCGCCTGGGCCCAGGCCCGCGGGGCCACCAGAAGGAGCAGCGCCCCGATCATCATCAACCTCCCCATCATGCTTCCTCCTCCTGTGGATCAAGAGCATTCACTGGATCATCCACTACATCGATCAACTCTGCGCGTCCTGGTCGGTCACTCGCCGCTGCCGTGCCCCAGGCGACTGACGGGTCGTGCTCGAACCCGAGCAGCCAGCCATCCGCCACGGCTCGCCCGATCCAGTGCCGCTTCGACTCGAGGGTGGTCAGGGGCTCGATGTCGTACCCCATGATCCACGGCAGGGGCAGATGTGCGACCGTCGGGACGAGATCGGCCAGGTAGAGGAGTCGCCGGTCGCCGACAGTTACGAGAACAGACTGATGGAACGGCGTATGCCCGGGTGTGCGGACCACCTCCACGCCCGACACGATCGTCTCCCGTTCGGCGTCCAGCCACCGGATTCGTCCATCCACCTCCAGAGGCATGAAGTTGTCGGCCACATAACTGGCCTGAACCCGCTCATTATCGAGCTGGGCATACTCCCATTCACCCCTCTGAATCGCGTACACGGCATTCGGGAACGCCGGTTCGATCCGGCCGTCGGGGCGCTGGACCGTGTTTCCCCCGGCATGGTCGAAGTGCAGGTGCGTGTTCACGACAATGTCGACCTGCTGCGGTTCGACTCCGAGATCCCGGAGGGAATCCTCCAGCCGGGTCGGCTCACCCGAGTTGGACACACCGTATATGTCGAGGAACCTGGCGTCTTCCTTGTTGCCGAGACCCGTGTCCACGAGCACCGTCGCGGACGGCGTCTCGATCAGCAGACACCGCATCGCCAGCTGGATCCGGTTCCGCTCGTCGGCGACCGTTCGTCGGCTCCACAGGGTCCGGGGAACGACTCCGAACATCGCTCCGCCATCCAGCCATAGCGATCCCGCCATGACGGTCCGAACCCGAATGTCACCCGACTCAATCCCGGGCATCCCCACCCCCTCCCTGTCTAGCGCTCTCCCGAGGCCTGTGGCCGTTGAGAACCGGCGAACGGGCGGCCTGCCAGCCAGGATTCGAGATCAGACCAGGTCTCGATACCACCCCGGCTCGCCTCATCGAGCATCCGGGCCAGTATCGTCGCCGTCGCTCGTGCGTCGCCCCCTGCACGATGCCGTCCATCAATCTCGACGCCGTAGTAGCGGGCCAGAGAATCCAGTCCCCTTCTTCGCAGGCCGGGCACAGCCCTTCGTGCCAGCTTCATCGTGCAAAGGCGCTCACCCGTCGGCACCTCCGAACTCGACATTCGGAGCTCCTCCGACACGAAGCGCCAGTCGAAGCCGACGTTGTGGGCCACGAACACCCGCCCCGACAGCTCCTCCCGAACTCGATCAGCGATCTCTCCAAACCGTGGCGCCGGCTCGACCAACTCATTGTCGATTCCGGTCAGACCGGTGATCCAGGGAGGGATACTGAGCCCGGGATTCACGAGGGTTTCGAAACCGCCCGTGATCCGACCGTTCCTCATTCGAACGCTGGCGAATTCCACGATTCTGTCGCCCCTGGCCGGCGAACCGCCCGTCGTTTCGACGTCAACGACCGCGAACTCGATCTCCGCCAGCCGGCGGTCCGTCCGGGGTTCAGGCGCCGCAGCGGGGCTCCATACCCCCGTCCGATCGACCTGCACCCGACGATCGCCGCCCAGCAGATCGAACACGAGCCTCGACGCCAGGCCGGCAGGTGCCATCCGCAATCCGAATACTTCCCGCGCGAGCTCCTCGGTCGCGATCGGCGCCCGCGCGATCGTGTCGAGGGCTCGCTGAACCAGTGTGGATTGGTGCTCGAAACCAATCCCCGGATCGCTCAACCGACCAGCTCGCGCTCAACGGGAAGGGTCATGCACCGTGGTCCGCCTCCACCGCGCACCAGTTCCGCACCCTCGAACGTGAGGACGAATCGTTCGTCCTCTTCCAGCTCTTCGTCACCGGTGAGGAAGTCAACGCCCGTGACGATTCGATACCCCGCTTCCCGGTGCAGCGCTTCCAGCGTGTGCTCATTCCTCGCATAGGCGAGAACCTGGCCTGGCCCGACCGCTACGAAATTGCAGCCGCTCGCCCACTGCTCGCGCTCCTGCATGGTGCGCCTGGAGCCGCCGCAGAACACGGGCTGCAGGGGAAGCGAGACATCCCGCAGCGCCGTGAACAGATCCGGAGCCTCCACGACTCCTGCCCTGCCCTTGCGGACGTGGAGCACGGGAAGCCGGGTGGGTCCGAAGAAGAACGGCGGAAACACGCAGCACAGATCCCGGTCGAGCACCGTGAAGATCATGTCCAGGTGAATCGAAGATCGGTGAGGCGGCATCAGCACGATCAGCAGGTCCGTGACTTCTCCATCATGGAACAGCGTTTCGGCGAGTTGATCGATTCCGGCCGCCGTTGTGCGCTCCGACATTCCCACCGCGAGCAGGTCGCGCCGGAGAACATGGATGTCCCCTCCTTCGAGTCGGACATTCAGACGGCGTTCCTCCGACCCGTCGTACAGCAGGCCCGCGTTACTGAGCGCGGGGTGGTATTCGAACAGTGCGTGCGACAGCACCTCTTCGCTCCACCGGACCTCGTGCCGCATCGAACCGATCATCACCCGGTTGCCGATAACAGCAGCTGAGTCGCGAGTGAAAAACAGGTTCGGCAACGGCGGGAGCGCGTAGCCCGACTCGTTCACCAGTTCCGCCAGTGCTCCGCCACGACTCTCCTCTCCCTCGATGTACAACCTGGTCAACTCGCCGGCCGAGAGATCCGTCGCCCGCTCGCGGATCGCGTCCCCGGAGTTGTTCACCACGTAGGACCGGGCCTCCGGAATCGCGAGGACCTCCGTGAGCAGGTCCGATACCTCCAGCACCTCCGCGAAGCGTGACAGAATCGCCACGAACCGCGAGTGCTCCCGTCGCGCGATCTCGAGATCGAGAATATCGTCGAACAGATAGTCGGCCCGGTTGCTCGGAGTCACGACCGTCAGCTCCGGCCCCGGTGAATGGCAGATCACTTTTCTGAGCCGGCCGACTTCGCTCGTGATGCACAGCTCCGTGGCGGCAGGGCTCATGCGCCCGATCCACCCGCGCTGGCCCCGGTCACGATCGTGTAGCTGAGTCCTTCGAGCTCCACCGCAATGTCCATTACGCGGACCGCCACGCCCGGCCCCGGATCGAGCTTGGTCGAAGTGAAGGTCAGGATCCCGGTCACTCCTGCGTTTGCCAGACGTTGTGCCAGCTCACGCGCCGGAGCGTCCGGGACCGCCAGGATGGCCATCTCCACGCCCCGCGTGTCGATCTCCCGCTCCAGATCCGCCAGGGGAAGAATCGGAACGCCGCGCACGCTGCGCCCTACCTTTTCCGGGTCGACATCGAACGCGGCCACGACTTCGAAACCCCGGCGGGAGAGACCTTCGTAGCCCAGCACCGCGGAGCCGAGCCGGCCCGCGCCCACGACACATACGCGCCACTGTCTGCGGAGTCCGAGAATCCGCACCAGCGCATTGCGCAGGTCGGTGACCGGGTACCCGCGGCCTCGCTGCCCGAACGAGCCGAACTGGCTGAGGTCTTTCCTGACCTGCGCCGCCGTCGTGCCGGTCTCGTCAGCCAGCTCCTGGCTCGAGACGACCGGGCATCCGTCGGCTGACAGCCAGCGGAGGTGCCGGAGGTAGCCCGAAAGCCGCCGTACGGTCGAATCAGAAATTCTTCGAGTATTCATAGCCCTTGTGACAGGAGTCACGAGTACAATATCCGTCCGCCCTCGCCGCCTCAACTCCCCGGGTCGTCGCCCACCGACCGAAGTTGTTCCGCGAGCCGGAGGAACAGCTCCGGATCGAACGTCTCCGGACGGGCCGTCGGATCAGCGCCTACCCTGGCGAGCACCGCTTCGGCGGCTGCCGCCGACAGGCCGTATTCCGGAGCATCCCGGAGAATCGTGCGGATCTGTTTTCGACGGCGCGAGAACGCCGCTCGCGTAAGATCGCGAAGCGCCTTGAGTTCATGCTCTTCCGGACAGTCGGCGGCCGGTTCGATCACGACTGCGACCGAGTCCACGGCCGGGACCGGTCGGAACGCTCGCCGGCCGACGCGAAACGCGAGGCGGGCTTCCGCCCGGGCCCTGACACCGACGCTCAGGGCGCCATACTCGCGCGTTCCGGGATCGGCTACGATGCGACGGCCCACTTCCTCCTGAACCAGGACGACGAGCCTGCTCGGGAGCGGTCGGAATTCCAGGAAGCGGAACAGAAGTGGCGAGGTGATCGAGTACGGCACGTTGGAAATCACGCGAAGCGCCGAGCTCCCCGCAACAAGCTCCGCCAGGTCGACCTTCAGCGCGTCGGCGTGAACGATGCACACGTCGTCGCGTGTGCCCCAACGCTCCATCAGAAGCTCGACCAGGCGATCGTCCTTCTCGACCAGTACGAGCCGGGCAACCTCCCCGACCATGCGCTCGCTCAACTCTCCATGACCGGGCCCGATCTCGAGAACCGTGTCATCGGGGCCGGCTCCTAGCGCCTCGACGAGTTTGCGCCTGAGATTGGGGTCAACGAGGAAGTTCTGGCTCAGGGAGCGCTTGGCGCGGACCATTCGCCCGTCCCGCGCCGTAGTCATTTCACGACCACCGCGGTTCGATCATCGACAGCTTCCCCCTCCGGAACGCAGGCGAGCTCGAACAGACGATCGAGGATTCCGCCAGCGCTGGCAGTCGAAGCCTCGAGCACAACGCGCGTGAGGATGTCATCGGACCACATCTGACCCGTGCTCAGACATTCGCTCAGGCCGTCCGTGAACTGCAGCAGCGTGTCCATGCCGGACTTCCAGGACAGCTCCCGGCTCCTGTATCGATCGAACTCCGCGATCCCCAGAGGAGGATTGAGCGCCTCGAGTCGGACCGTGTCCCCTTCCCGGATCCTCCAGGCGTGCGGGTGCCCGGCATTCGCGTAGCGGAGCGAGCCGCGGGCAGGATCAAGTACGACGTAGCACACGGTCATGTACATCTCGGTCGACTCGAGCTTGCGCACCAGTTCGCGATGAATCCCGGACAACGCCTCCGCCGGGTCATCATGCTCACGCGCCACGAGGGATGCGGCGCTCATGGTGAGCGCCATGATCAGACCGGCGGAGTATCCGTGCGAGCTCACATCCCCGAGCATCACGCCGAGTCGGTCACCCGGTAACCGGAGAATGTGGTAGAAGTCCCCGCCGACCGAGTCAGCCGGGTCGCAGCGTGCGGCGATATCGGCCAGATCGCGGAAGTCGGCCGGCTCAGGAAGCAATTTGAGTTGCAGATCGTGGGCGAGGGCGAGCTCGACGAGCATTCGTTCGCGCTCGACGCCTTCGTTCAGCAGTCGACGGTTCTCGAGCGCCGCGGCGAGGTGACTTGCCACGGCCGACGCCAGCCGCTCATCGCGCGGTCGGAACGGGGCGCGGCCTGGTGCTCCGCGCAACTTCAGCATCCCGACAGCACCGGCAGTCCCGTGCAGAGCCGTGTGTCGAAGGGGCACCAGGAGCCAGGGAGTGTCCGGTTCTCCTCCGCCCCGTCGATCGAGTCCTGCATCAGCCCGTCGTTCCCTGTACGCGCGGGCCAGCGGCGATGGATCCGAATTCACGTCGGGAATGGTACCGGCCCCATCTGCGCGGGATGGCCCATCGGGGCTGGCCTGTGCGAGGCGGGACAGGCTCATCCCATCCGAGCCAGCCACCCAGACTTCCGCTTTCGCCGCGCCGAGAACCGCCGCCGTAGAACTGAGCAGTTTCGCGGCAGCCCGCTCGAGTCCAACCATCGAGCCGAGGGTCTCGCTCACGGAGGTGAGCAACTCCACTTCTTCGAACCGCGTCTCGAGTTCCCGCGCGAAGAACTCGAGCTCCGCTTCGGAGGAAAGCAGCGGAGCGAGCGACTCGCGCAGAAGCTCGCCCGCTCGCAGTCCCTCGTCTCCGGCCACGACCTCGTACTCCACCTGGACCCGGCCTCCGTCGGACATCGGCCACGTTTCCGACTTTACGCTCGATGCGGGACTCGAGCCCTGCACTTCGACCGCCGGTGTATCCGGATCATCCTCCGCGTCCATGCCGACCGGCCGGGTGCGCTCGAAGCCGTCGAACAGGATCGTCTCGCCGTCGGCCCGTTCCACCGTCAGCCGCACCCTCGTGCCCGTCAGCCGCGCGAATGCCGTGAGCAACGCCGTGACGCGTTCCCCTCTCGGAGCTGGGGTCATACCTCGATCGGACATGGCTCCACTCTCCATCCCGGCAGTTGCCGCTCAGCCGTGGAGAGTCAATGTGACGGAGTTGCCGGTCTCGTTGAACCGGACTTCGTCCGCCAGGCAGCGAAGCAGGAAGAGTCCTCGACCGTGACTCCGGCCGCGGTTCTCAGGTATCGTGGGATCCCGGATGGAATCCGGGTCGAATCCGGCCCCCTCATCAGTAATCGTGACCACGGCTTCTCCTGGCCTCAACTCGGCCCGCACCCGGACGCGTTTCTCCGGATCCTGTCTGTTCCCGTACAGGATCGCGTTCGCCAGCGCTTCCCCAAGCGCCACCCGCAGGTTCAACGTCGCACGGGAGCCCGAGAAGGCGAGCCGCTCACACGCCTCCACCACCTCTGACACGGCCTCCCGCAGATTCTCGACCGTAGAGGGAAATTCCAGGCCGAGGTCACCCGTCAGGCCTGTACGATAAGCGCGCGTACCACCACGCCCCGATCTGTGCCGCTGCCAGCGCAGTCCGAGTTCCTCCGGATTCAGGGGCAGAAACAGATAGTCGCCGCAGCCCGCCGCAAGCGCCGGGAGGAGTCGATCGAAAGACTCGTTGTCCACGAGGGAAATGATCTCACACTCGAGGCCGAACACCGACCTGGCTTCCCGCACCGAGGGCTCGCCGCGCGCGAGATCGAGGAACACCAGATCGGGAGCACTGTCGGGCCATTCGCTCCTCGCGGTGGCGATCCCGGGCTCGGCCCCCAACCGTCGAAGCTGCTCGACCAGTTCCTCCGTCACGGCCGAGCGCGAGGAACAGACCAGAACCCGCGATGCAGCCGCGGAAGTCATCGACTCAGAAGTCTGCGAGAGCTGCGGCCCGCGTATCGGCGATCTGGAACAGCGTATCCAGCTTCGTCAGCTCGAACAGTGTGCGGAGATCCTCATTCAGGCCTGCGAGCCGGAGCATCCCGCCGGCCTCGCGGATTTTCTTCGACAGACTCACGAGCACTCCCAGGCCCGACGAATCGATGTAGCTCGAGCTGGAAAAGTCGATGAGAAACTTCCTGTCGCCCCGCTCGAGTCGATCGAGGACGTCGGCTTTCAACTCCTGTCGGTTCCCGACGATCAACTCTCCATCGACCGTCACGATCGTGATTTCACCGTCGTCGCGTATCGAAAAACTCATGCGTATTCTCCCCGCTCCATTATTCCTGTTCCCGCGTCCACCCGAATTCAGCCGGCAAGGAGCGCGGTGATGTACGCCACATCGACAATGTCTTCGACCGTCGCCCCTCGCGAAAGATCGTTCAACGGAGACGACAGTCCCTGCAGTATCGGTCCCAGCGCGCGAGCTCGACCCAGACGTTGCACGAGTTTGTATGCAATGTTGCCCGCATCGAGGTTCGGAAACACGAGGATGTTGGCCCGTCCCTCGACCGGCGAGCCGGGAGCCTTCCGCCGCGCGATCTCGGGGACGAGAGCGGCGTCCGCCTGCAACGCTCCGTCCGCCACCACATCCGGCCGACGCTGGCGAAACGATTCGAGTCCGGCGTTTACCCGCTCGACCGGAGCCCCACCCGCCGACCCGTGCGTCGCATACGACAGAAAAGCTACCCGCGGTACGTCGCCGACCACCAGTTCGCGTGCCCGACAGGCTGAATCAGCGATCTCGGCCAGCTGTTCCGGCTCCGGCTCCGGCACGACGGCGGCATCGGTGAACGTCAGAACACGCTCAGACTCACCGTCCACCGGGGGCATCACCATGTAGAACGCGCTGGACACGGTACGAATCCCATCGCTCGGCCCCAGAATGGTCAGACCGCCCCGCACCACGGAAGCCGTGGTCGCCTCCGCTCCCGCGACCACGCCATCCAGCGCTCCTGCGGCAAGCAGGGCAATCGCGAAGCGGAGCGCATCTCCCTCACCGGGCGCGGCGAGATCCGGACAGGCCGAGAGCGCTGTCCGTCGTGGCTCGCGGTCCGAGGTCGAGATCGTCCCCGGTACATCCGCACTGTGCCGTCGGTGAGTCGCTGATTCGACATCGTCCACGATGCAGACGGGGTGAATGCGCCTCGCGGAAGCCAGTACTTCGAGGGCAGCAGCGGTTCGCGGTTCGGCGGCCTCCGGAAATCCGATCCTGACCCCGGCCGGCACGCGATCCGGCAGCGATGCGAGCCAGCTCAACGGCCGGCTACACCCGGCCCGTAGTGCTCTACGAGATGCTCGAGCACGATCGGCGGAACGAATGCGGATACATCGCCGCCCAGGCTCGCAACTTCTCTGACCAGCGACGAGCTGAGAAACGTGTAACTCGTGGCCGGTGCCATGAAAATCACTTCGATCTCCGGCCACAAGCTGCGGTTCATCAGGGCCATCTGGAACTCATACTCGAAATCGCTTACCGCCCTGAGTCCCCGGACGATGAGCCGGGCGCCCCTTGCCCGGGCGAAGTCCACGAGCAGCCCCGAAAACTGGACGACCTCCACGCTGGGCTCGTCCGCATATACTTCGGAGATGATCTCGACCCGTTTGTGGAGCGGACAGGCAGGCTCCTTCGCCTGCGTCGTGCGCTCTGCCACGGCGATCAAGACTCCATCCGCCAGCTTCAAGGCGCGGCGGATGATGTCGTCATGGCCCAGCGTAAGCGGGTCGAAGGAACCGGGGTAGATCGCTATGCGACGTTTACCGTTCACTGGCGTCGCCTCCCTTCGGGACGGAATGAAACGAGAGAATCGTGTCTCCATAACGACGCTCCCAGATCGGACACGACCCGATCGCATCGTCGATGCCATGCTCGACGCACAACAGTCCAGCGAAAGGCCTGCGCAGAAACTCATCCACGAGCCTGGCCGCGATAGCCCGTCCGTACGGCGGGTCCGCCAGCGCCACATCGAATCGGGGCTCGTCGCCGAGCCGCGACAGCAGATTGAACACTTCGCCTCTGTGCAGACGCGCCCGTGCCGAGAGTTCGAGCGTGTCGATATTGCCGCGCAGGACCTCGAAACACCGCCAATCCTCTTCCACGAAGTGAACCCTGGATGCGCCTCGCGACAATGCCTCGATGCCGAGTGCTCCGGAACCGGCGAACAGGTCGATCACGGTCGCTCCTCTGACCCGATCGCCGAGAGCGCTGAACCAGGCCTCCCTGACCCGCTCGCCCGTGGGCCGCACCTGTCGCCCGGGCGGCACGTCGATCCGCCTCCCGCCGAGGTCGCCGGCCACGATCCGCAGACTCATTCGCTCGCCGCCCGGAAGTCGAGCATGCGTGCCTGTAACCGCGTCCTGCCATTCCAGCGGTTTTCCTCGAAATGAAACAGCACGTCGAACTGGCCTCCCGCAGCCGCTTCCGGTCGCCTCGACCCCAATCCGAATCCGATCGCTTCGAGGCTGTCCTCCTCGTCAACCAGCATACAACGAAGATGGACTCCCTCCGGGCCCACGCCCCGGGTTTCCCGAAGCTCGACCGCCCGCGCCAGGAAAACCGGAGCCGGATTTCCGGTGCCGAACGGGCTCGCCCGATTCAGCCAGGTCAGCAGAGACTGGTCTGCCGCCCCGATCGACAGCTCGACATCGATCTGGATCCCTTCCTGCCCGGCCCCATCTCCAAGCTCCCGGGACGCGATCTCCTGCAGACCGGCGGCAAATTGCTCGATGCGGTCGCGCCGGATCGACAGACCCGCGGCCATCCGATGCCCCCCGAAGCGCTCGAGGTGTTCGGACAGCTGCTCGAGCGCGGAGTGGAGAGAAAAGCCACCGATTGAGCGTCCGGAACCCCGCCCGATGTCTCCATCGAATGAGACCACCACCGCCGGGCGCTGCGTAGCATCGACGATTCTCGATGCGACAATTCCGATCACCCCCGGGTGCCAGTCGTCCCCCCACACGACCACGACGCTGTCCCGAGCTGGATCGAATCGGCTCGCGATCTGCGCCTCGACTTCGGCATACACGCGCTGATCGGCCTGGCGGCGTTCGGCGTTGCGCCGCTCGAGGTAACCGGCGAGTCGCTCCGCTTCACGCGGATCCGAGGTCATCAGAAGCTTTACGCCCGAGTCCGCGGACCCCATGCGACCGACTGAGTTGAGGCGCGGTCCAAGCCGGAAAGAAACGTGGTCGGTGCCGACCGAGCCTCCCTCCGGCGTACCGACTTTCGCCAGCAGAGCTTGGATCCCGGGCTTCCGGCTCACGGCCAGCGCTCGCAATCCGGCTCGCACGAGGATGCGGTTTTCCCCCTGCAGAGGCATCTGGTCCGCCACGGTTCCCAGGGCCACGAGGTCGAGGTGCTGATTCGCCTCGCTCGCCGAGATCCCCGCCCGATCGAACAATGCCTGGGTCAGCTTGAATGCGACACCGACCCCGGCCAGTGCGGGAAACGGATATCGGCTGTCGGCGCGCATCGGGTTCACGACCGCGACTGCCGAGGGGAGTCTCTGGCCCGGACGGTGGTGGTCAGTGACGATTACATCGCGCCCCTGGCGACCCGCACGTGCCACGGGTTCCAGCGCCGTGACCCCGCAGTCTGCCGTCACGATCAGTGAAGCTCCGATGCGTCCGGCCCTCTCGAGTCCGGCCTCCGACAGATCGTATCCGTCTCTCGTGCGGTGCGGTACGAAGGTCTCGACAATCCCGCCGAGTCTTCGAAAGGCGTGGGTAAGGAGCGCCGCGGCCGACATGCCATCGGCATCGTAGTCACCGTGCAGGAGAATCCGTTCTCCACTGGAGACCGCGTGTTCAATGCGATGGACCGCCGCGTCCATGTCCGGCATGAGGAATGGATCGTGAAGGTCGTCGAGGCTGGGGGAGAGAAACGCCCGGATGTCGGATTCCGATTCGAGTCCTCGACCCAGCAGCAGGCGAGCGAATTCCGGGGGAATCCCGAGCCGCCTGGTCAGGAGCGCCAGACTGTCGTCAGGTACCGGCCCCGGGAGGACCCAGCGCCGGCGCGCCGAAACCCTGTCGCTCATTCGCGCGAGACGAGCGGTTCGGCGAGCTCGCCGATCAGCGGTCGGCGTGCAGAATGACTCCGCATGTCTCGCATACGATCAGGGCCTTCCCCCCCTTGATCTCGGCCTGGCGCTGCAGGGGAATCGACGTGAAGCAATTTCCGCACACGCCGTCAACTATCGGAGCCAGCGCCTTGGAGGTCCGCCCGGCCCGGACTCGATCGTATACTGAGCGCGCCGAGCCATCGATCCTCAACGCTCGATTTTCCCTGCGGTCCCGCTGCACCGCCAGTGAGTCCGCCAGCCCGGTGCTCAGACGCATGATCTCGGACAACCGCTCGTCGGCCGCCTGCTGCTCGAGCTCGAGCTCCTCAGTTGCTGACTGGTGCTCGGCGCGAACCCGCTCCTGGTCCTGCATGGCCTCGAGCATGGCCGTCTCCGCCGAGTCCAGGTTCTGCCGGGCCGCGTCCATCTCCACGCGCGCAGCCAGGGCCGCACGTTGCTTCGCCACTTCCAGTGCTCGCTGCTGGAGCCGCTTCAGAGTGGCCCGGCCGGCTTGCACCGTCCGTTCGGACTGCCGCAGCGAGCGATCCGCCTCCTCCACCCGAACCACGATCTCCGACTCTCGCCTTCGCGCTACTTCGAGCCCTTCCTCGAGGAGCTGCGATTCTTCTTCCATCGCGATCAGTTCAGCGCGACTCCTCGCGATCTCTCCATCCATCTCCTGCAGCGACAGAAGTTCGTCCACTACCTGACTTTCCATCCCGCTCTCCGTCCTCGAGTTCTCTGTTCTCGCCGGCCGTGTCGACTGCCATTCACCGCACGGTCTGCGTACCGGGCCTCGCGAGGTTCCGCACGAAGCTCAGGGAAACTCCCGCCTCCCGAAGCAGCTTCGCGATTCCCGCCTTCTCCACGAGCAGGCTTCGAGCCTGCTCTTCGTCCGCCAGTTCCAGCTCACGATCGATCTGGCGGAGCCGGTCCAGCTGATCCCGATTCAACAAACGCCGCAGTGCTCCGTCGTATACGTCTCCCGGGTGCATGAGCTCGGTAGAATCGTCCACCAGCCGCTCCAGCAACTCCGCGTCCGAGCCACCAAGCGCTGAGGCGAGCAACCCCGAATCCCGTTCCGGCCCCGCCGCCTGGAGCGCTACATAGATGGAGCGATACCCCGGTTCCCGAAAGTGACTCGCGTCGAGCCCTCGCTCCATCGATCGCTCGACGAGGGTCGGATCCCGCAGGATCAACAGCAGAAGTCCGCGCTCGGCGGCGACATCCGCTTCCGACCCGAACGTCTGCATCAGGTCCGGATCCCTGCCCTGCGCTCCCGATTCCGTTTCCCCGGAGTGCCGCCAGCTCCGCGGGACAGCTTCCCGCGCCTGTTCTCGAGCCACCTCGCTGACCAGCGTGTCGCGCCGGACACCCGTGCGTTCGGCCGCCCTCCCGAGATACAGGTCTCTGAGGGCCGGGTCCTTCACCGATCGTAACGTGCTGAGCAGGCCGTCGACCGCACGTCGACGGCCCTCAATGCTCTCCAGATAGCCCTGCCTTTCCAGGATCTGGAGCTTTCGCTCCAGGACGTCAACCGCGTCATCGAGCAATTCGCCGAGCGCTTCGGGACCGGTTCGCTGGAGCAGCGAGTCCGGATCTTCGCCGGCCGGAAGGCTGACGACCATCGGATGAACGCCCGCCGCCAGCAGCGTATCCCCGGCCCGGAACGTGGCCTTGAGGCCGGCGGCGTCGCTGTCATACAGCAGAAACACCTTTTTACCATACCGCCCCAGCAATTCCGCCTGTTCGTGTGTCAGAGAGGTTCCCAACGGTGCGACGGCCGTCCGGAACCCGCCCCGGTGGAGGGCCATGACGTCCATGTATCCCTCGCACAGCAAAGATGCATCCTTCCGGCGGATTTCGTGGCGTGCCCATCCGAGGCCGTACAGGGTTCTCCCTTTGTGGAAGATCGGGCTTTCCGGCGAGTTGATGTACTTGGGGATTCCGTCCGCGTCCGATTTCAGGATCCGCCCACCGAAGGCGATTGCCCGGTCTCTCAGGTCGTGGATCGGGAAGATGAGGCGACCCCGGAACCTGTCGTACGGCTCCTCGGCGCTCTCGCTGGTCGCGAGCAGGCCCGTTTCGAGCAGGGGCTCGTCGTCGATCCCCCTCGCCTTCGCCGCCTCGCGCAGTGCTCGCCACTGGTCGGGCGCCCATCCGAGGCCGAAGCGCTCGATCTCCTCGTCCTCGAAGCCGCGCTCCGCCAGATAGCGCCGCGCGGCACGGCCTTCCGACTCATCGTGCAAGCGGTCCCGGAACCACTCTTCCGCGAACGCCACGACCTCGCGCAGCGGCCCCCATGGGTCTTCGCGAACCTCGCGGTCTTCCGGGACTTCGATTCCACTTCGGGTGGCTACGTGCCGCACGGCGGAGGGAAAGTCGAGTCCGAGGTGCTTCATAAAAAAAGCGAAGACGTCTCCGCCCTCGCCGCAAACGAAACACTTGAACAGGCCACGCGCGGGATCCACCGAAAAGTTCGGGCCCTCGCCTCCATGAAGGGGACAGGGCCCGCGCCAGGTGCGTCCCGAACGCTTGAGCGACGTGAATTCGCCGAGGAGCTCGACGATTTCCGCTCGCTCGCGGATCTCCTCGACCAGTGCGTCCCTTACCATCTACTGCCTTGCGTCAGTTTCCACCTCCTAGAAACTCGACTACGGTAACTCCGGATCCCCCTTCCTCGAAACCTCCGGGTCGGAGACTGGCGACGCGGCGATCGCCCCCCAGCAGACGGGCGACTTCGTTCCGTAAGGCGAACGTACCCTTCCCGTGGATGATCCGGAGTGCCGGAAGATCGGAAACGAACGCCGCATCGACGGCCTGGAACAGAGAGGGCTCGATCTCATCCACGCGCAGCCCCCGGAGATCGACTTCCGGGTGCGCGACGATCTCGGGCAGCCTCCGGTCCATAGCACGATCTTCACGCTCGTGTCGTCCGCGGACCCGTCTGTCCGGCTTCCCCCGCGGCACCGGATCGATATCGGATACAGGGACTTCGACGCGCATGCCACCGACATCCAGAACTGCCCGGTCCCCTCGTAGTTCGACAACGACCCCCTCGAGTCCGAGCGACCTCGAGCGGACCCGCAGACCCGTCTCGGCCACGTTCGGGTCGGCGGCCCGCCCCTCACTCTCGCCTGCCGGATCCGAGGGCATCCTCGAGTCTCGAAACAGCTGTTCGACGCGAGACCTGACGTCGGCCGCAACCGTCTCGGCCGCCGCGCTGGAATCCGGCCGCGCTGCACCCGCGGCGGCCCGCCGGTATTCCACGCGAAGTCGCTCGATTTCCTCCGCGACCTCCCGCCTGGCCTGCTTCAGATACCGCTCGGCCCGCGCCTTCCCCTCACGTTCCAGCTGCTTTTCCCTTCGCGCGGCCTGCTCCTCGGCCCCGGCGAGGCGTTCCTCCCGCTCCCGGGCTCGCTTCGTGTCGAGGCGGGCCTCGGCCGTAAGCCCGGCGAGTTCCGCCTCCCGTTTCTCGAGCTCGGCCAGCAACCCCTCGACACGCCGGTCTTCTTCCCCGACCCTCGACCTGGCGTCCTCCAGAACGTCCTCCGGCAAACCGAGTCGGGCGGCGATCTCCAGCGCGTAGCTGCGTCCGGGGAGATCCCGAACAAGGCGAAACGTCGGTCTCAAGGCCCGCGTGTCGAACTGGAGAGATGCGTTCACGATCTGCGGATCCTCAGTCGCGAGCGCCTTCAGGGCACCGAGGTGCGTCGTCGCTACCGTAAGACATGCCTGGCCGGCGAGGCGCTGCAGCACCGCGGAGGCGAGCGCAGCGCCTTCCGCCGGATCCGTGCTCGACCCGATCTCGTCGAGCAGCACGAGGGAGTGCATATCGGCTTCCTCCAGCGTCTGACGTACACTCTCGACCTGCGCACTGAAGGTAGACAGTGACGCAGAGATTGACTGCTCATCCCCGATCACCGTGAACAGGTCCCGATACACCGGCAGGCGCGTTCCCGGACCGGCAGGCGGAACGACACCGGCCTGCGCCAGGAGAGATGTCAGCCCGACCGTCTTCAGAAGCACGGTCTTACCGCCAGCGTTCGGGCCGCTGACCAGAAGCACGGTCTCCCCGCGGGCCAGTTCGAGGTCGAACGGCTCCGAAGGACCTTCTCCGGACACGAGAAGCGGGTGGTGCACCCGCACGAGGCGAAGAGCGACCGCCGCGTCCTCATCCGAGTCGGGATCGATGAACGCCGGCCGAGTACCACCGTGACCGAGCGACCACCTGGCCCGGGCGTAGAGAGAATCCGCCTCGGCCAACGCCTCCAGGCCCTCTACCAGCTCGACGGCCCGGGGCCGGGCCGCAGCCGTGAGCCGCCCGAGGATGCGCGCGATTTCCCGCAACTCTTCGCGCTCCAGCTCGGCGAGCCGGTTCATCGGCTGGATCGCCTCGGGGGGCTCGACGAACACCGTCCTGTGCGTGGCCGACTCATCGTGCACGATCCCGCCGACCTCCGACATCCCCTCCCGGCGGATCGGAATGCAGTACCGCCCTGATCGGATCGTCACCGAGCCATCCGGCACCTGGACTCGATCCGGCAAGGACCTGGCAAATGTCTCCAGCCTGCGCACGATCGAAGCGCGGGAGGAACGGAGTCCGCGCCGGATCCGACGCAGGTCGGGGGACGCGGAGTCCGCGAGACCGCCAGCGGAGTCGAACGCCTCCAGCAGACGCTTCTCCAGCGACTCGGCCTTGAGCATTCGGGCGCCGATTTCGGCGAGTCCCGGCAACTCGTCTGGAATCCGCCGCAGAGCGGCCCTCGCATGTCTGCAGGAGGACAACAGGCGCGCAACGGCTGTCAGCTCGCTCGCGTCCAGCACGGACCCTTCTACCGCAAGCCGCTTCAGCGCACTGCTCACGTCCGGTATCGGGGGGGGCACCCAGTCGAACTTGAGCAGGAGGCCGATCATCTCGTCGGCGATCCGCAACGCGGCCTCGGCCGCGCCAGGCGAGCGCTCCGGAACCAGGCGGCGGACATGCGATGCTCCCGCCGCCGACGAGGCAAAGGTCGCGATCCCGTCCAGTACCTCCGGCCATTCGAGCCGAAGCAGTGCCTGCGGTCCATGCGCCCGCCCCTGTACCTCTCCAGCTCCTGCGCTCCCGTGCTCCGGTTGGCCCGGAGCAGCGCGATCCGGGATCAACCCGGCGGCCACCGCATCCGCCTGCCACCGAGCACGTGGAAATGCAGGTGCATCACACTCTGACCCGCTCGCTCGCCTACGTTGGTCACGATTCGGAACCCGTCCTGTTCCAGTCCTTCGGCGCGCGCCACGACCGCCGCGGCTCGCAGCAACTCGCCCGCGAGCTCGACATCGGTCTCGAGGTCAGCGGCGCTCTCCACGTGCACGCGAGGGATCACGAGGACGTGAACCGGGGCCTGCGGCTGGATGTCCCGGAACGCGACCCAGCGATCGTCCTCGGCTACGATATCCGCTGGAATCTCGCCGGCGGCGATCCGACAGAAGAGGCAGTCGGAGGTCATGTCGCTTCTCCCTTGTGTGCCCGGGGCGGCACCCCGGCGTGAACCGAATCTGCGCCGTCCTTTCGTGGCCGCGCCAGACCACGTGGAGGCAGTCGACCGGCCGGCCCCTTTCCTCTCGTCCGGCGATCGCGCACTCTATAGCGTTTCCCGACGGCGCTCATTCCCCTGGAGGCGAACGCATGACACAGGCGGGTGCGACGGGACCGACGGGACCGATCGGAGGTGTCGATCCCGCAGACATCCCTGGAGAGGGAATGGTCTTTCGACTCCGTCTCTCCAGTGTCGAAGTCGAACGCGACCGCGGCTCGCACGCACACGTCATCGTGGAGCTCGAGCTTCCCGACCGGATCGAACGAGGCGAGGCGGACGGAGTCGGCACCGAGACCGTCGAGCTGCGCCTGGCCGCCGCGGCGACTCTGAACGCGATCCATGCCGCGATCGGCAAGACCCGGTTCAGTCTGCTGGGAATCAAGCGCATGCATGCGTTCGACGCCGATGTCATCCTGGTGGTTCTGCAGGAGCATGAGGGCGAAGCGCGGAAACG
>CBDUVN010000018.1:0-30552 GCA_965370685.1 uncultured bacterium | reverse complement strand
TGATGTCTTCGTCCCGGTGGTCCTTCCACATGTTCTCGACCAGGAGAATCGCGTCCTCCTCGAGCGAATCGAGAACGTGTCGGGCGAACAGGACCTGCTCGTTGAACGCCACGCAGACGCTCGTCCTGTTGCCCCAGTTCGTGACTTCGTCGGTGCCGATGCGGATGCGGATTCCACTCGCGCCCGCCGGACTGCGGGCAGGCGGCTGAATCTCGGCCGGGATGATCTCGACCGTCCACACACCGTTGCCCATCTTCGCGCTCATCGCGCCGAAGATCTGTCCGCACTTCTGCGCGCCTTCCCCGGAATCCGACACGATTTCAACCGTGTACTGATCATCCCGGATCACCTCGACCCCGTCCGTCGTGCGACGCTCTTCCGTCGCCGTATCCGTCACAGGGGAGTTCGTCGTCATGTTCTGTTCCTCGTATTCCGTTCTATGTCCGTCGTGATCGACTGACGTATTCCTTCGTCCCGGTCGTGTTCCTTCGGTCCTGTCATTCGGCCCGGTCATTCGGCCGCTTCCGGGGCCGGGGCAAAAGGAGTCCCCCGGGGAGGTGCATCTTTTGTGCCAGATCGGCCCGAACGCAGCATATGCCTTAAGCGCTTATTGTACACTACGTTAGTATGACTTCTGGGAATCGTGGCTGGCTGTCTGATCCGGCACTGGGACAAGATGGCACATCCGCCCCGTTCCTGACCGGGCATCCTTGAGCCAGCGCGTCTCCGGAAGGTCGTTTCACCCGCGGAATGCCGTCAGTCGATCGCGTCCGGGTCCAGGGTCCCGATGTACGGAAGAGCCCTGAAGCGGTCGTCGAAGTCCAGTCCGTATCCGACCACCCACTCGTCGGTAATGTCGAATCCGACGTAGTCAGGCGTCACCTGCGTCTCCTGTGTCGGCTTACGTACAAGCACACAACTCCGGATCGATGCGGGTTTTCTTGTCGCGAACGCCTCGAGCAGGTACTCGAGCGTCCTGCCCGTGTCGAGGATGTCCTCGACCAGGAGGATATGTTTACCCTCGACCGGTACGCGGGAATCCATGATCAGGCGCACGCCGCCACGGCGCGCGTCGCGTTCATAACTCGATAGCGCGATGAAGTCTACACGGCGGTCGATGGAAAGAGCCCGGGAGAGGTCGGCGACGAATATGAATGCGCCACGCAGAACGCCGAGGAGAAGAATCTCCCCGACATCGGCGTAGTCCTCGTCGATCTGTCGCGCCAGTTCCGCGACGCGGGAGCGGATCCTGTCCTCCGGAATGAGCTCCCGCACGCCCGCCGGCATCACCAGCGGCAGCCTGAATTCGGGTTCAATGGAATGCGTACCCGAAGCCGATCGAAGTGAACAGGTCGTGCTGAACCTTGGAGTGCTCGAACGGTTCGGGGTCGAACTGTGAGACCAGGTCGCGAACGTCGAGACGCAGGAACCACGACTTGGACAGAATCAGGTGAGCTCCGGCCCCGAACGCGAGCACGGGCTTGGTGGAGCTGTCAACGCTGAACTCCTCCCCGTCTCCGAGGTCGATGGCACTCGATCCGAGCGATTTGATGCCGCCTCCAAGCAGGAAGTACGGTCGCAGAATCGCTTTGTTTCCGCTGAAGTTCGGCCGGTACATCGCCGTCAGAACACCATAGAAGTAATCGACGTTTCCAAGGTTCAACTCGTCGGGGAACGCTCCTACCTCCTCCAGCTGGAAAATCGTCAATTCCGGCCTGGTGTAGCCGCCGAACGCTCCGATACCGAATCCACTGGAGAACCAGTAGTCGAGGCCCAGCGAAAATGAGGCGGAGGTCGTGAGCTCCGCTTTCAGAGTGTCACCCTGGTTGGCCAGGGTGGACAGTGGTGTGAGCACTCCCAGATAGCCGGTGACTTCGAAGCCGGACCCGCGCTGGCCGAGATCGTCGGCCGTGTCTGCGGCCGCAGTCCATGTCCCGCTTTCCTGGGCCAGTGCGACGCCGGGCGTCGCCACCTGCAAGAAGAATACGCCGAGCCCGAACAGGGCCGCAGCCATACAACGCCTGAGATGCGCGATCGATCGATCGGTGTTCATCGGGTATTCCTTCGCTCCGACGTGTTAGCGTTTGCGGCTGTGTGCCGCGCCATTGCCTCCACTCCCCGCGTCGTTCGACTCCTCCTGTCCGACGAGCGCGACATCGCGGAAGTTTCAGTCTCATTGCCGGCCGCGAAAGACCCGGAGAGGATTACGGCGTAATCTTCCAGAATCCGATGCCGCCGGCCTGCTTTCCCAATTCAACACGCGCGACGCCCTCACCGCTGGCGACGTCGATCACATCTACCGTGCCCGGCTCACCTCCGATTCCCTCCACGGAGACGAACGCATAGCGGGAATCCGGGCTGATGACCACGCCGTGCGGCACCCGGCGCGTGGTGGACACCACCTTCGATTCTCCGGTCTCCAGGTCGAAGACTCCGACGGCCTGGTCTCCCTTGAAGGTGACGACGAGACTCCGCCCGTCAGGGCTGACCGCCAGGTTGTAGGGGCCTTTCCCGGTCGGGAATCTACGCCGTACGCTTCCATTCCCGAGGTCGAGCTCGAGAACCTCCGCGTTCTTGTTACACGCGACGTAGACGACTTCGCCGTCCGGCGCAGCTTCC
This sequence comes from uncultured bacterium, assembly GCA_965370685.1. GTDB lineage: Bacteria > Gemmatimonadota > Gemmatimonadetes > Palauibacterales > Palauibacteraceae > Carthagonibacter. The sequence goes on along the minus strand of CBDUVN010000018.1, from coordinate 27,933 downwards.
ACCCACGTCGGCCCGCAGCGCGCGTCAACGTGCCCCTCGCGTTCTGCGGCCTGCATAGACGACATCTCCGGCGCGTATGTGAGCTGACCGGCAAGGAGTGCTTCGCGGCCCGGAGCCAGCCCGAATCGCCGACGCACCGATAGCGTGCGAGCATCGATCTCGACCAGCTGGTCATCCATCATGCAGACGGAGTAGAGCATCGTCCCGTCCGGGCTGAACCGTGCACCGTGCGGCATCGTGCAGGTCTCGATCTGCGTCAGCTCGAGCATCGACCCGGTCTCGATCACCGAGATGGAACTCGGAACGTGGTCCCCGTGGAGGTTGAAGTTCGCCACGAACAGCAGGCCCGCCGGATCGATCGCCATCGTCGCCGGAAACAGCCCCGCCTTGACCCTTCCGACCCGCTCGTTCGTCTCGGTCGAATACGCGACGACCTCACCGTATGGCAGGCCGTGCGCGATCGACACGTACCAGCGTGATCCGTCGGGGTGCACGGCAATCCCATGCGGCCCGTCGATGTCCGTCGGGAACGATCCGACCGGGATTGTCTGTTCTACTCTCGCCCCCTCCGGTCCGAATCGGATCAGCGCGACCTCATCCTCCGATTCCGCCGCCACGTACATCCAGTAGTCGGCCTCGGGCGGCCGGCTCGTCCCGGCCTGCTGCGCCTGAACCGGGGGGACGGGGGGGACGCCGGGACCGACCGCGCTCCACGCGATGATTGCTGCAAGGGCCCCGATCTTCGGGTGAATCGCCGATCTCACGGGACGAGCTCCCGTACCGGCTCGATCCGGACGGCCCACAGGCCTGAATTGAACTCACTGAAGAACACGTTGCCTTTGTGCGGCTGGGGGCCCCAGGTCATCGGAGTGTTCGCCACGAACCCCTCCGCATCCCAGGCCCGGTAGACCGCGATCTCACGGCCCTGGCGGTACAAGTCACCCATCAGGTCACCCGAGATGTCCACCACCCGCAGACCTCCGTTGTAGTAGCCGACATACAGCCGGTCGCCCTCGACCCAGAAATTGTGCGAACCCGCTTCGGGTACCTGGTATCGGGCCACTTCAACCGGATTCTCCGGATCGGAGAACTCGATGAAGTGCAGGTAGCCCTCCGCCACGCACGGCCGATCCGGGTCCGCGCACTCCGGCATGATCTCGTCTCCCGCGATCACGTAGAACTTGCCCGTGGACTCGCTGCGGAACGGGAACGCTGCGTGGTTCCCGCCGGATGGATACGCATAGCTCCCGATCTTCACGGGATTCGTCACGGATCCTCCGGCCACTCCGTTCCCGACGTCCACCAGCACTACTCCATCAGACCAGTTGGACGAGTAGGCGATTCCATCTTCCACCCACACGTCGTGAATCGCGTGGCCGGGCGTGTCGAGCTCGAAGCTCCCGACTTTCGTGGGATTCGCCGGATCACGTATGTCGAGAATGTCGTAGCGCTGGCCTGCGCTGAGCGCGAACAGGTGTCCATCGGAAATGAACACGTTATGCACACCGCCCGTCAGGCCATCGTCGTAGCGTGAGATCTCACTCACGTTGTGAGGGTCGCTCACGTCGAGAATGACGATTCCGTTCCGACGGTTCGAGGCTCCTTCCCGGCTGATCACCGCGACCCGGCCGTCTTCGGAGACTTTCACATCGTTTACGGTGCGGGCGTCCACCTGAAAGCTGTCGATCTTCACCACCGAGGTCGGGTCGGTGACATCCCAGAAGTAGGCCTTTCCCTCGCCTCCCCATGTGCCGGTCACGGCGTAGTCCCGGCCGTCCACGCCCTCCCACACCCACAGGTCCGAAGTGTGGACCTCGGACACGGCACCATGGCCGAGCAGCGTGACCTTCTCCGCCACCTCACGTCCCTCGACCCGGAGCTCGATCGATCCTCCTGCGTTCCCGGACGACGCGTGCACCACATATGCGCCCGGCTTCTCCGCGACGAACCGGCCATCTGAAGCCACGTGGGCCGCCGACGGTGGTGCAATCAACGTGTCGATCGGAAATGCTTCGACACTGAAGTTGACGGGAGCATCTGCCACCGGCCGTCCCGCCGCATCGAGCGCGGCCGCCTTGATCGAGACGACGTCTCCGGTGCGAACGGTCGTACGCGCGGCCGAGACCCGCACGCTTCGGACGGGGCTCTCGTGCACCTCCACGTCCCAGGAGCGATCGAATCCGTCCGCGGAGGCCGTGAGACGGGCGGAACCCGGAGCGACCGCGCTCAGTCCACCCGCGGCCCCTACCGACAGGATCGCGGGATCAGAACTTCGTAGCGTCGGCACCAGGTCGGTCCGCAGAAGGTCTCCTTCGGTCCAGGCCTCTGCCTGCACCCGGTAGACGTTCCCGGAGTACAGGCGCTCCGGAAATGCGACCATCTCGATCGACTCGACCGGTGGCCAGGCGACCTCGACCGGGACCTCGGATCTCAGGGACGATCCCTCCGGCGGGCGGGCGAACACCATGACCCGGAAGGAACCGCCGGCCGTCGCCTTGACGGTCCCATCCCTGTCCACCGTGATCCCGTCGGAGTCCGGGGCGAACATCCTGACCTCGGCGTCGATCGGATCGCCCGAGGCGTCCCGTACCACCGCTTCGAGCCGCGCGGTCTCGCCGGCCGCCATTTCCAGGCTCGTCGGCGTGACGGAGATCGTCCAGGCGGATGTCTCCTGCGCCTGCACGCTCGGGGTGACGGCGACCGCCATCAGCAGGGCGGCGATGGACGCCAGGGCGTGCGGGCGGGAAAGCCCGAACCGGGTGCGTTTCATGGGTCCGTCCTTCTGTCTGGGGTCTCGGCCTCGTCGCCTTCCCTCGGGTCGGCGCGACCCAAGAGTATGCGAATCGGGCACGGGACGGAACGGGCGGCGGCCGGGCAGGGTAGTCTGGCACGAGGACGGAGCGCGGAGGGAGAAGGGGTCGCGGGCCGGTCGCTACGGCGGCCCGGTTCGAGGAAAGTCCGGGCTCCGCAGGGCACGATGCCGGGTAACGCCCGGGCGTCGCGAGGCGACGGAAAGTGTCACAGAGATCAGACCGCCGATGGCGGCTTCGGCCGCACAGGCAAGGGTGAAAAGGTGGGGTAAGAGCCCACCGCGCTCGCCGGCGACGGCAGCGGCACGACAAACCCCATCGGGAGCAAGGCCAAACAGGAGCGAGCGGTGGCCCGCCGCGTTCGAGTTCCGGGTAGGCTGCAGGAGGCGTCGGGTAACCGGCGTCCCAGATAGATGACCCCGCGGGCCTCACGGCCCGTCACAGGACCCGGCTTATCTCCCTCCGCGCTACTCCGATTTTCGGAAGCGCACTTCCCGCAGACCGACCGGCAGCCGCAGGTCGATGGAATCTCCGCCGAGGATCGACACGGTCACCGGCTCTGGTACAGCGGCGCGTCGGGGCAACGATTCCGGTTTGAGCGCCACCGTGAACAAGCCTGGCCGCACGGCGCCGAGACTCACGGAGCCGTCGGGCCCCACGGGGACTTCCCATGTCTCGCCTCCGGCCCGTTGCACGAGAACGGTCGCGCCGACGACAGGAAGCTCGGTCGGATCCTGGATTCTGTTGCCGTTCGCGTCGAAGAACAGACGCACACGCAGACTGGCTGGCCGGTGCACGGCTACCTGGACAATGTCGGTTCCGGATATGGGGATAAGCGCCGGCGGCAGATACGTCGTCCCCAGCGACGCAGGGTCTACGACCAGCGGCCCGCGCGGAACGTCCGCGCGGAATTCGAACCGTCCGTTTCTCGTCGCCGCGAGGGAATTTCCCATCTCGAGTCGGACACCGTCCAGCAGCGGTTCCCCCACGTCGAATCGACCGTTGCCGTTGTCGTCTTCGAATACGATTCCCTGCAGTGAGCGCGGCTGACGAACCGGAACCGGTAACGGAAGCCCCTTACGCACGCCTATCGAATAGCGGCTGGATGCGTCTCCAAATACTCCCTCGGCTCTCTCGAACGCTGCCAGCACCGACAGTCCCGAGGCCACTCTCCACTGCAGCCCGATCTCAGCCAATGTCCTGCGGCGAAGGTCAAACCGGGTCAGCGATGCCGTAACCGATCCGTAGACCTCCGCCGGCTCCGCGATCCGGTATGAGCCGGCGATCTGGAGCGACAGATTACCCTGTACGAGAGGATTCTTGTAGTAAATTAGACCTGCCCGTCCCCAGCCCCGACTCGAGCGCAGATTGAACCCCGCATTCACGTGCAGGAGTGGTCCGCGGTCGATGCTCGTGACTGCCTCTCCCACTTCGAGTCGTGCATCGAGGAATCCGGGTCCAAGCTGACTGCTGGCGACGCCCTCGATGCTGCGGCTCGCAAATGGAATCGGGCCATCGGCCGACTGCATACGGAAGCGGATTTCGTAGCGATCGGATCCCTGGAGGAAGTATGCGCCGAAATTGAAGCCTCGAATCTGGGCGGCCTGCAACCCGGCGGTTCGCGGTCGGTCGACGAGATACGCCTCCGTCAGAAGGCCCTGGCTCGGCCACGGTCCGACAACGGCCTGGAATCGCAATTCGTTTGGCGGCAGGTTCCTGTCAGCCGGTGTCATCGGTCGGCTACGTGCTGTTATATCGACCACGTTCCGACCGTGGCTGTAAGTATAGCGGGCGTTGACCGCGGGCCCTTCCCTGGACTCGTCGAGATCTGGATACTCGAGTTGCATCCATCCGGCCTCCGCGCGCAGCGAATGCCTCGACGGACCCGGGGACCGATAGGTCAGCAAGGCCGATCGCAGGCCACGGGCGGGTGAAAACAGCTCCGCCCCGCGGTCCTCGGACACTCCCTCGACTCCGAAATTGCCGGCCAGGGTGTTCATCTCGACCCCGGCCGCAAACTGCTGTCCTCCGACCGTGTTCCCTCCCTGGTCGAGCGGGGCGGCGACATGGACCCTGGCCGTCAGTCTGTGATTCCGGACCGCGATCCGGCCTCCGGCTCCCTGCAGTGCATATCCCAGGAGCGGTGAGGTGCGCGTATACAATTGCCCGGCAGCGGCATCGAAGCTGGCAGTCGACAGCTCGGCAAGGAATCGGGGTCCCATCTGATAGCCGCGGAACGCGAAGGCACTCGCATCGCGGGGAGCGCTGTGTGCGCGTACCGAGAGCCTGATCCCCGGACGAACCATACCGGCGCTCTCGAAACCGAAAGCAGGGGCCGATGCCCGCGTGTTACTTCCGGGATACAGGCTGGTTCCGACAAACACACTGGTCGGGATCCGAGCCCAGTTGTCGAGCAGACCGTCTCCGCGAGTTACCGGAAGAGCGATCCGGTCGTGCGCGGCCGTGCTTCGGCCTTCCGCGGTGATCAGGATGCCCATGACGGTTCCCTCGAGAGATCGCTGCTCCGGGCGGATACGGAATTCTCCCGACACGGTCTCGAACGGCTCGACAATGACCACCGTTGGAAGGTCCGCGACCTCGCCCAGTTCCGTGTCGATCGCGAGGCTGACGCTGTCGGTCGTATTGCCGGTATTCGTCAGTTCGAAGCCGACAATCAGAGATTCGCCGAGCCGCGCGTCGGCCTGGTGGGGCGTGAGGCTGAGCCGCAGGCCTGCGTGTTCCGATACTTCCACAGTCACAGCCGTCGAGTCCGAGCCTGAATTCCATTCGAAACTCGCGGTCAGGGCGATGTGCTCGCCTGCCGTAATGTCCGTTGCAACGCTCAAGGTGACAGGGAGGACGGCGAGTTCCTCGGGCGCCAGCTCGAGACGGCCACTGGCTCTGCCAAGCAAGCGGAATCCTGGACCCGGTCGGATCAGGTATGCGACACCCCCGCGGTCCCGCGCGGACGAACCGGCACTGGCAGGAAGCGCGAGTGGGATCGTCACTACGGACGAAGGATCGACGGAGAGCCTTGTGGGGAGTGCTTCCTGTGCCGAAACCACTCCGGATAACGCGAGTGAGGCAGCAATTGCGATCGACAGGCTGGAGCGCATCATCGATCAGTTCGCTGCGATGGTGAGCGCGACGGCCGAACTGTAGTTCCCCGGATCGTCGGTCCAGTCCACCCGGACTCGGAACCGGACTTCTATATCACTTCGGCCTCGGCCGCGGGCGATCACCTGGTCCAGCATCGAGGTGGGCTGCCAGCCGCCGCCGCCCGGGGGCCAGTATTCGACGTCGGACGACGCTTTGCTTCCTCCGCCCATCGACGGATCGGTCGTGCGGATGCACAACTCCCAGCTCCGGTCGGCGTTGCCCCTCGGGATGATCGTCACCGTCAACACGCCGGCATCCACTTCTCCGGCATCCAGGTCGGCTGGTGTGGGTACTGGAGCGATCAGAACTTGTGGGGCCGGCCGCAAGTGATACCGGCCCCCGTTTCCGCATACGCTCTGTGGGAGGGCTTCCGTCGCTGTCAGAAGCAGTCCCAACCAGGCCGCAAGCAGCAGCCGGGTGAGCATCGGATCACTCCTCGACCCGGAAGTCGATCTGCGTCCCGGAGAGGAAGTCGGCCCCGAAGTCGAGGATCGGGACGGCCAGATAGCGCCCCGGGTCCAGATCGACGTCGCTCACGGCCACATGGACCGTCCGCTCCCGTTCGGGAAGCACGCTGAAAGCTTCGATCGGGCTCGAGGCGACCAGGGTACCCTGCACGTCACGTATCTCCACCACGCCGTCAGGGCGCAGCGGCCACGCCCCTGCGTTCCGCACCGTGAAACGGACATCGAGTCGTTCGGAGTCTCTCGTGACGGATCCGTTCACCACCTCGCCGCTCACGTCCCATTCCCCCGATAACCCGTACAGCTTCACCCCGATCCGCTGGTTCACCATGATCGACCCCTCGGATGAACCGCTGGTCTCGATCAGCACCATGCTCCAGCAAGTGTGGTCGGTCGGGCCGGGCGCCAGGCTGACAGCGACCGTGCCCGTCTGTCCGGCCGGAACCGTGAATGCGTCAGGCGCGATCCGGAGGCGCTCGCGGCAACTCTCCGCGCGGGATCCGGGCTCCCAGTACGTGTGCTCGCCAGTGTTCGACATGTCGAAGTCGAGTGTATAGGCTCGAAACTGCAGCGAGTTCTCTCCTTCGTTACGAACCTCGAGCTGGACCGGATCCACCTCTGTCGCCGGGATCTGTACGATCACCGGGCTGACCGAGAACTGGGCCTGTGCAGGCGCGGCAGACACCAGTACGAGCAAGCCGGCCAGCCCCCGAAGAGCTGACCGGCCATCCAACCAGAAAGACCCGCGACTGAGCACGGTGGGGTCAGTTCGCGGTCGTGGTGTAGGTCACGACGATCGAGTACGGACCGACCGGCTCGTCGTAGGCGAGCACTGATCGCCAGTCAACCGGGATGTCGGGGTTCAGTCCGAATCCACCCTTGACGCCGATCCCGACGTCTGCAGCGCCAGTCACGATGTTCCAGCCGGCGCCGTCGAGTGACCACAGGAGGTCATCGGCAGACTTGGTGGAGCCGGTCGGACCGGTCCACTGAGTGACGCCGGTAGCCGGAGCGACCGTGATCACGTGATTGACGTTGCCGCGATGCCGGACGGCATGTGAAATTAAGCCCGAAAAGCCCGCGTCAAAGTCAGCGAGGGTCGGGGGCGGGATGGTGAGATTGTCGTTGGTCACGTCGATGAATAGCAGCTCGGGAATCTGCAGATTAATCGTCGTGTTCCGCGTCTGGGCCTCGGCCCGCGTTGCGGTGACGCCGAACATTGCGACGGCGGCCGTCAGCAGAAGCAGCTTCTTCATTTCCTGTGTTCCCCCGTATCAGTGATTTTCCGGCTTGCCCTGCAGACGGTCCGTGTCGGTCGTCGTGGGGCAGTGTTCGCCGTCACATGGGCAAGGGGTGTTCCCACTCCGGGCTCCAGCCGGTTCGGTTACACAGGCCGTAGGCGACTGCTCTCATGTAAACACAGGTGAGCTATTGTGTTACGGCGGTTTGCACATTTCTCCGGGGCCGAGAGGTTCGACCGCCACGTTCAGCTCAGTCAACTTGCTCGCGAACGGCGACTTCCCACGTCCTGTTGTGTCTTGCACGAACACTTTGCAGCAACCACTCGCGGGCTCCGTTCACGTCTCCCGGTTGAGCGGCGCCGATTCCTCCGGTATGTTCGGGCTTCCGAATCTCCCGGTCGTGAGATGCCGACCCCCCGAATCCAGGATCGAAGCGTGACGAGGCAGGGTCGAACAGCCGGTGCCCGTTTCCCGTTCGAGCAGCGGACGCTCGACAACGGGATGCAGGTGATCGTGCACCCGGACGACTCGGCCCCGCTCGTCGCCACGCACCTCATGTATCACGTGGGCAGCAGGAACGAGCCGCCCGGCAGTCGCGGCTTCGCTCACCTGTTCGAGCACCTGCTGTTTCAGGGATCGAAAAACGTCCCGGAAGGCGAGCACTTCCGGCTTATCCAGGCGGCCGGCGGGACCCTGAACGGCACCACCTGGTTCGATCGGACCAACTACTACGAGACGCTTCCGTCGGGAGATCTCGATCTCGCGTTGTGGCTCGAGTCGGACCGAATGGGCTTCTTTCTTCAGGCGATCACGCAGGACAAGCTGGACAACCAACGGGATGTCGTGAAGAACGAACGCCGCCAGTCGTACGAGAATCGACCGTACGGGCTGGCCGTGGAAACGATGCTCGAACGGGCGTATCCGGAGGGACATCCCTACCGGCACCCGACGATCGGCTACATGGAGGATCTCGACTCTGCGTCGCTCGACGATGTGAGAGGCTGGTTCGAGAGCTGGTACGGCCCGAATAACGCCGTGCTCGTGATCTCGGGAGCGGTCGATCCGGCGGATGCGTTCCGCAGGGCGGAGCGCTGGTTTGGCGAGATTCCATCGCGCCCGACCCCGGACCGGGCCGTCGTTCCGATCATCGAGGCCGGCACGCCGGGTGAGGCCGTAGTCCCGGACCGGGTAAGCGTGCCGCGCGTGTACCTGATGTTCCACGCGCCGCCGTTCCCTGACCCCGGCTTCGAGCCCGCGGATGTCCTCTGCTCTCTGCTCTCTGAGGGTCGGAGCTCGCGGCTGTATCGGGCCCTGGTGTACGAGCAGCGCGTCGCGGCCGATGTGAGCGCGTTCGTGTGGCCGTCGGAGAGCGTGGGAATGCTGTGGGTCGTCGCGACCGGCCGGCCTGGAGTCGAAGCTCCGGAGCTCGAGGCGGCTGTTGCTGAGGTGCTCGCCGAGCTGCGATCGTCGGGCCCGACCGACAGAGAGCTCGAGGGAGCGCGCAACCGGGCCCGGCGGCAGCTCGTCCGTCAGTTCGACTCCGTGACGCGCAGAGCGGACCTGCTTGCCCACGCCGCGGTGTTGCGCGGAGATCCCGACTACATCAACCAGGTGTTCGAGCGGTACGAGCAGATGTCGCTGGACGAGGTGGAACGGTCGGCCCGGACACTGCTCGATCCGGCACGACGCTCGGTGGTGCACATCGTTCCTGACGGATCGCGCGGCGGGTCGCAAGAGACCGCGGCCGCGCGGCCCGGATCGGAGAGCTGACGTGAGTACCCTGGATCGCACCCGTCCGCCTCCGTCCCTGCCGACTCCGCCGCCGTCGACCCCGGAGTTCCACGAGACGGTACTGCCCGGGGGGTTCCGGGTCCGGGTAGCCCCCGTTCCGAACCTTCCGGAGGTCGCGATCCGGCTCATGATAGACGGCGGCGCGGCGGTGGAACCCGCAATGGAGGCCGGCGTCGCGGCCCTTACCGCCAAAGTGCTTCCGGCGGGCGCGGCCGGTCGCACGGCGATGCAGATGGCCGAGTGGCTGGATCACCTGGGAGCATCCATCGGCAGCGGAGTCGGGCACGATTCCGCCCGGTTCTCACTGCATACTCTGTCGGATACATGTGAAGAAGCACTCGACTACCTGGCGTCGGTCGTGCTCGCTCCTTCGTTCCTGCCCGATGAGGTCGACAGGGTCCGCGCGGAGCGGCTGGACGAGGTACGCAGGATCGGCGACGAACCGGGAGAGCTGGCCTCGGAGGCTCTGTCAGAGGCGATCTTCGGAGATCATCCGTACGGAAGACCGGTGCGCGGCCGGGTGGAGACGCTCGAGGGGCTGGACAGCGGCAAGCTCCGGAAGTTCTGGGAGCGCAGCTACGGAGCGGGCTCCTCCTTTCTGGTCGCGGCGGGTGACGTGGATCCCGAGGCGTTCGCAGCCGTTGTCGAGCGAAGCTTCGGGGCGTGGGCCGCTGGTGGCGTCAGGAGCTCAGCGGTGAGCCTGCCGGGCCCGGTAAGCTCACCGGGGACCGTGACGCTCGTCGACCGTCCCGGCAGCCGGCAGTCGGAGATCCGGATCGGTGCCGTCGGTCTGGCGCGCGGAGACGACGACGAGATCCCCGTGCTCGTGATGAACGCGATTCTCGGCGGTCTGTTCAACTCCCGGCTCAACCTGAATCTGCGTGAGGACAAGGGGTGGACGTACGGTGCCCGGTCTGGATTTTCTGTGAGGCGAGCACCCGGGCCGTTCGTGGCGAGCGCAGCCGTCGATACTCCCGTCACGGCACGAGCGCTCGACGAAATGCTGTCCGAGATTCGCAGCATGACCGAGCGCCCTCCCTCCGAAGATGAACTGGCGCTCGCGCGAGACGCCCTGATCCTGTCGCTCCCGCGGCAATTCGAGACGACCAGCCAGATCGCATCGAAGGAGGCGGAACGCGTCGCCTACGACCTTCCGCTAGACTGGTGGGAGCGGTTTCCCGCCCGTGTCGGTCAGGTCGGTCGAGACGAGGTCGTGCGGGTGGCCGAGCGGTACCTGGACCCCGATGGACTTGTCCTGGTCGCGGTCGGAGAAGCAGATGCGCTGCGTGCGGACCTGTCATCCTTCGGTACGGTCGAGGAGCGTCAGGCACCTTGATCTTCGGGGATCTTTCGGTTACTTTTTTCCCACGAATTCTGTCATACAATTGAACGCGGAAACACGGCCCGTGCGCGACGAATCGGGAACGATCGAGACTCGTCCCGTGTTCCGGGGGCGCGTCCTCGACTTGAATGTCGAGCACGTGCGCTACCCCGATGGCAGCGAGGGCCGGCTCGAGATCGTGCGGCACAGGGGAGCTGCGGCGGCTCTTCCCCTGTACCGGCCGGGAGAGTGGTCAGGCGGGCCGGATGCGGCTGTGATCCTGATCCGGCAGCATCGGCACGCGACGGGCGGATATCTGTGGGAGCTTCCCGCGGGCAAGCTGGACGACGGTGAGTCGCCTGAGTCCTGTGCCTCGAGGGAGCTGGAGGAGGAGACCGGAGTCCGGGCCGAAGAACTTCGTCACCTGACGACGATCTGGACGACCCCGGGATTCACGGACGAGCGGATCCATCTGTTCCTGGCGACGGGACTGAAACCGGGACGGGTGGCGCTCGAAGCACACGAGTTCATCGAGCGGCACGAAATGCCGCTGCAGGAAGCTGTAGAGCGGGTCCGGAGCGGCGAGATCGCCGATGCGAAGACGATGATCGCGCTGTTGCTGGCAGATCGGCTCCGGACGAACGCGACAGGAGTTGCAGGCAACGATTCGCCCTGATCAGGTGTCTCAAGTACAGGGGAAAGGATCGAGTTCCGTAATAGTAATAGATAGATCGCGCGCCCGGATGGGGTACGTGATTATTCAGATACGATGCCGATCGTCGGGATTCGACGACCACGCATCGGTAGCTGCCGGGCCACCCGAGGCCCGGTGAACAAGGAGCGGAAATGACGGGAATCCGGCTGGAAAAGGCCACCAGGCAGTCCAGCGCCGGAGATGCGCGTATCGATCTCAAGACGCTGGACGATGCCGCTCTCGTCGCCGAGTATCTCGGCGGCTACCGACGAGCGTTTCACGAACTCGCGGATCGGTACCACCTGCGGCTGCTGAACTTCATTTATCGGACGATCGGCGACAGGGACCGTGCCGAGGACCTCGTCCAGGAGACGTTCGTTCGAGTCTACAGGCACCTTCACCGGTTCGACCCGACGAAAAAGTTCTCGACCTGGATCTATACGATCGCCAGCAACCTGGCGAAGAACGAGTTGAGGAACCGCTCCCGGAATCCGATGGTGCTGTTCCAGGCGATCAAGAAGAACTGGGAGGCGGACCACCGGCCGCTCCAGTGGGAGGACAACTCCTATGCGCCCGACGATCTGTACCGGAAGCGGCATCTTCGCGAACAGGTTGAGAAAGCGGTCGCCGAGCTTCCCGAGCATCACCGCGTCGTATTCGTGCTTCGCGAGATGGAAGGGAAGACGTACGAGGAGATCTCCGACATCACCGGAGTCACGCTCGGGACGGTGAAGTCCCGCCTGAACCGGGCCCGGAACAAGTTCGCCCAGATCATCGGTCCGATGCTCGACTGACGAATCGGTGGCAGGTGGTTTGAATCAGAGTCGAAGGCGGCCTCCGGGCCGCCTTCGTTCATCCGGGAACCCCCATTCCTCAGCCGCGTATCACCGCCTCGATGGGAGAGCGAACATGCGCCCCGGTCGGGACGTGTTCGAGAGGTTACCAGAAAAGCCGGCTTATGCCGCGATCGAACGGAACGATGCTCTGCGACTGTGATCGCTTCTTACAGGAATACTCGGACTATCGTGACGGCGCCCTGAGCGCCGAACAGGAAGCCGAATTTCGCGAACACGTCGTCGCCTGCCCCTGTTGCGCCCGCTACGATCGGGTGCTGCGAGCGGGTAGCGAGCTGCTTGCCGCTCTCCCGTCGGAGCAGCCCGCAGACGATTTCATGCCCCGCCTCCAGCACCGTCTATACAACGTCGATGAAGGACTTTCCGATCTGCCGGCGCACCGGTTCGCGGGAGGCGCGGCGCTCGTCGGTATGGCGGCGGTCGGTCTGCTCGCCCTGTTCTGGCTCCCATTCGCTGCGACTGTGCCGGTCGAAATGCAGCTGGACCCGGTCGCGGCCTACGTACCGCCGGCCGTCGATGGAGATGTCCCGAACCTGTTCCGGCAGGGGCCTTTCGTCGATGCGTCGATTCGCAATGGAGTTGAAATTCTCGAGGCCGGCGCACCGTTCTGGAAGCCGCGATCGCGTGTGCATACGGCAGTGAGCCTGGATTCCGACGTCTGGGCCCAGGCGTCGGTGTCGCTCGGCCACTGAACCGACCGGTGGACCCGGCGTGAGTCTCGCCGCCGAGCAGCGGTTCGAAGGTATAGTCGCCGCTGAGTCCCTCAGCGGCGCTTTCTTCTTTCACGGGGATGCCGGCAGGCTTCGCGATGAAGCTGCACGGCGGCTCGCCGACGCGGCTCTCGAGCCGGCGACGCGCGACTTCAACTTCGATTCCTACCGCGGGGCGGATGTGTCGCCCGAGACTCTCGCGGCTGCCCTGGCGATGGCCCCGATGCTGGCTCCGCGCAGGGTCGTGGTCCTGTACGAGGCGGAACGTCTCACGCCCACGGGATGCAAGGTCGTGGAGGACGTGCTGGCGAAACTCCCGGATGACCTCACCCTGATCATCACGGCTACGATTCCGGATCGCTCGAAGAAGGCGTTTTACCGGCGCCTGAAGGAGGGAGCCCTCAGTCTGGAATGGTCCGCTCCCCGGGAGGCGGAGGTGCCTGGCTGGCTGATCGAGCGAGCTGACCGGCGCTACGGCGTGCGACTTGCCTCCGCCGCGGCGGAGGCGCTCGGGTCTGCGGTCGGGACGGACCTTGGCCTGCTGGACGCCGAGCTCGCGAAGCTGGCCGCGGCCGCTCCCGACGGCGAAGTGGATCTGGAGCAGGTCCGGGAGCTGGTTCCGAACGTCCGGGACGTGAATCGCTGGGCATGGTTCGACCTCGTCGGTAGCCGCGATTACATGGTGGCGCTCGGTCTGCTGCCCCGGTTGCTTTCCGCACCGAGCGAGAGCGCGGTCGGACTGCTGAACGGCCTGGTCGAGCAGCACCTGTTTCTCGGTATCGCAACCGAGGGTGGGGCTGGCCGGGTTACCGAAATACTCGGACAGGTCGGCAAGCCGTACCTCAAGTGGAAGGCCAAGGCGTGGGTCGGACAGGCCCGGAGCTGGACGCCCGAGGAAATCGATCAGGCCCTCGAGTTCCTTCTCGAGGCGGATCGACAGGCGAAGACCGGACACGGTGACCAGGCCGTGCTCGAGGGTCTTCTACTGCGGCTTGAGACGCTCAAGCGGGGCATCCAGTGACGCGCCAGGGAATCCCCATTCTGCTCGCCGTCGTGTTACCCCTGTTCACGCCGGCCATCGTCCGTTCGCAGGTCGACGATCGTCTCGAAGCGGCGGAGCTGGCTGCCGACGCCGGTGACGTGGAACGGGCGAGGGAGTATCTGCGGAGCTGGCTGGATTCGGAGTCGGCGGCCAGGCTCGACGCGGAGGTGGGCCGGGCGTTGTTTCTGCGGGCCCGGCTTGCCGAGAACGTCGATTCTGCCGAGGTGGACTACCTGGAAGCAGCTGTGCGCGGTGGCGAGAGTTACGCAGCCCTGGCGCGCCTCCGGCTCGCGCAGCTCCGGCTGACCAGCGGCCGGCCCGCCATCGCCGCGGCGGACCTCGAGTTGCTGCGAGCCGATTTTCCGGGCAGCCCGCTGGTGCCGGAATCGTGGCTGTGGAGCGGCTTTGCGCTGGAAGGTCTCGGTGATCCCGCAGCTGCGTGTGCCGCGTGGACGAGGGCCGCAGACGGTTCGCCGTCGGATCCGGTCGTGTCGCAGGCGAGAGCCGGACTTTCGGCCTGCGCCGCGAGGCAGACCGTCGAACACGCGACGGCCAGCTATACGGTTCAGCTCGGAGCGTTCGGGCGGAGAGAAGCGGCGGAGGACACCCAGTCGCGCGCTGCTGCCACGGGAGTCGACGTGCGCGTGCACGATCCGGATTCATCGACTGCGCTCTACCGGGTGCGCGTCGGGCAATTCACCCGCAAGGACGACGCGGCGCGGCTCGCAGTGCGGCTGCGCTCGGACGGGTTCGAGGCGATCGTCGTGTCGGAGGACCCGTGACCGGCACCGCGGCGCATACGCCGCTGATCCAGCAGTATCTCGACATCAAGTCGCGGCACACCGATGCGATCCTGTTCTTCCGGGTCGGTGACTTCTACGAGATGTTCTTCGATGACGCGGAGGAAGGAAGCCGATTGCTCGGCATCACGCTTACTTCGCGCAACAACGGCGCGTCGGATGTGCCACTGGCTGGAGTGCCGGTGAAGGCACTGCCCGAGTACCTCCCCAGGCTGGTCCGCCTGGGAAGGAAGGTGGCGATCTGCGAGCAGGTCGAGGATGCCTCGCAGGCCGAAGGACTCGTACGGCGGGAAGTCGTGGAGATCGTCACGCCGGGAGCCGTGATCGACGATTCGCTCCTCGATCTGGGGCGGAACACGTTCGTCGTCGCGATCGCCGGTGAGGACCCGATTGGACTGGCCACGGCGGATCTGTCCACCGGCGAGGTGGAAGTCTGGGAGTGCGACGCGAGTGCCCTGGCTGACGAGCTGTACCGTATAGAGCCGGCCGAACTGCTGGTGAAATCGTCGTCTTCGGACTTGCCCGAGGGGCCGTGGCTGGTGACCCGCCGCGAACCATGGCGGTTCGAGGCGGACGTCGGTGAGGAAGCCCTGCGGAGAGTATATCGCACGGCTGGAATCGACGGATTCGGATTCGAGCTTCCTTCCGACCGCCATCTCGTGGCGGCCGCAGGCGCCGTTGTCGCGTACCTGGAGGAAATCCGACCTGGTGGAGTGCATCACCTCCGGGTTCCCCGAATCCAGCGACGCGGCAGATTCCTGCACCTCGATGAGATGACGAGACGGAATCTCGAGATCGTCGAGCCTCTGCGAATGGGCGAGGGCGGAACGCTGATCGAAGTGCTGGACCGGACGCAGACGCCGATGGGGCGGCGAATGCTACGTCGGCGGATTCTACGGCCGCTCCTGGATCGGGAGGAGATCGACGCGAGACTCGACGCGGTAGCGGAGCTCCTGGATGAACGCGACCGCAGGCGCGAACTGCGTTCGGCGCTCGGCGAAGTGCGGGATCTCGAGCGACTGGCGGCCCGGGTAGCGCTGGGACGCGTCGCCCCGAGGGAGCTGCTGAGCCTCGGTCGCTCCCTCGAGCCGCTTCCGGCGGTCGGGGAGACGATCGCGCCGTCGATCGCGACGAGACTGAGAACCATCGCTTCCGGCTTCGATCCCCTGGCCGACGTTCGGCAGCAGATCGATGCCGCGATCGATCCCGACACGCCCGTTGCCCTGTCGGCCGGAGGGGTGATCCGGACCGGGTACGATCGCGGGCTGGACGAACTGCGGGAAGTGCGCGACGGGGCCGTCGACTGGATCGCCAGACTGCAGGCCGAAGAGCGGGAGAGCACCGGTATCGACAGCCTGAAGGTCGGGTTCAACAAGGTGTTCGGTTACTACATCGAAGTCACCCGATCGAACTTCGCCCGCGTTCCCGAACGATACGAGCGCAAACAGACCCTCGCGAACGCGGAGCGGTTCATCACTCCTGAGCTCAAGGAGTGGGAAGCGAAGGTGTTCGATGCCGAGGCCCGCATCGCCGAGGTCGAGGCGGAGCTGTTCCGCGAACTGCGCGAAAGCCTCGCCGAGCAGGTGCCACGGATCCAGGACGCAGCGGAGCGGCTGGCGGAACTGGACGTCCACGCGTCGCTGGCCGAGAGCGCCGAGCGGGACCGGTATGTCCGCCCCGAAGTGACCGACCGATTCGGACTCGAGATCGAGGCCGGCCGTCACCCCGTGGTCGAGCAGCGGATCGCCCGTGAGGACTTCATCCCGAACGACATCGTGCTGGATCGTGACGGGTTCGTCATGATCCTTACCGGGCCGAACATGGCCGGGAAGTCGACGATGCTTCGCCAGGTCGGTCTGATCGCGATCATGGCCCAGGTCGGCTCGTTCGTGCCGGCCGATCGGGCGAGGATCGGGCTGTGCGATCGTGTGTTCACCCGGGTCGGCGCGTCAGACAGCCTCGCGCGCGGCCAGAGCACGTTCATGGTCGAGATGACGGAAACGGCCACGATCCTCAACGGGGCGACGGACCGGAGTCTCATTCTGCTCGACGAGATCGGTCGCGGGACGTCGACATACGACGGCGTGGCGATCGCGTGGGCGGTGACGGAGTACATTCACGAACGGGTGGGAGCGAGGACCGTTTTCGCGACCCACTACCATGAGCTCGTCGAACTGGCGGACTCGCTCCCCGGGGTTGACGCATGGAACGTTGCCGTGCGGGAAACCGGCGAGGACATCGTGTTTCTGCGACGACTCGAGCCGGGAGGATGTGATCGATCCTACGGAGTGCATGTGGCCCGTCTGGCCGGCGTTCCACGCCCCGTGATCGATCGCGCATTCGAGGTGTTGCACGAACTCGAAGAAGGTCCGGACGGTGGGACGCGGCTGGCACACCTGGTGGACCGCGCCCGGGACCAGCTGTCCTTATTCGGCGGTCGCGACCCTGCACTGGCCGAGAAGATCGCGGCGGTGGATGTGGACCGACTCACCCCGGTGGATGCGCTCGTGCTCGTGAACGAGATGAAGCGAATGGTCGAGGAAGACCAGTGAGCAGGCCTGCGTGGAACGGAGCGCTCGTCATCGCGACGTGTGTTGTCCTGGTCGGTTGCGTGGACACCGTGAACCCGAGCCGGGGCGGGCTTCGCCTCGGACTCGAGGATGGGCCGTTGCGGCCCCCGGTGGCGGTAGAAGGTGACGTGTTCGAATTTCCCCGCAGCGCGTGGGAGGACGGAATCGGTGGGACCACAGTACTGAAGATCATGATTGACGCTGACGGCACGGTCGACTCGGCCATTGTTCTGCAGTCGAGCGGCTCCAGGCTGCTCGATTCGGCGGCTGTCGCGAACGCGTCAAAGCTGTTGTATCGTCCCGCCGAGCAGGGCGGTGAGCCGGTTTCGATCTGGGGCCGTCTGCCTGTCATCTATCCCCTTCCCGGAGAGGCAGTCGCCGATGACCGGACCCTCCCCTGACCGTCCGGGCGTTGGTCCCAGGGACAGCGTACTCGACACGATCGGGTGGACTCCGCTCATTCGGCTGAATCGGGTCTCGGAGGGTATCCGCACGCCCGTGTTCATCAAGGCCGAGTCGTTCAATCCGGGTGGTTCGGTGAAGGACAGGATCGGCCTCGCGATGATCGACGCGGCGGAGCGCGAGGGCCTCCTCGGTCCGGGCGGTACCATCGTGGAAGGAACGTCGGGGAATACCGGGGTCGGACTGGCACTGGTGGCCGCCGTGCGGGGATACAGGTGCATATTTACGATTCCCGACAAGATGAGTGCCGAGAAGATCGGGCTCCTGCGTGCATTCGGGGCCGAAGTCGTCGTTACACCGTCTGATGTTCCGCCCGACCACCCGGACTACTATGTCAACGCGGCGAAGAGGATCGCGCAGGAAACGCCCGGGGCGTTCATGGCGAACCAGCATTACAACCAGGAGAATCCCGAGGCGCACTACCAGACGACCGGTCCGGAGATCTGGGAGCAGACGGCGGGAGCGGTGACTCACTTCGTCACCTCCCCGGGAACGGGAGGCACGATCAGCGGAACCGCGCGCTACCTGAAGGAGAGAAACAGTGCGATCCGGATCGTGGCGGGTGACCCTGTCGGCTCGATCTATGCCGAGTATTCACGCACCGGAGTGAAGGGGGAAGACGGGCCATACCTCGTCGAGGGTATCGGAAACGACAAAATCTCTTCGACCCTGCACTTCGAGTGGATCGATGAATTCCGCACCGTGACCGATTTCGAGGCGTTCTCGATGGCGCGACGACTCGCCCGCGAAGAGGGACTGCTGGCGGGGGCCTCGACCGGGCTGATCGTCCAGGTGGCGCTCGACGTGGCCCGTGAGCTGGATGATCCCGGATCGTGTATCGTGACCCTGCTGTGCGACACGGGGGAACGCTACCTGTCGAAGGTGTTCGACGAAGGCTGGCTGCGGGACAATGGGCTGTCGGACGTGCTCGAGGCCGAAGCCGCGAGGAGAGGGTGAACGCGATGCGAGTAGCCGTTTTGCTCGGCGGAACGAGTGAAGAGCGAAGGGTGTCGCTCGCGTCCGGCCGGGCCGTGGTGGAGGCGTTACGCAGCCGCGGCCATTCCGTCGTGGCGGTCGATCCGGCGTTTGGCGCAATCCCCGGTGACGAGGAGGACCATTATCTCGGGGGCGCGGTCGGTCCGGCCCCACCCGAGATCGAAGACCTCCGCGAGATGGGACTGGTGGCGCTGGGTACCGCGCTGGCGGAACTGCCCGCCGTACGAGACGCGGACGTCGCGTTCATCGCCCTCCACGGCGGCGACGGTGAGAACGGCCGCGTGCAGGCGTTGCTCGACGTGGGAGGAGTGCCGTACACCGGTAGCGGATTCATCGGTTCTGCGATCGCGTTCGACAAGCGGCTGTCGAAGGAGCTGCTGGTGCAGGCTGGAGTTCCGACGCCGGCCTGGGCACCGCGAAGCCAGGCGCCGGGCTCGACCCTCGCGAGCCTGGGGCTGCCGCTGGTAGTCAAACCTTCGTGTGGAGGATCCACGGTCGGCCTGACGATCGTGCGCCAGGCGGAAGACTTCAGCGCCGCGATCGGGCTCGCGGGACGCTACGACACGGACGTGTTGTGCGAAGCGTTCATCCCGGGCAGGGAGCTTACGGTGACAGTGCTGGACGGCGAACCGCTGCCGGCAGTGGAGATCTTTCCCGGGAATGAGATCTACGACTACGAATCGAAGTACACGCCGGGGATGTCGCACTACGAAACGCCGGCGGCACTCGACGGCGACGAATCGGACCGGCTGGCGGAATTCGCGGTTCGCGCTTATCAGGCCCTTCGCCAGGACTCGTTCAGCCGCATTGACTTCCGGAGGGATGAAACCGGGGCGTTCTGGTGTCTGGAAGCGAATTCGGTTCCGGGCCTCACGGCCACCAGCCTTGTCCCGAAGGCCGCCGCCGCCGCGGGAATCGAGTTTCCCGAACTGTGTGAACGGATCGCCGTCGCGGCCGTCACAGCAGGTTCCGAACCCGAAAAGGGGAGTTGACCGGCATGGGTCTGTGGGACCGGTCGTATACAGGAGGGCCGCAGAGGACCACCGGGGGCGGCTTCGGCATCGGGGCCGGGGGAGGCCCGTCCGGTGCCGGACGCCGGGACCCGTTCGCGTCGCTCACACCGTGGGTGAAGAGGCTCCTGGTGATCAACTTCGGGATCTGGGCCGTGATGGCGATCGGCCTGATCCCATGGAGCACCGCCAGCGACCTGCTGGCCTTTTCCGCCGACCGGATTCTGACCCGGCCGTGGACGATCGTCACTTACATGTTCGTCCACGCCGGAATCGGGCACGTGTTCTTCAACATGCTCGCCCTGTTCTTCTTCGGCCCCCCGCTGGAGCGGGCGTGGGGAAGCCGGGAGTTCATTACTTACTACCTGGTGTGCGGAATCGGTGGGGCCCTCGCGGCGCTTCTGCTCGTCAACATCGTCGGAGTCGCACCGATGGTGGGAGCGTCGGCCGCCGTGTTCGGGATTCTGCTGGCGTTCGCGATGACCTGGCCGGACGCTCCGATCTATCTGTGGTTCCTGCTCCCGATCAAGGCGAAGTACTTCGTCGGGTTTCTCGCCCTGCTCACCTTCTACTCGACGTTCTCCTCGGGTCGGGCGGCGGGCGGCACGGCGCATTGGGCACACCTCGGCGGACTGGTCGCGGGTTGGCTCTGGCTCCGATACGGAAATCGAATCGAGCGCTCGGCGGACCGCGCGCTGGTTAAAGTGAAGAGTTCGCGCCGTGGCCTGAAGACCGTGGAGCGGGAAACGCCCGACGGCGGAAAGAAACAGAAGACGAGACGCAAGCCCCGGAAGGGGCGCTCCGGCGACACGCTGGATGAGGTGAACCGGATTCTGGACAAGATCGGTGAGAGCGGTATGGAATCGCTCTCCCCGGATGAGTTGAAGTTCCTCAACGAAATGAGTCAGAGGAGGACCAATCCAGACCGAACGCACTGAGACCCGCCGGCCGACCTTTCGGGTCGCCGACGGCGCGGATAGAATGGCAGGTCTGTCCCTCTTCGTAAGACTCCCCAGCCTGGAGGCAAAGACGCGATGGCTGTCGAATACACTTCCCCTAACATCAGAAACATCGTTCTCATCGGTCACGGTGGATGCGGCAAGACGACTCTGACGGATGCGCTGTGCTATATCGCCGGTTCCACGAAGCGGAGGGGCCAGGTCGAGAACGGGACGTCCCACACGGACTTCACCCAGGAAGAGATCGACCACGGCCTCTCCATCAATCTCGCTGTCGCCCGGGCCGAGTGGATGGACACGAAGCTCAACCTGATCGACACCCCGGGATACCTCGACTTCTTCGGTGAAGTGGAAGCGGGCGTCCGGGTCGCGGACGGCGCTCTCGCGGTCGTCGGGGCCACCACGGGCGTCGAAGTAGGCACCGAGCGCTGCTGGCGCGCCGCCGAGCGACACGGCATACCGCGGATGGTGTTCATCAGCATGATGGACAGAGAGAACGCGAGCTTCGACAAGGTGTTTCAGCAGGTC
Organism: uncultured bacterium; assembly: GCA_965370685.1. Taxonomy (GTDB): domain Bacteria; phylum Gemmatimonadota; class Gemmatimonadetes; order Palauibacterales; family Palauibacteraceae; genus Carthagonibacter. The sequence goes on along the minus strand of CBDUVN010000018.1, from coordinate 6,522 downwards.
CGCGATACGTTCGGAAAGGGTGCGATTCCGGTCGAGGTGCCGATCGGAAGTGGCGATCAGTTCAGCGGAATCGTGAATCTGTTCTCCGGGCATGCGCACCACTACCGGCCCGCCTCGGACAAGGGCGAGTACGACCACGTGGAGATTCCGGACGAGGTGTCCGCCACAGTGGAGAAGTACCGTGAACTGCTGATCGAGTCGATCGCGGCCACCGACGACGACCTGTTGGAGGCGTATCTCGAGGGAGAAGAGCTGGATCGCGACCGTGTCCTCGCCGGGATGAAGGCTGGGATGATGCGGGGCGAGCTGTTCCCCGTGTTCTGCGGATCCGGGGCGAGCGGAAAGGGAGTGCGGGCCGTGCTCAAGAAGCTGGTCGAGCTGATGCCCGCGCCGTCGGAAATCGGTCTCGTTGAGGCCGAGGACTCCCGGGGAAACGTGGTCGAGCTCGAGCCAGTCGACGGTTCTGCAATGACGGCCCTCGTATTCAAGACGACCCAGGAGCCCCGGGTGGGGGAGTTGAGCTTCTTCCGCGTGTTCACCGGAATAGCGGAGAGCGGGGCGACGGTGGACAACGCCGCGCGCGGTTCCAGCGAGCGGATCGCGCACCTCGCGATTCCCGATGCTACGACGCGTAGCGATGTGGGACGGCTGCACGCCGGGGACATCGGCGTGGTTTCCAAGCTGAAGAACACGCACTCCGGCGACACGCTGAGCGCACAGGGCAAGGGACTCACGCTGCCTGGAATCAACTGGCCGAAAGCGGACATCTCGATCGCGATCAGACCTGCATCGCGTGGGGAGGAAGACAAGCTGTCAACTGGCCTGACAAAGCTGCACGAAGAGGACCCGACGTTTTCCGCGAGCTTCGATTCCGAGCTCGGCCAGACGGTCGCCCGCGGACTGGGCGAGCTGCACCTGAACATCGCGATGGAGCGGTTGTCCAGAAAGTACGGGGTCAAAGTCGAGACGGAGCCGCCCCGAATCCCGTATCGTGAGACGATCACGCGGTCCGCCGAGGGGCAGGGACGGTACAAGAAGCAGACAGGCGGACGAGGGCAGTTCGGAGACTGCTGGCTGCGGATCCGGCCCCGGGCTCGCGGAGAAGGCTACGAATTCATCAAGAAGATCGTCGGGGGCTCGATTCCCGGAAAGTTCGTTCCCGCCGTCGACAAGGGCGTCAAGGAGGCAGCGGGGAGGGGAGTCATCGCCGGGTATCCGGTCGTCGATTTCGAGGTGGAATGCTACGACGGCTCCTATCACTCGGTCGACAGCTCCGAGATGGCGTTCAAGATCGCCGGCTCGCTCGCTTTCCGGAAAGTGGTGAAGGACGCGAGGCCGATTCTGCTGGAACCGATCATGACCGTCACGGTCCGGGTGCCGGAGGACTACATGGGCGACGTAATCGGTGACCTGAACCAGCGCCGTGGACGGATCCTGGGTATGGATGCCGACGGACACTGGCAGGAAGTGAAGGCGCAGGTTCCGCTGGCAGAACTCTACAAGTACTCGACTTCGCTGCGTTCGCTGACCCAGGGGAAGGGTCTGCACTCGCGCGAGCTCCACGGATACGAGCCCGTTCCGAGCGACGTCACGCAGCGGATCGTCGCGGAGGCCGAGGCCCGGAAAGAGGAAGCAGGGCACTGATCCGCCGTCGCTCCTCCAGCCGTGGAGTCCTCCGGGACCCACGGTGGAGGGAGCGAGCGAGCGACTGACGGGAGAGGCGAGTTTGTCAGGACACAGTAAGTGGGCGGGGATCAAGCGCGCGAAGGCGGTGACGGATGCTGCCCGGGGCAGGATATTCAGCAAAATGGGTCGGGAGATTGCCGTGGCCGCGCGGTTGGGTGGTGGTGATCCCAATTCCAATTCCCGGCTGCGCACGGCGATTGCGAGCGCGAAGGCCGTGAATATGCCGGCATCGAACATCGAACGGGCGGTTCAGCGCGGCACGGGCGAACTGCCGGGGATGAGCTTCGAGGAGACGAGCTACGAGGGCTATGGACCCGGTGGTGTAGCCCTGCTGATCGAGTGCGTGACCGACAACACGAACCGCACCGTAGCGGAGCTCAGACACCGGATCGAGAAGTCCGGGGGCAATCTTGGACAGACCGGGTCCGTCGCCTGGATGTTCGAGCGCAGGGGGCAGGTGTACGTCGACGCCGAGCGCTTCGTGGAAGAAGCCGTGTTCGAGTCCGCGATTTCGGCCGGGGCCGAGGACCTGGCTACCGAGGACGGAACTCACATCCTGACGACCGCCGTAAGCGAGTTCCATGTCGTTCAGGACGCCCTGCGCCAGGACGGAATCGAAATCCTCGAGGCCGAACTCGCCTGGTTGCCGAAAAACACAATCCGGGTGGAGGGGAGGGAGGCGGAGAAGCTGATCCACCTGATCGAGGATATCGAGGAACATGATGACGTTATGAAGCTGTGGGCGAACTTCGAGGTCGACGACGAGGTCCTGGCTGCCCTGGGAGCCGAATGAGAGTGGTTCCCGAATCGCGACCCGGATCGGACGAAGGGACGGGGCCCATCCCCGTCCCTTTGATTTTCTGGTGAGAGTTCTCGGAATCGATCCCGGGTCGGCCGCGACCGGGTTCGGCGTGGTCGAGGGGACGCCCAACCGGATCCGCCTCGTGGAGTGCGGCGTGATCCGTCCTACGCGCGGAGCGGACCTTGCCGACCGGTTGCTGGAGATTCACGATGGGATCGTCGCCGTGATCGACAGGTCCACCCCGAATTGTCTCGCTGTCGAAGGCGTGTTCTACGGAAAGAACGCACGCACGGCGGTGATTCTCGCACACGCTCGCGGTGTGGCCCTTCTGGCTGGAGCGGGGCGCGGCCTCGCGGTGGCTGAGTATCCGCCCGCGGAGATCAAGAAGGCGGTCGTCGGAACCGGCCGTGCGACGAAGGAACAGGTGGGGTGGATGGTTCAGAAGCTGCTGGGCTTGTCGGAGCCTCCGCGTCCGAGCGATGCCGCCGATGGATGCGCCGCGGCAATCTGCCACATTCTTATCGGGACTGGACCGCTGGCGAAGCTTGCAGAGAGGGCGATGTCGTGATCGGACGTGTGCGAGGTGAGCTGATGGCCGTGGAGTCTGATCGCGTCACCCTGATGACGGCGGGTGGCGTCGGATACGTGATCCTGGTCCCGACGGGCGTGTTCGAGGATCTGCCCGCGCCGGGACAGATGGTGGATCTGCGCACCGTCCTGGTCGTGCGCGACGATGCACTCGTGCTGTTCGGCTTCGCAGCTGCCCGGGATCGAGAACTGTTCCTCCGGTTGCAGGCCGCGTCGGGCGTCGGCCCGAAGCTCGCCCTGGCGATTCTCAGCGCCCTGCCGACACGCCGGATCGTCGGCGCGATCCGGGGTCGCGAACCGGCCGTGCTGCAGACGGTGAGCGGGGTCGGCAGGAAGACAGCGGAGCGGCTGGTGCTCGAGCTGGCGGACAAGCTTGACGATCTCGGTTCGGCCGAAGACGGCGCCGACGCGGGAACAGCGCTCACCGGGACGGGTGCCGCGCTGGAGGCGCTGCGAGCGCTCGGCTATTCCGCAGTGGAGGCGGAATCCGCAGTGGCGGCAGCGCGGCGGGAATCCGCCGATGGATATCCGGCTACCGAGGATCTCGTACGTGCCGCGCTGCGCCACCTGTAGCGTGGCCGAGACGAGAATACGGGAGGGAAGATGACGGACCGGATCGAGGTGACGACGCCCGAGACGCTGACCGGCGAGGAGACGCTGGAGCAGTCTCTGCGCCCGTCGCGCCTGTCCGAGTTCGTCGGCCAGGAGAAACTGAAGGAAGCCCTCGACATCTACATCCGAGCGGCGCGCGGTCGCGAAGAGGCGCTGGACCACACGCTGTTCTTCGGACCGCCCGGACTCGGGAAGACGACGCTGGCCATGCTGATGGCGCATGAACTCGGCGTGAACATCAAGATCACGTCCGGTCCGGTGCTGGAGAAACCCGGCGACCTGGCGGCCCTGCTGACCAATCTCGAGCCCCGTGACATCCTGTTCATCGACGAGATACACAGGCTGCGGCCGGTGATCGAGGAGTACCTGTATCCGGCGATGGAGGACTATCGGATCGAGATCCGACTCAGCGACGGGGTGCGCGCCCAGACGATGTCGATGCGTCTCGAACAGTTCACGCTCGTCGGTGCAACGACCCGCTTCGGTCTGCTCACCGCACCGATGCGGGCCAGGTTCGGCGTCGTGGAGCGCCTCGGCTATTATCCGGCCGACGATCTGCACAAGATCGTCGTGCGCTCGGCATCCATCCTCGGCGTGCCGGTGCTCGAAAACGGGGCCGCCGAGATCGCTCGGCGGTCGCGTGGCACACCCCGGATCGCGAATCGACTGCTGCGACGCGTGCGGGACTTCGCGGAGGTCCGTGGCGACGGCACTGTAGACGACGCAACCGCCCACGCCGCTCTCGAGATGCTGAACGTGGACGAGTACGGACTCGACGAGATGGACAGCCGCATACTGAAGGCGATCATCGAGAACTTCGATGGAGGCCCGGTCGGACTGAATTCGCTCGCAGTAGCTGTCGGAGAGGATGCGTCGACGCTCGAAGAAGTGTACGAGCCGTATCTCATCCAGACCGGCTATCTGCAGCGTACGGCACGGGGTCGTACGGTGACCCGTCGGGCGTTCCATCGGTTCGGCTACGCTCTGCCCGACGAGCGAGGGCCCCAATCCACCCTGTTCGGCGATGACGCCTGAGACCGAGCCGATTCCGCTCGGGGCGGACGGGAGCGAACCCGGGCTGAGGACGTCGGAATTCGACTACGATCTTCCAGCCCGCCTCATCGCGCAGCGGCCGTCGCCCCGCAGGGACGGCAGTCGCCTTCTCGTGCTCGACAGGAAGGCTGGAACGCTGGAGGACAGGCGATTTCCAGACTTCCTCGACTATCCATCGCCCGGCGACGTCCTGGTGCTCAACGACACGCGCGTGTTTCCCGCCCGGCTGCTGGGTCACAAGCCGACCGGAGCGGCGGCGGAGGTGCTTCTGCTCAATCCGCTGCCCGGGGATTCGACGGGCCGGAAGTGGGAAGCGCTCGTCCGGCCGGGAGGCAAGCTGAAGCCCGGTCGTCTGGTGGTCGTGTCCGACGAGCTTCGAGTCCGGATCGAGGACTCGACCCCGGACGGGGGACGGATCGTCCACCTCGAGGGTGAGGGCGATCCGTTCGAGCTGATCGAGCGACACGGACGGGTTCCTCTCCCGCCGTACATTGAGCGCCCGGCCGACCAGGAAGACCGGGAGCGGTACCAGACGGTGTATGCCGATGCCGTCGGGAGTGTCGCGGCGCCCACGGCGGGGCTTCATTTCACGACCGGACTTCTGGAGGCGGCAGCCCGGAAGTCCGTACACGTCGCGCGGGTGACGCTGCACGTCGGACCGGGGACGTTCCGGCCCGTGGATGTCGAGGACCCACGGCAGCACGTTCTGCATTCCGAGCGGTGGGAGATGACGCCGGATACCGCCCGGCTGCTGAACGACGCGCGCGCCTCCGGTGGCAGGATCTGGGCCGTGGGCACGACCTCGGCCCGGGTGCTGGAGACGACGGTGCGGTCAGACCGCCGATTCGCGCCTGGCTCGGGATGGACGGAGCTGTACATTCTCCCTCCGCATGAATTCCGTGGAGTCGATGGTCTGGTGACGAACTTCCACCTTCCGCGGTCGAGCCTCCTGATGCTCGTTTCGGCATTCGCGGGCACCGAGCTCGTGCTGCGGGCGTACCGCCACGCCGTGAGCGAAGCGTACCGGTTTTATTCCTACGGCGATGCGATGCTGATCCTGTGAGCGATACCGGGACCGGATCGGTCCGAAGTGAGGGGATCGCCGAGGGGTGTTATCGCATCGATGGCACGGACGGCCGGGCCCGGGCCGGGACACTCGGGCTGCGCAACGGCGAGCTTCCTACCCCCTGCTTCATGCCGGTTGGCACGCAGGGGACCGTGAAGAGCCTTACGCCCGAAGACCTCGAGGGGCTGGGAGCCCGCATCCTGCTCGGAAATACCTACCATCTCTATCTTCGACCGGGCACGGAGGTGATCGAGCAGGCTGGTGGTCTCGGCCGGTTCATGCACTGGGACGGGCCGATCCTCACGGACTCCGGGGGATTCCAGGTCTTCTCTCTGGCCCGGATCAATCGCGTCACGGACGAAGGTGTGACCTTCCAGAGTCACATCGACGGCTCGCCGCACCTGCTCACGCCGGAGCGGGCAGTCGAGATCCAGGCGTGTCTCGAATCGGATGTGATGATGGCCCTGGATGAGTGTCCTCCCGGGCGGGCAGACCACGGAACCGCGCGCGGCGCGCTGGAACGGACGCTGTTGTGGTTGGAACGTTGCCGGAGGCGGCACGCGGAGCTCCGGGCGGACGGGAGCAGTCGAGCCGGGCTGTTGTTCCCGATCTTTCAGGGTGCTTCGTGGCCGGAGCTGCGCCTGGAGTCGCTCGAGCGGACGCTGGAAATGGGGGAGTGGTCCGGGATCGGGATCGGAGGACTGTCAGTCGGAGA
>CBDUVN010000017.1:0-31062 GCA_965370685.1 uncultured bacterium | reverse complement strand
TGGACAAGGAACTGCGATTCGCGATCCGCGAAGGCGGCCGTACCGTCGGCGCTGGCGTCGTCACCGAGATCATCGAGTAAGAGGACGGCGGGAGAAATCATGGCGGAGAAGATTCGGATCAAGCTGAAGGCGTTCGACCCGGTCGTGATCGACCAGACGGCGTCGGACATCGTCCGTGCGGCCCAGAAGACGGGCGCGTCCGTCAGCGGTCCGATCCCGCTTCCCACGCGTCGCCAGCTGTTTACGGTTCTGCGCAGCCCGCACAAGGACAAGAAGTCGCGGGAGCAGTTCGAGTTGAAGACGCATAAGAGGCTTATCGATATCTACGACACCCGTCCGCAGACGATCGACGCGCTGACGAAGCTCGATCTGGCGGCAGGGGTCGATGTCGAAATCAAGGTGCAGTGAGATGCCTGGACTGATCGGCAAGAAGGTGGGGATGACCCAGATCTTCACGGAAGACGGAAGGGCCGTGGGTTGTACGGTCCTCGAGGTCGGGCCATGCCCGGTCGTCCAGGTGAAGAGCCGGGAGAGCGACGGGTACGACGCGATTCAGCTCGGGTTCGGACGGCGCAAGGAGTCTCGTGTCCGGAAGGCGGAGGCGGGTCACGCTTCGCGCGCAGGTCTCGACTACGTGCCCAAAGTGCTCGCCGAGTTTGCCCTTGATGAGGGAGCGGCTTACGAGCCCGGCCAGGAGCTGACGCTTGACCTGTTCGAGGTGGGCCAGAAAGTGAAGATCAGCGGCCCGACAAAGGGCCGTGGATTCCAGGGGACCGTGAAGCGCTGGAATTTCGCTGGATCGGGGGCATCGCACGGGAGCAAGAAAATTCTCCGGAGTCCTGGCTCGATCGGACCCGGGACGGACCCGTCGAGAGTCATCAAGGGCCGCAAGATGTCCGGGCAGATGGGCAACACGATTCGGACGGCGATGAACCGGCAGATCGAGAAGATAGACCTCGAGCGGAATTTGCTGCTCGTGCGTGGCTCGGTCCCCGGCGCGCGTCACACGGTCGTAGTCATCCGCTCGGCTTGAGGACGAGAGAGGCAGGATGAAGGCGAAAGCGTATACAGCGGCTGGCAAAGCGCGCTCCGGCGAGTTCGAACTCCCCGGCGACCTGTTCGATGGCACGGTCAACGAGGCCGTCCTGCACCAGGTCGTTACGGCGATCCGGGCAAACGGACGCCAGGGGACGCACTCGACGAAGACGCGCAAGACCGTCAAGGGCGGGAAGAACAAGCCGTGGCGCCAGAAGGGAACCGGGCGAGCCAGGGCGGGCTCGATCCGCGCCTCGCAGTGGCGCGGCGGTGCAGTCATATTCGGGCCGCAGCCGAGGAGCTACCGGATACAGATTCCGAAGGCCCTGAAGCAGCTGGCGATCCGTTCCGCACTAAACGCGCGTGCTCTCGATGGCTCGCTGGTCGTCATCGAGCCGCTCACGCTGGACGCGCCGCGCACGAAGACGATCGTGGAGTTGCTCGAGTCGATCGATGCCGGTGGAAACGTCTTGCTGCTGACCGATGGACTGAAGCGCGATGTCTACCTGTCGACGCGGAATCTCCCGGGCGTACTGGTTCGGCCCTGGGGCGAGGCGTCCGCCTACGACCTGCTGTGGTCCGACGTGCTGATTATCGAAGATTCGGCGCTCGAGGCGGCAGCCGCCGAAGCCGGGAACGAGGAGGACCAGTGAGCCGTGCACCACATGAGATCCTGATCCGTCCGATCATCACTGAGGAGACGTCCCGGCTCCAGTTCAACCCGGGTCGGATCCGCAAGCGGCATGAGGACAAGGATATACCGGTCCGCCCACGAGTTGCTTTCGTCGTCAACCGCGACGCGACGAAGATCGAGATCCGGCGTGCAGTGGAGACGATGTTCGATGTGCGCGTCACGGCGGTGAACACGATGAACATGTTGGGTAAGGAACGACGCGTGGGTCGCCACGTCGGCCGACGACCGAGCTGGAAGAAAGCGATCGTGACGCTCGCCGCGGGCGAGATGATCGACGTCTTCGGGGGAGAGTAGGATGGCGCTGAAGAAATTCCGGCCCGTCACGGCAGCGAGCCGTTTCCGGTCGGTATCCAAGTTCGACGAGGTGACCCGCTCCGAGCCCGAGAAGTCGCTTACCGAGGGGCTGTCGAAGAAGTCGGGGCGGAATCACCACGGTCGGCTGACCAGCCGGCATCGGGGCGGTGGACACAAGCGGCGATATCGCCGGATCGACTTCCGACGGAACAAGTACGGGGTGCCCGGAACGGTCAAGGAGATCGAGTACGATCCCAACCGTTCAGCCAGAATCGCATTGATTCACTATGCGGACGGTGAGAAGCGATACATTCTTCACCCGCGCGGACTTGAGGTCGGAGAGAAGATCGTATCCGGTCCCGGCTCGGAGCCGCGGCTCGGAAATGCGCTCCCGCTGCGAGAGATCCCGCTGGGGACGACCGTGCATGCCGTCGAATTCGTACCCGGGAAGGGTGCCCAGATGGGCCGTTCGGCCGGCACCGCGATCCAGGTGATCGCCAAGGAAGGTGAAATGGTCACCCTCCGTCTGCCGAGCACGGAAGTTCGCATGGTCAGGGGGGACTGCCTCGCGACGCTGGGCCAGGTCGGGAACACGGATCACGAGCTGATCCGCTCGGGCAAGGCGGGTCGATCCCGCTGGCTTGGAAAGCGGCCGAAGGTCCGGGGAGTCGCCATGAACCCGGTCGATCACCCGCTGGGTGGTGGTGAGGGACGGACTTCGGGTGGACGGCCGCCTGTGTCCCCATGGGGCAAGGCGGAGGGCCGCAAGACCCGCAAGAAGAAAAAGGCGAGCAATCGCCTGATCGTCCGCGGCCGTCGCCGCGGACGGGCGACCAAGTAGTCGGCCAGGGAGACACGGATGGCACGGAGCGTCAAGAAGGGGCCGTACATCGACCCCAAACTGTTGAAGAAGATCGAAGCGATGAATCGGTCGGGCGAGAAGCGAGTCATCAAGACATGGGCTCGTGCTTCGACGATCAGTCCTGACTTTGTCGGCCACACGTTGGCCGTACACAACGGGAACAAGTTCATCCCGGTCTACGTGTCCGAGAACATGGTGGGACACAAGCTCGGTGAGTTCTCTCCAACCCGGCTGTTTCGCGGGCACGGAGGGAAGTTCGCCGACAAACGTGGCCGCTTGTAGGCCAGCCGGCTCGTTATCCAGGGGCTGACCAGGAGATGGAAATGCAAGGGCGAGCGATCGCGAGGGATATCGGCACGTCGGCGCGGAAGATGCGCCTCGTGATTGATCAGATTCGTCATCGGGATGTCAACGAGGCCTATTCGATCCTTCAGTTTTCGAAGAAAGCCGCCGCGACGCCGATCGACAAGACGCTCCGTTCAGCCGTAGCGAACGCTGTGTACAGAGCGGACGAGGCCGGAGAAGCGCTCGACGTCGATGACCTGTGGGTCAAGGAAGCGTTCGTCGACGAGGGGCCGACCCTGCGTCGATTTCGCGCGGCCGCGATGGGGCGTGCAGCGCCCCGGAGGAAGCGTTCGAGTCACGTCACCGTCGTAGTAGGGAAGAAGGAGTAACCGTGGGCCAGAAGACCCATCCGTACGGATTTCGACTCGGGCTCGTGAAGCCCTGGAAGTCGCGTTGGTACGCCCGGGGCAAGGACTTTCCGAAGCTGCTCGCCGAGGACGAGAAGCTGAGGAAGTACCTGCACGCGAGGCTTGACCACGCGGCGCTCTCCAGCGTGGAGATCGAGCGGAAGCCGACGAAAATCGTGGTAACGATCCACACAGGCCGGCCGGGAGTCGTTATCGGCAAGCGTGGCGCCGAGGTGGACAAGCTTCGCGACGAGCTGTCGCTGCTCACGGACTCCGAGGTCTCGGTGAACGTGGAGGAGATCAAGCGACCCGAAGTGGACGCCCAGCTCGTGGCGGATAGCATCGCACACCAGCTCAAGCAGCGGATCAGCTTTCGCCGTGCCATGAAACGGGCGTTGCAGTCGGCGATGCGGGCCGGCGCGGAGGGCGTGAAGATCCAATGCGCCGGCCGGCTCGGCGGTGCGGAGATTGCGCGCACGGAAGGCTACCACGAGGGGCGGGTGCCGCTGCATACGATTCGGGCGGATATCGACTACGCCTCTACGATGGCGAAGACGACATATGGAGCGATCGGCGTGAAAGTCTGGATCTTCCGGGGCGAGGTCGTTGATGACCGCCGCGGCCAGACGTACACGGCCGGCGGCAAGGCGTAAGACGAAATGCTTTCTCCCAAGCGTGTGAAGTACCGGAAGCAGCAGAAGGGGAGGATCAGGGGGAAGGCCGGCCGGGGGAACAGGATCTCCTTCGGAGACTACGGCCTTCAGACCCTCGAGCCCGCGTGGATTACGAATCGGCAGATCGAGGCCGCTCGTGTCGCGATGACGCGTCATATCAAACGTGGCGGAAAGGTCTGGATCCGTATCTTCCCGGACAAGCCGATCACGTCGAAACCAGCCGAGACGCGGATGGGCAAGGGTAAGGGCAACCCCGAAGGTTGGGTCGCCGTGGTGAAGCCTGGACGCGTGATGTTCGAGTTGGAGGGAGTTGAGGAATCGGTGGCGCGTCGCGCCATGGAACTCGCCTCGGCAAAGCTCCCCGTGAAGACGCGCTTCCTGATTCGTGAGGACTGAGGTGATGGAAGCAAGAGAGATTCGGGAACTGACCATCGACGAGATCGATGCGGAGGTCGAGGCGACGCGCGCGGAGTTGTTCAATCTCCGATATCGCGCGAGCTATGAGGCGCTGGAAAATCCAGCACTTATCCGTCAACTCCGCCGGCAGGTTTCAAGGCTGCTGACGATTCGTCACGAGCGCGAGCCACAGGCCGCGGGAGAGTCCGATGTCTGAGGCAATACAGGAAACGACTGGCAAGCGTAAACAGCGGCAGGGCCGGATCGTCAGCGATGCCATGGAGAAGACGGTCGTGGTGTCGGTCGAGCGCCGTATGACGCACCCGCTGTATGGCAAGCAGGTGAAGCGGCAGAAGAAGTACCACGCGCACGACGAGGCCAACGAGTTTCGCAAGGGCGACCTGGTGGTGATCGAAGAGACTCGCCCGCTGTCCAAAAAGAAGCGCTGGAGGGTCATCGAGCTGCTCGAGCGACCCGTACAGGAGGGCTGAGGAGATGATCCAGCAGGAGACCGTGCTGCGGATCGCTGATAATTCCGGTGCCCGTCGCGCACTGTGCATCCGGGTGCTCGGCGGATCCCGGAGGCGCTACGCCAGCCTCGGTGACGTCGTGGTCGTGACCGTCAAGGACGCGATTCCCGGCGGCACGGTGAAGAAGGGCGAGATTGCCCGGGCGGTGATCATCAGGACGGCGAAGGAGAACCGACGTGCGGATGGCACATACATCCGCTTCGATGAGAATGCGGCCGTCATCATCAACGATGCCGGCGAGCCGCGCGCGACGCGGATCTTTGGACCGGTCGCCCGCGAGCTGCGGGAAAAGCGATTCATGAAGATCGTGTCGCTCGCCCCGGAAGTGATCTGAGGAGTCTCGAGACCATGAGTCGGAACAAGATCCACGTCCGCAGGGGCGACCAGGTGCAGGTACTCTCCGGAAACTACAAGGGTGCCCGGGGAGTCGTACTGCGGGTCATCCCGCGCAAACGGCAGGTGGTGGTCGAGGGAGTCAATGTGCGTAAGCGGCACCAGGCCCCTTCGCAGGCGAATCCCGAGGGCGGGATCGTCTCGTTCGAGGCGCCGATACAGGCTTCGAACGTGATGCTGATCGATCCGAACACGGATGAGCCGACGCGATTCCGGACACGGATCGACGCGGATGGGACGAAAGAACGGATCTCCGTGCGTAGCGGTAACCCGATTCCCCGGGCCTGATCCCGGGATCGGAAAACATAGAGCGGAATGCAGAAGATGCAGCCAAGGCTGAGACAGCACTACGACTCGCAGGTGGTCCCGAAGCTGGCCGAGACATTCGGGTTCGCGAATCCGATGCAGATCCCGAAGGTCGATAAGGTCGTGATCAACGTCGGACTCGGAGATGCGAAAGACGATCCGAAGCTACTCGACTCGGTCGTGAAGGAGATCGCCCGCATTTCCGGTCAGCGGCCGATCGTGACCCGCGCCCGGAGGTCCGTGTCGAATTTCAATCTCCGTGACGGGATGCCGATCGGGGTGAAGGTGACACTGCGGGGCGACCGGATGTACGAGTTTCTGGACCGCTTCATCAGCACGGCGGTTCCGCGGATTCGTGACTTTCGCGGATTCAATGGCCGGGCCTTCGATGGTCGTGGCAACTATACCGTCGGAATCCGGGAACAGATGATCTTCCCGGAGATCGACTACGATGAGATCGTCCGCGTGCACGGCATGGACATCACGTTCGTGACTACCACGGATCGGGATGACGAGGCCCTGGTTCTGCTGCGGGAGATGGGATTCCCATTTCGCGAGGAGACCCCGGTTGTCGTCTGAGCAGAATGCACCAGTAAGTCGGGCGTCAGAGGAGAATTAGATGGCGAAGAAGTCCCTGATCGTGAAGGCGAACCGGAAGCCGAAATACAGCACGCGGCGGATACACCGCTGCAACCGCTGTGGCCGTGGCCGCGCCTACATCCGGAAATTCGGCCTCTGCCGGATCTGTTTCCGGGAACAGGCCCTGCGCGGGGAGATCCCGGGCGTCAAGAAGGCGAGCTGGTGATACGATGAGCATGAACGATCCTATCGCTGACATGTTGACCCGGGTTCGGAACGCAAGCGCGGCCGGGCATCGCAGAGTCGATATGCCGGTATCGAAACAGAAGATCGAGATCGCCCGGATTCTGACCGAGAACCACTTCGTTCACGGCTACAAGGTTCTGGACGACGGGGCGTTCGGTGTTCTGCGCGTGTACCTGAAGTACACAGAGGACGAGCGTCCGATAATCCGTTCGATCCGCCGGGTCTCGCGCCCGGGTCTACGGAAATACGTCGGGGCGAGCGAGGTCACGAAGGTCCGATCCGGACTCGGAATCGCGATTCTCTCGACCAGCCAGGGTGTTATGACGGATCGCGATGCTCGGCGCCGCAGTGTGGGCGGCGAGGTCATCGCCACCGTGTACTAGGAGCGGAATCGCAATGTCGAGAGTCGGAAGGCAACCGATCCCCGTGCCGAGCGGTGTCGATATCACGATCGACGGGAGCCGCGTGGCAGTGAAGGGGCCGAAGGGCGAACTCGAAGGAACGTTCGATCCGGAGCTCAGCATCGAGTTCACGGATGGAGAGATCCTGGTGAGCCGTCCCACGGATCAGCCGCGGCACAGGTCCGTGCACGGACTGACGCGGACGCTGATCGCGAACATGGTCGAAGGTGTGACCGACGGCTACGAACGGTCGCTGGAGATTCACGGGGTCGGATACAGGGCCGTTCAGTCCGGAAAGAACATCGAACTGCACGTGGGATACAGCAAGCCGGTACCGTTCGAGGCGCCGCAGGGAGTGGACCTCGTGGTCGAATCAAACACGCTGCTTCACGTGCGTGGGATCGACAAGCAGCAGGTCGGTGAGATCGCAGCGCAGATCAGGCGCGTCCGGAAGCCCGAGCCTTACAAGGGCAAGGGAATCCGGTACCGCGGGGAGCACGTCCGGCGGAAGGCCGGGAAGGCCGCGGGCGCCGGCGTCTGATCTGAACCGAATATCCGGGATCCGCTCGGATCGAGATTCGGTCCGAACGGTTCGTATCGGAGGAACGGGGAACGAAGAATGGCAGGAAACAGTTCAGCGAATCGCCGGGCGCGGAGAGCGCGCAGGCACATCCGCGTTCGCAAGAAAATGAGTGGGACGAGCGATCGCCCGAGGCTCGTCGTGTTCCGCAGTCTGCGGAACATGGAAGGCCAGCTCGTGGACGATGACCGCGGCGTGACATTGCTGGGGCTCTCCACCCGGTCGGCTCCGACGGACGGCGAAGTTGCCGAAGGGATGTCGGCGAAGGTCGCGGCGGCCTACAGGGCCGGGTTCGCGCTCGCCGAGCGGGCGAAGGAGGCCGGAATCGATCGCGTGGTGTTTGATCGAGCGGGATTCCGGTATCACGGCCGCGTGCAGGCTTTCGCGGACGGCGCACGCGCAGGCGGTCTCGAGTTCTGATCCTGAACACGACACAGCCGGTCCGGTCTTGATCGACCGGGTCCGGCGCAGTAGGGAAAGCACGGAGAATGGCGAAGAAGCAGAGCAGACGGCGGGACGAAGGCGACAACTTCAAAGAGAACGTGATCCACATCAATCGGGTCTCGAAAGTCGTGAAGGGTGGACGAAGGTTCTCCTTCACGGCGCTCGTGGCCGTGGGCGATGGGCAGGGTCGGGTCGGAACGTCGCTCGGCAAGGCCAACGAGGTAGCCGAGGCGATCCGCAAGGGACTCGAACGTGCCCGGACGTCGATGGTGGAGATTCCCATCATCGGCGGCACGATCCCGCACGAGCAGATGGGTCGATACGGAGCGGGTCGGGTACTTCTGAAGCCGGCGGCGCCGGGTACGGGCGTGATCGCCGGCGGACCGGTTCGAGCCGTGCTCGAGTGCGCGGGAGTACAGGATATCCTCACGAAGAGCCTCGGATCGAACAATCCGCTCAACGTGGTCGCAGCGACCATGCAGGGGCTTCAGAGCCTCGTCACCCCTGAGCAGATCGCCCGAGAGCGCGGCATCGACGTCGAGGTGGTACGGGAGGCTATGCGTGGCTGATACTCTGCGAATCAAGCAGGTCCGGAGTGGATCGAACGCACCCCGGAATCAACAGGCGACACTGCGCGCCCTGGGCTTGAAACATCATCAGGACGAGGTCGAGAAACAGGATGGTCCCGCGATCCGCGGGATGATCCGGGTCGTCTCGCACCTGGTCGTGGTTGAGGAGGTCGACTAGACCGATGGCGAAGGAGAAGCGAATCGGGCTCGAGAATCTGAGTCCGGCCCCGGGATCCAGACAGAAGCCGAAGCGACTCGGCCGCGGTCACGGATCCGGGCACGGGAAGACCTCCGGTAAGGGACACAAGGGCCAGAAGTCGAGGACGGGCGTCTCGATCCCCGCCTGGTTCGAGGGCGGCCAGATGCCGCTGTATCGGCGCGTTCCGAAGCGCGGCTTCAAGCCGATCTCGCGTCGGAGGTTCCAGATCGTGAACCTGTCGGCCCTCGCGGAGCTCTCCGAGGCCGAGATCGGCCCGGAGGAACTGAAGAGCCACGGGCTGATCAGATCTCCGTCCAAGCCGGTCAAGATCCTTGGCGATGGTGGCGCGGGTCGAGCGATGACCGTTCGTGCTCATGCGTTCTCCTCATCGGCCCGCGAGAAGATCGAAGCCGATGGTGGCCAGGTGGAGCTGATCGCCTGACATGGCAAACGAGAGAACACAGGCCCTTCAGGCCGCCCAGAATCTGTTCAAGGTCCCGGAGCTCAAGAACAAGATTCTGTTCACGCTCATGGCCCTCGCGGTGTACAGGTTCGGGGCGCACATCCCGACGGCGGGAGTCAATCTCCAGGCTCTCGAGACGCTGGCGGGTCAATTTCAGGGGACCCTGTTCGGGATCTACGACATGTTTACCGGCGGGGCGCTGGCGAGAGCCACCGTGTTCGCGCTCGGGATCATGCCGTACATCTCCGCCAGCATCATCTTCCAGGTTCTCGGGGCGACGTTCCCGACTTTCGAGAAGCTGCAGAAAGAGGGTGAGGAGGGCCGCCGAAAGATCACGCAGTGGACCCGCTACGCGACCGTGTTTCTCAGCGTCATGCAGGCCTACGGCTACTCCATTTTCCTCGAGTCGCAGCCTGGCGTCGTGGTCATGCCGGGTTGGAGTTTCCGGATCACGACGGTGTTGCTGCTGACAGCTGGTGCACTGTTCATCATGTGGCTCGGCGAGCAGATCACCGAGCGGGGGATCGGCAACGGGATGTCGCTGCTGATCTTCTTCTCGATCCTCCAGGGATTCCCGGCAGCCGTATTCAACACGCTCGAGCTGTGGCAGGCAGGCGGTATCAGCCTGTTCAAGCTTCTGCTCCTGGTTCTGGTGCTGATCGCGATCACGGCGGCGGTCGTTGCGCTGACGATGGCAGCCCGGAAGATCCCGGTCCAGATTCCGCGGAAAGTCGTAGGGCGTGGTCGGGTGCGGGAGGGTACCAAGTCGTTCATCCCGATCCGGATCAATTCCGCCGGCGTGATGCCGATCATCTTTGCGCAGGCGCTGATCATCATCCCGGGAACACTGTACTCGTTCACGGGCGGGCAGGGTGTGTCCACGTCGGGAGTGAAGGGCGTCCTGTACGATGTGAGCCAGCTGTTCCAGATCGGCTCGCCGGTCTACTACATCAGCTACGCGATCCTGATCATCCTGTTCACGTACGTCTACACGGCGATCATCTTCAACCCGGTGGATCTCGCAGAGAACCTGAAGAAGCAGGGCGGGTTCATTCCGGGCGTCAAGCCGGGTGCGCAGACGGCCGAGTACATCGATCAGGTGCTGACCAGGGTGACGCTTCCGGGTTCCATATATCTTGCCGCGATCGCTTTGCTGCCGTTCTGGATCTTCGACGCGTTCGACATTCAGACGTTCTTCTTCGGTGGAACCTCGCTGCTCATCGTGGTCGGTGTCGCGCTGGACACGGTCCAGCAGATGCAGCAGCACCTGCTGCTCCGACAGTACGAGGGATTCATGAAGAAGGGCCGCGTCAAGTACCGCGGTCGCCAGCGTTATATGTAGAGGTCCTGTGCGAATCGTATTGATGGGCCCGCCCGGTGCGGGCAAGGGAACGCAGGGAGAGATTCTCGAACGTCACCTTCGTGTTCCGCGGTACTCGACCGGAGACATCCTGCGGAATGCGCGCAGGGAAGGAACGTCGCTGGGTCGCGAGGCACAGCGCTTCATGGATGCCGGAGAGCTCGTTCCGGACGAAGTGATACTCGGGATTATCAGCGAGGTGTTGCAGGTAGAAGCTGCGCACGACGGTTTCGTGCTGGACGGGTTTCCGAGGACCGTGGCCCAGGCAGAGGGTCTCGGCCGGATTCTCGATAGCCTCGGGATTCGCCTCGACGTGATCCTGAACATCTCCGTGGACGACGAAGAGATCGTCCACCGACTGTCGGGTCGCCGGGTGTGCTCGAGCTGTGGCATCGCGCCGGGCCCTCACGGAGACGACGAGGCAGACTGTCCCGCGTGTGGCGGCACGTTCGTCCAACGGAGAGATGACGGTGCAGAGACCGTTCGGCGACGATTGGATATTTATCGCGAACAGACAGAGCCCGTACTCAGTTGGTATCGGGCCTCCGGCGCGCGAGTCGTCGACGTGGATGGACTCGGTACCGTGGACGAGATCCGAGACCGGGTTCAGGCGGGGATCGGCAGTTGATCCGGCTGAAGTCCGCGGCTGAAATTGAGCAGATCCAGGCAGCCGGCGAGATCGTTGCCGGAGTGCTGGATCTCGTCGCTTCGCACGTCGTGCCGGGCATGACGACGGGGGAGCTCGACGGGGTTGCCGAATCGTACATTCGCGACCACGAGGGCGCCGAGCCCGCATTCAAAGGACTGTACGGATTTCCTGCGACGCTGTGCACGAGCCTGAACGAAGAAGTCGTGCATGGGATTCCGTCGGTTTCCCGCCAGCTGGTGGCTGGAGATCTGATCAGCGTGGATGTAGGTGTGAGACTCGATGGAATGTTCGCTGATGCGGCAGTGACGGTTCCGGTCGGCGATGTCGGACCGGAGGCCAAGCGTTTACTGCGGGTGACGCGCGAGGCGCTGGACCTGGGAGTTGCCGAAGCCCGGCCGGGTGCCAGGCTCGGAGATGTGGGAGCGGCGATTCAACAGCACGTCGAGGACTCCGGGTTTAGTGTAGTTCGGGAGCTCGTCGGTCACGGTGTTGGCCATGAACCGCACGAAGAGCCACACGTCCCGAACTTCGGACGGAACGGACGCGGTGAGGTGATGCAGCCAGGCCTGGTGATCGCGATCGAGCCGATGGTGAATGACGGAGCACGGCACATCCGGACGCTGGCGGACGGGTGGACAGTCGTGACGGCTGATGGAAGCCTCTCAGCCCATTTCGAGCATACGGTCGCGGTCACGACCGGTGGGCCGAGGGTGCTCACGGTTCGATCGGCGACGGCGAACCTGACGGAGGAGTAGTCTTGGCGAAGGAAGAACCGATTCAGATGGCTGGCGACGTGATCGAGGCGCTCCCGAACGCAATGTTCAGGGTTCGCCTTGAGAACGACCACGAGATCACGTGCCATGTTTCCGGCAAGATCCGCATGAACTACATCCGGATCCTGCCTGGCGACAAGGTCACGGTCGAAATGTCACCGTACGATTTGTCGAAGGGACGAATCACGTACCGGTTCAAGTAGACCGACATTGAGTTTCGGGGGAAGAGCCGCTATCTTATATGGCTCTTTCGCACACGGAACGAGGGAAACGGAAGGCACCATGAAGGTCCGATCAAGCGTGAAACGGATTTGCGAGCATTGCAAGATCGTCCGACGGCGCGGAGTCGTGCGGGTGATCTGCAGCCGTAATCCGAAGCACAAGCAGAGGCAGGGCTAGGAATGGCGAGAATCGCGGGCATTGATCTGCCCAGAGACAAGAGAATCGAAGTCGCACTGACCTACATCTACGGGATTGGTCGACCATCGGCGCAGGCGATCCTGGCGGAGACAGCGGTGAACCCGGACACGCGGGTCACCTCTCTTACCGATGAGGACGTCAACAAGCTCCGCCGGGTGATCGAGGCCAGCTACAAGGTGGAGGGTGCCCTGCGCACCGAGACCTCGATGAACATCAAGCGACTGATGGACATTGGTTGCTATCGGGGACTGCGGCACCGGCGAGGCCTTCCCGTCAGGGGTCAGAGGACACATACCAATGCGCGGACCCGGAAGGGACCGAGGCGGGCTGTGGCCGGCAAGAAGAAGGCGCCCAGGAAGTAAGGGAGAGAAGACCGAGTCATGGTGAAGCCGAAGAAGGGTGGGCGCAAGAAGCGCCAGGTAGACGCAGAGGGAGTGGCCCATATCAAGGCCACCTTCAACAACACGATCATCACGATCACGGACACCGAGGGTGGTACCGTGGCGTGGGCGAGCGCCGGCAAGGCCGGCTTCAAGGGATCCAAGAAGTCCACACCGTTCGCGGCGACGATTGCTGCTGAACAGGTGGGCCGTGAGGCGTCGGCGATGGGCATGAAGCGCGTTCAGGTGCGCGTTCAGGGCCCCGGCTCCGGCCGGGAATCCGCAATCCAGGCGCTGCAGAGCGCCGGCCTTACGATCCGGTCGATCCGGGACGTGACGCCAATTCCGCACAACGGCTGTCGTCCGCCCAAGAAGCGACGCGTCTGACGGTTCGGCTCGGGGCCGACCGTCGAAGCAAACAGTAGCGAGGTCAAAGGGAAGTTCATGGCACGATATACGGGACCCGTCTGCCGGCTGTGCCGCCGGGAAGGCGACAAGCTCTTCCTCAAAGGGAAGCGTTGCTTCACGGAGAAGTGCGCGATCGAGCGCAAGGCATATCCGCCCGGCGAGCACGGAACCGGACGTCGCCGGCGCCGGCAGTCAGAGTACGCCACGCAGCTGCGTGAGAAGCAGAAGGTCAAGCGGATCTATGGGGTAGGCGAACGACAGTTCCGCACCATGTTCGAGCGTGCGGCCAGCGTGAAGGGAATCACGGGCGAGAACCTCCTGGTTCAGCTCGAGTCCCGGCTCGACAATGTGGTCTACCGTCTCGGCTTCGCTCCGTCCCGCAAGGCGGCGCGCCAGCTGGTACGGCACCGGCACGTTCTCGTGAACGGAGCCACTCTGGACATCCCGAGCTATCAGGTCGCTCCGGGGGAACAGATCGCGATTGCGGCCGACGGGCAGGACATGCCCGTGGTTCTCGAAGCGGTCGCGGATCGAAAGGGCAAGGAAACCCTGTCCTGGCTCGGCGTGGACTACGAAGCGCTCTCGGGCCAGATGCTCGAGCGCCCGTCACGCGCCGATATCCCGCTGGCGGTCCAGGAACAGCTGATCGTCGAGCTTTACAGCAAGTAATCGAGGCGGAACGCGAAACATGCTAGATCTTACAGGTTTGGTCCTGCCCAGCACCGTCGAGGAGCGGAATCTCTCGGAGGACGGTCGGAGGGCTGAGTATGTTCTTCAGCCGCTCGAGCGCGGATTTGGGCACACTATCGGCAACTCCGTTCGGCGCGTGCTGCTCTCTTCGCTTCCCGGTTCGGCCATCTGGGCGTTCCGGGCTGACGGCGTGCAGCATGAGCACCAGACGATCCCCGGCGTGGTCGAGGACGTGCACCAGGTCATTCAGAACCTGAAGAAGCTCGTCATCGTGCTCGATCCGGGCGTCGACGAGGTCCAGCTGAGCCTGGCGATCCAGAAGGCGGGAAGTATTCGCGCCTCTTCGATTGAACAGGCCGGAGGCGTCACGATCATCAATCCGGAGCAGTTGCTGTTCACGCTGCAGGATGACCTGCCCGAGAATCGGCCCCTGAACCTCACGTTCTGGGTGAATCGTGGGCGTGGCTTCGTGTCCGCGGAACAGCATGAGCGTCTGAGCGATGCTCCGGTTGACATGATACAGGTGGACTCGATCTACAATCCGGTCACGCGTGCGAATTTCATCGTCGAGGAGACTCGGGTCGGACAGCGTACCGACTTCGACCGGCTCACGATCCAGGTGGAAACGAATGGATCCGTCGAACCGGGCAACGCGTTGTCGTACGCGGCTGAAATCGGCAGGGCGCATCTCCAGTACCTGCTCCAGTTCGGAAGCGGCAATGGAGACACGGCTCCGGTGCCCGATGGCACGCCCGCCCGGCGACCGGTTCCGGCAGAGATGCAGGAGCTTCTCGGGTCGACGCTCGACGCGTTCGAGGTGATCTCGATCCGCTCGAGGAACAACCTCGACAAGGCGGACATCAGGACGCTGTACGACATCGTCACGCGGAATCGGGACGATATCCTCAACGTCCCGAGCTTCGGTGAAAAGTCGCTGGAGGAGATCGCCGAAGTCCTGGCGGTGAACGGACTCCGGTTTGACATGAACCTCGAGCGTGACGATGCCGGCAGCATCTGGGTGACGGAATCGGACGCCGACGAAGAGACCGGGACTTCCGATGAGGCATAGGAAGAAGGGAAGGGCGCTCAGTCGGACGTCTTCGCACCGCACCGCGACGCTCAGGAACATGGCGACAAGCCTGCTCCTGCACGAGCGGATCCGCACGACGGAGGCGAAGGCGAAGGAACTGCGTCCGTTCGTCGAGAAGCTGATCACTCTTGGTGGCACCGATGACGTGCACAGTCGCCGACTGGCGCGGCGCCATATCGGGGACCGTGTCGCGTTGCACAAGTTGTTCGACGATATCGGACCGAGGTTCCGGGAGCGTCCCGGTGGCTACACCCGGATCCTGAAGCTCGGAGCCCGAAAGGGCGACGGTGCCGAACTGGCCATCATCGAGCTGACCGAACGGAGTCAGTAACTCCGGCATTCGGATCGAGAAAGGCAGGCAGCGATGGGGCGTTCCGGCG
Organism: uncultured bacterium; assembly: GCA_965370685.1. Taxonomy (GTDB): domain Bacteria; phylum Gemmatimonadota; class Gemmatimonadetes; order Palauibacterales; family Palauibacteraceae; genus Carthagonibacter. Next base: position 15,555 of record CBDUVN010000017.1, on the reverse strand, counting down.
TATCTCCGATTCTCGCGATGATCGCGATCGCTGCGATCGTGGGCTTCTTCTACTGGCTGAACGCGGAGTCAGAGGCACTCGACGCGGTGGTCGAGCCCGTGATGGAGGAAGAAGTGGTTGCGGAGGCGATCGATCTCAATACGGCGGCCATGGCCGCGGACTTTGAGGGCTCGATCGGCCAGGAGGGCTGGATCCGATTCGTGACCGTTAACGAGCGGCTCGGCAGGGCGGCATTCACGATCGGCCTGGATGCGGAGAACAGCCTTCCGGTTCTGCTCTCACCGGACCTGATCAAACGGGGAACCGACCTATACGCGAATGACGGGATCAGTATGTTTGGCAAGGTGTTCGTGCTGAACGACTCGATCCGCAACGAGTGGGTGACTCAGGGCGCGGTGGATGGGGAAAATGCTGATGCGATCCCGTCGACGCCCGGGTTTTTCCTGGCCGACTCGCTGTCAATAAACTGAGTCGACGGAGCAATGGCGAATTTCTGTTACGTGTGCAACAAGGGCCCCGCGACCGGAAATCGTGTGAGCAACGCGAACAACCGGACTAAGCGGAGATTCATGCCGAATCTCCAGCGGGTCCGGATTCTGGAGAACGGCCGCACCGTCCGGGTTCGGATCTGTACCCGGTGTCTCAAGGCCGGCAAGGTCCAGAAGGCGTCCTGACGTCAGGGACCGGAGTTCACGGCGTCAGGGGTGTCGAATCCCGGCGCCGGGAAGGCTCTGCCATCAGGCGGGGCCTTTCTTGTGTCGGTCGTACGGGCCGGGGATCACGATACATCATTCCTGGCGCTTCCGGCGGTTCTGAACCCGATGGGAGAATCCGCGCATGAAGGTTCTCGTCACCGGTGCCGACGGCTTCGTAGGCGAGCATCTCGTTGCCGAACTGTTGGCGAACGGAAACGACGTTACGGGCTCGACTCTCAACCTCCCACCGGTTCGTGACACACTCACCCCGGACGAGGCGTTATCGATCGACTGGAAGGCCGCCGATATCTGCGACCACGATGCACTGGTCCGACTGATCTCAGCGGTTCGACCCGAGCAGATTTACCACCTCGCGGGCTTCGCCTCCGGAGCGCTCGCCCGGGAGAACGCCGCGCTGTCGCTGAACGTGAATGCGGGCGGGACGGTGAACCTGTTTGAAGCCGTGATGTCCGTGCGGGACGACTCTCCTGAGTTCGATCCGCGGATCCTCGTCATGGGAAGTGGGGATGCATACGGAGATGCCGCGCGCGATGGCGTGCCTCTGTCCGAGGAAATGCCCCTGAGGCCGGTGTCGCCATACGGCCTCTCGAAGGCCGCCCAGGAACTCGCGGCTCATACATACCGCCGCGCTCACGATCTGAGGATCCTGGTATTGCGGAGCTTTAATCTCGTTGGACCCGGCCAGGGACCGAATTTCGTCGTGCCCGATTTCTGTTCCCAGGTATCCGAGATCGCGTCCGGGCATGGAAGTAGTGAGATCCTCGTCGGGAATCTGGATGTCGAGCGGGACTTCACCGATGTGCGCGATGGAGTCCGGGCGCTTCGCCGGGTGATGGAACTGAAGCATCCGAAGGCAGCCTACAACGTGGCGTCGGGGCAGCCGCTCAGCATCCGGAGGATCCTGGATTGGATCCTCGACGAGGCCGGTATCGAGCCCGAAGTTCACGTTGAATCGTCACGCCTGCGCGATAACGAAGTGACTCGCATCCAGGGAGACGCGTCGCGTCTGAGGGCGGACACGGACTGGGTTCCGGAGCGCTCGATCGAGACGTCGGTGCGAGAGGTCTATCGCTGGACCGCGCGTCGCTGGGAAAGACGTGATGCCGAGGTCAACGAGGGGGGAATCGGCTGATGGACGTTACAGTCATTGGCAGTGGTTATGTCGGGCTCGTGGTCGGCGCATGTCTGGCCGAGACAGGAAACCAGGTCGTTTGCGCAGACATTGACGAGTCCAAGATCCGTATGCTGAATCAGGGGCAGGTCCCGATCTACGAACCGGGTCTCGACCGTCTCGTCGAGCGGAATCTCGGGGAGGGGCGACTCCAGTTCACGACCGACGTGGATCAGGCCGTAAAGCACGGCCAGGTAGTTTTTATCGCGGTCGGGACGCCTCCGGGAGAAGATGGGTCCGCCGATCTGCAGCACGTGCTGAACGTCGCCGGAACGATCGGCCGGAACATGACGGACGGAATGATCGTCATCACGAAGAGCACGGTCCCGGTGGGGACCGCCGGTAAGGTTCGAGCCGAGATTGAGCGTCACACCGACCTGCGGTTCCACGTGTGCTCAAATCCGGAGTTCCTCAAGGAAGGCGCGGCGATCGACGATTTCATGCGGCCGGACCGCGTGGTCTGCGGGATCGAGTCGGACGATCCGCGTTCGTCGCTGGAGGAGTTGTTCGGGCCATTCGTGCGAAGCGGGAACCCGCTGATCTTCATGGACATTGCGTCGGCAGAGCTCACGAAGTACGCGGCGAATGCGATGCTCGCGGCTCGGATCAGTTTCATGAACCAGCTTGCCTCACTGTGTGAAGCCTCCGGGGCGGATGTTACGCAGGTACGAAAGGGGATCGGCAGCGACCCGCGCATCGGGCGCTCATTTCTGTATGCTGGAGCTGGATACGGGGGGAGCTGCTTCCCGAAGGACGTCCGGGCGCTGATTCTTACAGGCGACGAATTCGGGGTCGACCTGTCGATCCTGCGTGAGGTCCACGCTGCGAATGAACGCCAGAAGACTCTTCTCGGCCGCAAGGTGAAGGGACGGTTCGGGGATGACCTGTCGGGAATGCGGTTTGGAATCTGGGGCCTGGCGTTCAAGCCTGAGACCGACGATATGCGCGAGGCCCCGGCTCTCACGCTGATCGACGAACTGCTCGGAGCTGGTGGCTCGGTCATAGCGCACGACCCGGTTGCGCAGGAGGTGGCCCGGAAGCTCCACCTTGGAGAGCAGGTGGATTTCGCAGACGACGAGTATGAAGCCTGTCGGGATGCGGACGCCCTGATCGTCGTGACGGAGTGGCTGCAGTACAGGCGGCCGGACTGGAAACGGATCGAGAGTACGATGAAACAGAAGATCGTGTTCGACGGACGAAACCTGTTCGAACCGTGGCAGATGCGTCGTAACGGTTTCGAATACTATCCCGTCGGCCGGGAGCAGGTCCGATGAGGGTCCTGATTACGGGCGCGGCCGGCTTTCTGGGATCTCACCTCACCGATCGATTCCTGGCCGATGGGCACTCGGTGATCGGGATGGACAACCTGATCACGGGAAGCCTGGACAACATTGCGCATCTGGACAGCGAGCCGCGCTTCGAGTTCGTCAGGCACGACGTGACGACCTTCATCGGCGTGAAGGGAGAGCTTGATGGGGTGCTCCATTTCGCGTCTCCCGCGAGTCCGGTCGACTATCTCGAGTTGCCGATTCAGACGCTCAAGGTCGGGAGCCTGGGGACTCACAACGCGCTCGGGCTGGCGCGCGCCAGGGACGCCCGCTTTCTGCTGGCTTCGACTTCAGAGATCTACGGAGACCCGCTGGTTCATCCACAACCGGAGAGCTACTGGGGCAACGTGAATCCGATCGGTCCGCGCGGCGTGTACGACGAGGCGAAGCGATTCGCTGAGGCCATCACGATGGCCTATCACCGATATCACGGCCTCGACACACGCATCGTGAGGATCTTCAACACTTATGGGCCGCGAATGCGTCCATACGATGGGCGCGTGGTGTCGAATTTCATCGTGCAGGCCCTGCTCGACCGGCCACTGACGGTGTATGGCGACGGCGGGCAGTCGCGGAGCTTCTGTTACGTGTCGGACGAGATCGAGGGAATCTACCGTCTGTTCCTCAGCGATCAGACTGGCCCGGTAAACATTGGAAACCCGGTGGAATTCACGATTCTCGAGCTGGGTCAGATGGTGCTCGACCAGCTCGGCTCGGATGCGGGAATCCGGCATCTGCCTCTTCCCACGGATGACCCGAAGGTCCGGCAGCCGGATCTTGCCCGAGCGATCGAGTATCTCGAGTGGGAGCCGATCGTGCCACTGTCCGAGGGGCTGGCCACCACGATCGAGTATTTCAAGCAACTCCATGCGCATGGAGCACTGCGGGTCCCCCCGGTTCTCACCGCGGATACCGGGCATGACGAGAACGCCGGATGACCCGAAAACTTCCGGAAAGTGCGCGGCAACTCTCCGTCGTGATTCCGATCTTCAACGAGAGCGAAACGATCGAGCAGGTCGTCGATCGGGTGAACGATATCTCGCTCAAGATCGAGCTCGTCGCCGTCGATGATGGATCGACGGACCGGTCGCTGGAGATTCTCCAGCGGCTGAAGGACGATGGCCGGATCGACCTGTTGATCGTCCACGAGTCCAATCGGGGCAAGGGCGCCGCGCTCAAGACCGGTTTCGAGGCAGCTGGCGGCGACATCATCATCGTCCAAGACGCAGATCTCGAATACGATCCAGCCGAGTACCGCAAGCTCCTGCAGCCCATTCTGGACGGAAAAGCCGACGTGGTGTTCGGCTCCCGATTCATGGGAGGCGAGCCACACCGTGTCCTCTATTTCTGGCACTACGTGGGGAACCGGTTTCTCACCATTCTGTCGAACATGGTGACGAACCTGAATCTTACCGACATGGAAACCTGCTATAAGTGTTTCCGCCGGGAGGTGCTCCAGGGCTTGACCATCCAGGAGCGTGGGTTCGGGGTCGAGCCCGAGCTGACGGCCAAAGTCGCGCGAGGCGGCTGGCGCGTGTTTGAAGTCGGAATCTCATACAGTGGCCGTACATACGCGGAGGGGAAGAAGATCGGCTGGAAAGACGGAATTCGTGCGCTCTGGTGCATCCTCAAGTACGGACTGTTCGCCCGTGGAAAAGTCGCAGCGGTCTCGTCGGGTGATGCAGCGCGGGCCTGAGATGCGGGGACTTGTGCTCGTGTCGAGGCGCCTGGCCACCTGTGCCGTGTTCCTGTTCGCCGTGGCCTGTGGTGGTGGAGGTCAGGAAACGGCAGTCGAGCGGGGCGATCGACTGCTCGCGGCGGGGCATCCGGAAGCGGCTGTCGCGGAATACAAGCTCGCTCTGCGCCAGCTCGGGCAGGAGCCTGAAGTCCTGCTGCGTCTTGGCCATGCCTATGCAGTCAGGGGAGATGTCGATGCGTCGCTCGAGTACCTGCGCCCGCTGCTCGAGTCCAGCCCGGAATACCGGTTCCAGGTGGCAGCCGAACTGTCGGAAGCCGCGCGGGTAGCTCGTGAGCGGGGCTCTCCGGACAACATGGCCCGTGCCATGGAGCCGGTGTTTTCGTTGGGGATCGGGATGGTGCCACAGGACCTGCGCTATCCGCTGGCCAGGTATTACGCTGAGCTCAGCGACTGGAATCGAGCCATTCCACTGTACCTGGCAGTGCTGGAAGCGGAAGAACCCTCCGCGGCGGCCGTGCTGGAGACGGCGCGTGCATTCCAGGAAGTCGGTGGATGCCGGGAGGCGCTCGGGTATTTCGAACGCTATCTGGAGACGGCGAGCAGAAGAGATCGTGCCGAGGCGACATGGGAATACGGATCCTGCCTGTATGATGTGGCGATGGCAGACCGCGCGCAGGGCAGACCCGGAGACGCGGCGGATCGACTCGATCGGCTGATCGACCAGGGCGTGCCCCGCAACCTGCTCGATAAGGCGCATTACAACCGGGGAGAGATCCGGCTGCAGTTCGGCGACCTTGCCGGTGCCGAGTCGGACTTTCTGGCGGTTCTCGAACTGAATCCGGTTCGAACCGGTCCGCTGGTCAGTCTCGCGGAGGAGAGAATCCGCCAGATCCGGTTCGGAGTCCGATAGATGAGAGAGACGGAAGAACAGGGAATGGGACGGCGGAAGCCAGACTTACGATATGGATCGGGCCTGATCTCGATCGCGTTGTTGTCGCTCGTGATGGCATGCGGACCGAGCATGCCGCCGCCCGAGTCGACGCCGCGACAGCGCTATGACTGGTCCGCCGAGCGGTTCGAGCAGGGCAAGTATTCGCAGGCGATCCGCGGTTTCCGGGACCACCTGTTTCGTGACCCGCTCGATCCCACGGCCGACAGTGCACGGCTGATGCTCGCCGAGTCGTATCTCGAGTCCGATCAGGAGCTCCTGGCGGCGAACGAATTCCGACAGCTCGTCACGACGAGACCGAATAGTTCCCTGGCGGACGACGCACAGTTCGGGATCTGTCGCTCCTACTGGGCCATGTCTCCGAGCATTCCGCGGGACCAGGAATTCACGCGCAAGGCGATCGAGGAATGCGCGCGCCTGGTCGAGTTCTACCCGAGGAGTCCGGTCGTAGCCGAAGCCCGTGCCGTGGGCGAGGAGGCGAGACAGAAGCTCGCGGAGAAGGAGATGGCGATCGGCGAATGGTACTTCAAGCGACGTATGTACGAGTCGTCGATCATTTACCTGGAGTCGGTGCTCGTGAACTATCCGGGCTCGCATGTCGAGCCGCAGGCGCTGGGGCTGTTGCACGACGCGTACTGGTACGTCGGTTTCAGGCGTGAGGCCGAGCAGGTCGAAATTCGTCTGCTGGAACTGTACCCGGACAGCCCGGAGGCCAGGGACCTCGAGAAATCGGACGGTTCCGGCTCCGAATGATCGGCCGGCGCATCGGAGTGTTCGGGGGTGCGTTCGACCCGCCGCATATCGGCCATCTCGTGGCGGCACAAGATGTGATCGAGGGGCTGGATCTGGATCTCCTGCTTATCGTTCCGTCGGCGCGACCGCCGCATCGGGATACCGTCCTGGATGCGGAAGAGCGACTGTCGCTGGCGCGGACCGCATTCGGTGATGAGCCGAGGATCGAGGTCAGCGATATCGAGTTGCGTCGCCCGGGCCCGTCGTGGACCGTGGACACGTTGGAGGAGATCCGGAAACGCTGGGAACCGGACGGGCTGCTGCTGGTGATCGGTGTCGATCAGTATCACAGTTTCGACAGTTGGCGTGATCCGGAGAGGATCATGGAACTGGCCGACCTTGCAGTGATGCCAAGGGATGGAGAGTACCCGCGGGAGGACCCGCGCTACCCGTTCGTGGCGGCGCCGGTGACCCGCGTCGACGTATCGAGCACGCGTGTTCGTGACAGACTCGCGGCGGGGCTCACGGTGCGATATCTCGTTCCCGGGACGATTCGGGAACGACTGGAAGAAATCTGGTCGGAACGGGGAGTCGGAGCGGCAACGGTCGCCTCGATGGAATCGACCGACCTCGAGAAAGATGCGACCGACGGATGCTGAAGACTCTGGTCAACCGGGTGATGGGAACGCGCTTCGAGCGCGAAATGAAGCGTCTCCAGCCGATCGTGGACGAAATCCTGCGCCACGAGGAGCGGCTCGCGGACGCCTCCGAGGAGGATCTCAAGGCGCAGACTCCACGGTTTCGAAAGCTTGTCCACGAGCGTACGCGCGAGCTGGAAGAGGAGATCGAGCGCATTCGGGATGAGCGACGGCAGTCCGAGGATCCCGTCCGCAGAGAGTTTCTCTCGGCTCGACTCGGCGAGGCCGAAGAAGAGCTGGAGGAAACCACGGAAGAAGTGTTGAACGAGATCCTGCCCGAGGCGTTCGCCACGGTCAGGGAGGCGTGCCGGCGCATGCTGGGCTCCGAAATCTCCGTCATGGGTCACGTGATGAAGTGGGACATGGTGCCGTACGATGTGCAGTTGATCGGCGGTATCGCGCTGCACCAGGGCAAGATCGCGGAGATGGCCACCGGTGAGGGTAAGACACTCGTTGCCACTCTGCCGCTGTATCTGAACTCGCTCTCCGGGCGCGGGGCACACCTCGTCACGGTGAACGACTACCTCTCCCGCCGTGACTCGCAGTGGATGGGGGCCGTGTTCACCTGGCTCGGACTCACGGTCGGCTGCCTGGATGACACGCGGCCGGGAAGCGAGGAACGCCGCGTCGCCTACAGGTCCGATATCACCTATGGCACGAACAACGAGTTCGGCTTCGACTACCTGCGCGACAACATGGTCGTCAGGGTAGAAGACCGGGTACAGCGAGGCCACAACTACACGATCATCGACGAGGTGGATTCCGTCCTCGTGGATGAGGCTCGGACGCCGCTCATCATCTCCGGTCCAGTCGGTAAGGCCGATGATCAACAGATCTACAAGAAGCACAATGCGCAGGTCGCGAACCTGGTGCGCAAGCAGCTGCACATCGTCAACGAGCTCGTGGGGGAGGCGGAGAAGGGGCTCAAGGCGATTGAGGAGGAGTCCGAGGAGGCGAATGAGTTTCAGACCGGAAAGCAACTCCTGGCCGCGCAGCGTGGTGCCCCGACGAACAAGCGCTTGATGAAGCTGCTCAACGAAACCGGAGTCAAGCAGCTCGTACAGCGGTCAGAAGCGGCTCTGATGCGCGACAAGGCGATGACTGAGGCGGACGAGCTGCTGCTGTTCACGACCGACGAGAAGGGCCACACGATCCAGATCAGCGACAAGGGGCAGGACCTCCTGAGCCCCGGAGATCCGGAGGCGTTCGTCGTCCCGGACATCTCGGAGTCGGTCAAGCAGGTCGAAGACAATGAGAAGCTGAGCCCGGACGAGAAACGCGATCAGATTCAGCAACTCGAACGTGACTACGCCGAGAAGTCGGAGCGACTGCACATCATCCACCAGCTCGTGAAGGGACACGCGCTGTACGAGAAGGACGTGGAGTACGTGGTCGAGAACGGCGAAGTGATCATCGTCGACGAGTTCACCGGCCGGAAGATGCAAGGGCGACGGTGGAGCGACGGGCTTCACCAGGCCGTAGAGGCGAAGGAAGGCGTCAGCGTGCGCGGCGAGACGCAGACGCTCGCCACGATCACGATTCAGAACTACTTCCGGATGTATGCAAAGCTGGCCGGCATGACCGGTACGGCGGAAACCGAAGAAGCAGAATTTCACGAGATTTACGGGCTCGAAGTCGTCGTGATCCCCACCAACCGCCCGATCCGGCGGATAGATGGGGAAGACCTCCTGTACCGCACGAAGCGGGAGAAGTACGCCGCGCTGCTGGACGAAATCGAACGCCTGCACCTGCGCGGACTTCCGATCCTGGTCGGTACGACCAGCGTCGACGTGTCGGAGACACTCGCCCGTATGCTCAAACGCCGCGGCCTGACGCACGAGGTGCTGAACGCGAAGCAGCACGAGAGGGAAGCGGAGATCGTGGCCCGTGCCGGGTACGCGGGCGCGATCACGATCGCCACGAACATGGCCGGCCGCGGAACCGACATCAAACTCGGCGTCGGCGTCGTCAAGTGCGGCGTGTGCGGCATCGAGTCGAACATCCCGGCGTTCGGTCAGGTCCACGAGTCCGCGGACCTGACCCAGGACCAGGTGACGACGCTCGGCTGCTACGGAGATCCTCCGTGCGGGCTGCAGATCCTCGGGACTGAGCGGCACGAGTCGCGGCGGATCGACCGCCAGTTGAGGGGACGGGCCGGCCGCCAGGGGGATCCGGGCTCGAGCAGCTTCTTCCTGTCACTCGAAGACGACCTGATGCGCCTGTTCGGGACGGACCGCGTGGCGCGGGTGATGGACAAACTCGGGGCGGAGGAGGGCGAGGTCATCACCCACCCGTGGATGACCAAGTCGATCGAGCGTGCCCAGCGGCGGGTCGAGCTCCAGAACTTCGAGGCCCGGAAACGACTCCTCGAGTACGACGACGTGATGAACCAGCAGCGCGAGGTGATCTACGATCTCCGGCTGTTCGCGCTCGAGGGGGGCGAGGACCTGAAGGGCGAGACGTGGGACATGATCGAGCAGTCGATCCGCATCGAATTCGCCCGTCTGGTCGAGCATGGCAGCCACGCCGACGACTGGGACCTCAAGGCGCTGCGGGAGCGGCTGCTGCTGGACTACTTCCTCGTGGCTTCATTCCTCAACCAGGACGATGTGAGCCCGGCGGAATACCCGTGGCCCGATACGGAGGCGCTTGAACAGGCGATTATCGACCACGCGCACGAAGCGTATCACCAGAAGCTGGACAGCTTCGCGGACAGCTGGGAGCGGGTGCTGAGCTTCGTGGTGCTGTCGGTGATCGACGAGAAGTGGAAGGACCACCTGTACGACCTGGACCATCTTCGAACCTCGATCCATTACCGCTCCTACGGCCAGCGCGATCCGCTCGTCGAGTACAAGAAGGAGGCCTACGAGTCCTTCGTGGACCTGATGGCCGACATCCGGCGCAGCGTCGCCAGCCTGTTGTTCCGGGCGCAGCTCGAGACCCGGCCCGTCCTGCGAGCTCCGCGCGTCACGTCGATGAGCGGACCGTCGGATATCGTCGGGACGGGAGCTGGATCCGCGCCCCCCGGGCCCGTCGCGCAGCGCCAGGCGGCTCCCGCGATGGCGGCCACCGGCGTCGCAGCTACGGCGATGGACACCAGTCCAAGGGCGCCGGCAGGGATCGGGTCACCCGCCACACCCGAAGCGCCGGAGATCGCGGGGATCGGGCCGATCCGGGCCCCCGTTTCGGCGGCGCTCAGCGAGGAATTCGACAACGTCGGGCGGAATGAACCGTGTCCGTGCGGCAGCGGGAAGAAGTACAAGAAGTGTCACGGGGCGGCGGGGTAGGGCGGGTTCGGCTCCGGCACTGGCAGCGGGCGAGGCATCTCCTGCGCGCGCTGCCCTCGCTTCGCTCGTAAGGCGCGCTCCGGAGTTGCCTCGCCCGTTGCGCGGTTGGTGGTGAACGGAAGCTGACAAGGGGAAGAGGGCGGCAGGGATGCCGCCCTCTCGTGATTGTGGGTGAAATCAGCTGTCGAGCCTACCACACCTCGGGGCAGGTACCGCGATTGTACTCGAGTAGAACAAGTTCCCCGTTCTTGTCGTATTTCTCCACACGCGTACCCTGCACGTGCAGACGCTCTCCATACTGGTTGGTGAACTTGAAGCTGTAAGTCTGGTGCCAGTTCCAGAACTCGCCGTCCCTGTCACCATTCCACCGAGCGGTCCAGGTGCTGCCATTCGGTCTGATGATCCACACGTCTCCTGATGTCAGCCCCGTGGCCTGGAACTGATCGAAGTTGAGTCCCTTGAACTCATCAATCTTCGTGGATCGGCTCTGCATTGCCGAGGCGGTGAGTAGCTTCTTCGTGGTGGCCACGACGATACCGTCATACTGCAGGTACTCACCGGCCCCGTCGTTGGCGCACGCAATGAGCTCAGCGGTGTCCCAGGTGAATTCCCTCACGAGGTAGGTGTTCTCCGCCTTGAAAGCGGGTGGTGTCACCTCGTCCGCTTGCGCGATCGGGTCGGTGACGTTGTCCTGGCAGCCCAGCACCAGAGCGGCTGCTGCGAAACACCAGAGAATGCGAATCGGTTTCATTGCGACCTCCTGAATTGGTGGTTCGATTCGCCTGTCGGGTACCTGCCCGGCGGGCGGCTCGGAAGGTGGTCGCGGCCCCGAGACCGCCATATCCGCCTGCCACCCACCGGACCGATACCCGGTTGCGATTTGGCCCGTTTCCGGGGCACCCCCTATATTGAGTGCGTCGTGTGGCCGGAGACTCTCCCCCGTATCTCCCGGCGCATAACGGACGCCGCACTACCAGATCTCAGGGCAGCCTCCCCGATTGACCTGGTACATTTTCAGCCCGGCCGTGTCCATGTCCTTCATGAGCTGATACGTCCCCTTGACATGAAGTCTGTCGCCGTCCTGGTTGATGAAGAACCAGCTCAGGTCCTGGTGGTAGACCCAGCTCCCGTCCTTGAACACATGCTTCTTCTCGTCAAACTTGTTGTTCTTGGACAGGTCCATGATCCACATGTCACCCGAGGTCATGCCCTCCATGGAGAACTCGGGGTACTCCGAATCGAGTCCCTTGAATTCGACTGTCCGGCCTTTCCGGTTGGGATTCTGGACAGGGTTCCAGAGCCTGTATTTGTCCACCACGACGATTCCCCTGACGTGCAGGAGCTCGTCAACACACCCGTAGGCGAGCACGTCGTCCCACGTCATCTCGACCTGGTACTCCTCGTGCTCCACGGTCAGGTTTGGAGCGACCTCGTCCGCTTGCGCGATCGGGTCGGTGACGTTGTCCTGGCACCCGAGCACCAGCGCGGCTGCTGCGAAACACCAGAGAATGCGAATCGGTTTCATGGCGACCTCCTGAATCGGTGGTTCGATTCGCCTGTCGGGTACCTGCCCGGCGGGCGGCTCGGAAGGTGGTCGCGGCCCCGAGACCGCCTGATCCGCCTGCCACCCACCGGACCGATACCCGGTTACGATTTGGCCCGTTTCCGGGGCACCCCTTATATTGAGCGCGTAGTGTGGCCGGAGACTCTCCCCCGTATCTTCCGGCGCATAACATTTGCGGGCGAGCGTACTTGTACAGACTCACGCTGCTCGGTGGAGTGCTGCTCACGGGACCGGACGGGCCGGTGTCCGGCCGTTCGTCCCAGCAGAAACGCCTCGCCCTGCTCGCGCTCGTGGCATCGGCCGGAGAGACGGGTCAGAGCCGTGACCGGCTGATCGCGCTGCTCTGGCCGGATTCAGACACCCGGGAAGCCCGCCACCACCTGTCTCATTCGCTGTACGTGCTTCGTGCGGAACTCGGAGAGGACACGCTTCGTACGGCCGGCGAATACGTGAGAATCGACCCTTCGCGCCTCCAGGTGGACTCGATGGTGTTCGAGGAGGCGCTGGGCCGGGCGGATCCCGAGACGGCGGTGGGATCGTATTCCGGGCCGTTCATGGACGGGTTCTTCGTCGGGAGCTCGGAAGAGTTCGATCGGTGGGTCGAATCGGAGCGAGGGCGCCTCGCGTCGCTGCTGGCTCGCACGGTCGAAGACCTGGCCCGCGAGGCCGACGATCGAGGCGAACCAGCGGTCTCCGCTCGCTGGTGGGGTCGGCTCGTGGAGCACGACCCGTACAATTCCGCGGCAGTCGTCGGCCTGATGGAGGCGCTGGCGGCAGGCGGAGATCCCGCCAACGCCGTCCAGTTCGCCCGAGAGCACGCCGAGCTGCTCGAGCGCGAACTCGGGATCGATCCCACGCCGGAAGTCCAGCAGCTCGTCGAATCGCTCATACAGCCGGCAAAGCGGATGGCATTCGCAGCAAGGCCGGCCAGGCAGCTGCAGGATGAGGCGGAGCGCCCGGGTGGAGTCCAGGTTCCTTCGCCGGCGAGGAGGATCCCGCGCGGCCTGCTGTCGGGTGCCGTCGCCACGGCTGTCCTGGTCGGGCTGTGGGCCGCGATGTCGAGACGCGAGTCGGCGAGTGCGCTGATTCCGAACGCGGTGATGGTCCGCCCGATCGAGAATCTCAGCGGGGATCCGGCGCTTGACGAGCTTGGCCGATACGCGACGTTCGTCCTGTCGGGAGCGCTGGCCGAGATCGATACGATTCGGGTCGTGTCGGCAGACGAAGTCGAGAGGATCCTCGCGGCGATCGAACGGAACGAGCGACTGGCCGGGCCGGATCTCAGCCGTGAACTGCGTCAGCAGACCCGGACGGCCCTCGTGCTCGAGAGCTCGCTGTACCTTCGCGCGGACACGGTTCTGCTTGAGTCGCGGCTCATCGATGCGGAGTCGGCAGAGGTTCTCGACGGGATGAGCGCCTCGGCGGCCAGACACGATCCGACCGCGGGAGTCCTCGCGCTCCGCGATCGGGTGCTGGTGTCGGTGGCCACCCGCCTTCGGCTCGGGGATCAGTATTCTCCGTCGTTCGGGCGGGGTATCTCATACGAGGCCTGGCAGCAGCTGAACGCGGCCCGTGAGCTATGGATACTCGGCGGTTCGGAGAGACAGGCCCTCGATCTTCTCTACCGGGCGATCGAGATCGATTCCACCTTTGACGCGGCGCTCGGTCTGGCAATGATCTGGCACGTCAACTTCGGTGAATTCGCTCCGGCGGACTCGATCGCGACGGAGCTCGACCGACGGATCGCGCTTCTGCCTCCTCGCCAGCGGTGGCAACTGGCCGTTCAGAAGGCGGTAATTCGGCGCGACGGCGTCGAGATGGTGCGGGCATTCCGCGATTGGAAGGACCGGCTGCCGAATGCTTCCCGGTACCTTCACCTGGCCATGGCGTTGAATCTGGCACAGCGTCCGCGGGAATGTCTGGCGATCCTCGACAGCGTCGATCTCCGGGGGAGCAGGTACGCAAGGACGGGAGAGCTGTGGAGGAGACGGGCAGATTGTCATCACGCTCTCGGAGAGTACCGGCAGGGACTCGAGCAGGCCCGGGAAGGACGGCTGCAGTTTCCCCATGATCTCGATCTGGCGTTTTATGAAGCCCGGGGCCTGGCGTCAGTCGGAAGGTCTGATGCTGCCCTGCGCCTGATCGCTGAGACGCTGTCTGAGCCGGCCGCCGGTGAGACGTTTCAGCATGACAGGAGATTCCGTCTCCTGGTGGACGCTCCACTCGAAATGCGCGCGCACGGAGACACGGCCGCCGCGGCCGAGGCTCACGACCGGGCAGTTTTCTGGTACCGGAACCGAACGCTTCGGGAGACCGCCACGGAGGCCGATCGATGGCGATACGCACGTGCCCTGTATGCCGCTGCCCGGTGGGAAGACGCGCGGGCGGTCTTCGCGGGACTATCCGCCGATGAACTTGCCGGCGAGCCGACTCTGCTCGGCCACAACATCGACGTGAGCCTGCTCGGCTACCAGGGAACGCTGGCGGCGCGCCTCGGAGACTCCGTATCCGCGGACTCGATCGACAACCGGCTGGCGACGCTGGAAAGACCCTGGCTGTGGGGGCACGCGGCGTACTGGCGGTCCGCCATGGCAGCAACCAGCGGAGATTCTGCCGCCGCGACGGAGCGGCTCTCCGAGGCGATGAACCTGGGCCTGTTCGCCGAGCAGTGGGGGGGCGAGTATCCAAAGTGGGACTTTCCGGTCGATCCGGATTTCGAGTCGGTTCGAGACTACGGGCCGTTTCGAGAGCTCACCGGGCCGCGAGACTGATCCGATCCCGGGTCAGAACCCCATCTCCACCCCCAGCCTCACCGTCATCGGCGGCTGAAACCGCGTCGGCTGCAGGTAGTTCGGATTCACATCCGTCTGGTTCCCTTCGTCGGTACGGGTGAAGCAGCAGATCTGGTCGTAGGCGAGGGCGGTCCTCGGGCTGCCCACGTTGAACAGGTCCAGGATGAGTCTGGTGGGCGAGGTCCGGCGAACCAGACTCTGAAAGTCGTAGACGAAGCGCAGGTCGAGGTCCCAGACGTTGGGTGTCTCTCCCATCGATCCGCGCTCCGCGAGATAGGCGTACGCGGGGGGCTGCGTGCTTCCCCCCCGGATACTGAGAGGTGTGCCCGTCTGCCACAGGAAGCGGGTCCCGACCGCGAGGCCGAATCCGGTCATGTATGAGGCAGCGAGCTTGAACGAGTGCCTGCGGTCCTGCGGGAGCAGGCCGTCGGCGTTCTCCAGCAGGTCCGGATGGTCGAAGTTCGGCCCCGTGTTCGGTGATGGTACCCAGTAATCGGTCTCGAACAGACCCTGGTAGTTTCCGCGCGTGCGCGACAGGACGTACGAGCCCACCAGCATCAGGCCTCGACCGACGGTCTTCTCGGCCGTGAGCTCGAGAGCCGTGTATTCCCGGCTCGCC
>CBDUVN010000016.1:0-32777 GCA_965370685.1 uncultured bacterium | reverse complement strand
GAATCTCGTGGTCGCGCTGGCCGTGCGGAACGGCGAGATCGCGCTGGGCCATTCGACTTCCGGAAGCTCGAAGTACTGGCGCACGAAGCGGGCGGACGCGCCGCCGGTCTGAGCATCGCGCCTGGCTCCGTGATACTCGGCGAGCGTCCACGCCGTCGCGAGGCCGAATAGTGCGAACACCGCCAGGTGCAACGGCGAAGGACGCAGCCAGCGGGTCAGGGCGCCGCCGTCACCACCCACGTCCCCTTCTCTCCGGCCCGGAGCGTACTTCCAGAACAGCCAGAGACTCAGGAGGGACGTCACGTAGTAGCCGGTGCACAACAGGCACAGACTGCCGAGCACGAATACCGAGAGCAGGAACAGGGCGACGACCCCGAAACCGTTGATCAGCGCGACGAACCGATTGGTGCGCTCGAACGCCTCCGACGGAAACACCGCCCCCAGCATGACCAGCACACCGATCACCAGTCCGGGGCCGCCCATCGGAACGTCCATGATCGCCGCCAGCGAGGAGTAGGCGGAGCTGTCGCAGTTGAAGAATGCGCTGATGTCGCAGAACGAGCCCGCGAAAATCGAGTCGGGATAGTTCGCCTCGAAGAAATGCCGGATCGTGAGGAAGGAGGAGACGGCCATGCCGAGGCCGGCGGCGAAGCTCGCGAGCCGGGGTCCGGCCCATCCCCCGGTGGTGAGTCCGCCCTCGCCCGTTTCCTGGCTCATTGGGCCGCCAGGTACCGCTCCCGCAGCACTTGCACGTGGTGAGCGGCGTGCCCCGCCAGTATCCAGGCGATTGCCCGGACCGAGATCGCGGCACCGTTCGCCGTGCCGGTTCTCTGCCATGCCCCGTCGTCCAGGGTCTCGAACAGTGACATGTTGGACCGCCGGACGTGCTCGAACTCACGCGCCAGACCACTGATCGACCGTCGGGCCGATCCCGCCTGGTCAGCGTATGCGTTCTCATCGAACCCCGGCAGTGGCTGGGTCTCGCCCCGAGCTATGCAAAGCGCCCGGGCCCCGAAGATCCGCTCCGAGTCCACTACATGGCCCACGACCTGCTTGAGCGTCCACTTGTCGGGCCCATACCGGAACTCCCCGATCCCCGGATCCAGGCTTCCGAGGAAGCCGAGCATCTCATCCAGCTGCTCGGAGAGTGCCTCGAGCACGTTCTCGTGCTCGACCCGCTCGATGTACCGCCCGTAATACGGGTCAAATTCAGCAGCCGGGGGCCGCGCGCGGGCGGAGTCTTCCATTACGCCTCCGGGATCCGGTGTGTCGCCCTGACAGGACATGCTGCGTTGGTTCCATGATCTGCGGCCGTGGGATCGCGCGCGCAACACCGCGGCTGTCGGAGATCATGCCGTGAACGCGCGCTTCACCCGTTCCCAGAACCCCGGCTCCTCGACATCCGGCTCCGGCGCCGGAGACTCCACTTCGCGAAGCTGCTCAAACAGCTCAGTTTCCTGCTTCGACAGCTGCGTGGGAGTCCACACGAGCACGCGCACGATCTGGTCGCCACGGCCCGTCTCCCTCAACCGCGGCATTCCCTTGCCCCTGAGCCGCAGGGCCTGCCCGCTCTGCACACCCGCGTGCACCTTCAATCGGGCAGTACCGTCGATGATCGTCGCCACCTCTACCTCGTCGCCCAGCGCGGCCTGGCTGACCGTAACCGCGAGATTCGCGACCAGGTCGTCGCCGTGACGCTCGAACCTCGGATCCGGCTCCACATCGACGAGCACCAGGATGTCTCCTCGCGGCCCGCCGGAGAAGCCGGCGTTGCCTCTCCCACTGAGTTTGAGGTAGTCATCTGTCGAAACTCCGGCCGGGATCTCCAGCTCGATCAGCCGCTCCACTCGACGACGCCCCTCGCCGGAGCACGACTCGCACGGACTGGCGATTGTCTCTCCCGCTCCGCCACAGGCCGGACACGGACGGACACTGACGAACTGTCCGAGCATCGATCGCTGGACCTGCCGGACCTGGCCCGCGCCTCCGCAGGTCGAACAACGCTCAGCATGGGTTCCAGCAGCCGCCCCGGACCCACCGCAGTCATCACACGGGTCGAGAACTTTCACCCGGACGCTTCGCGTGACTCCGCGAGCCGCCTCCTCGAGGCTGACCGACATCCTCATCTTCAGATCTCCGCCGCGGCGGGGACCCCGTGACGGGCGACCGCGACCGAATAGATCCCCGAGCCCGGACATGCCTCCGAACTCACGCATGAATACTTCGAACGCATCCCCGAAGTCGAAGCCCCCGAACCCGCCTGCGGGGCCGCCGGTTCCTCCAGCGCCGCGTTTGATCCCGGCCTCGCCGAACCGGTCGTACAGGGAGCGCTGTTCGGGATCCCGCAGGACCTCGTAGGCCTCGGTCACGTCACGGAATTTCTCCTCCGCATCCGGCGAATCGTTGCGGTCCGGGTGGTAGTTCATCGCCAGGCTTCGGTAGGCCTTCTTGATCTCCGAGACGTCCGCGTCCCGAGCAACCCCGAGACGTTCGTAGTAATCCGCCATCCGCCCTCTTCGTTGTACTTTCGTCATCCGACCCGGACTTCCGGGTCGGAATGCCAGGTCGATTCGATTGCCAGTAGGTTCTCGATCAGTCCGTGAGCAGGCTCGACACCAGGGACGACGTGCAATCCACGAGCGACACGATCTTCTCGTAGCGCATCCTCGTCGGACCGATTATGCCGACGACCCCTTCGAGCTGCCCGACCGAATAGGTGGCCGTAATGATCGTCAGGTCTGCCAGTTCGGGCGCGCCGTGCTCGGCACCGATCGTGATCTGCGTCCCATCAGTGGTAGCCCGCCCATGCAGCACCGACGCCAGGAGCTCGCGCCTCTCGGCGAGTTCCATCAGCGCCCGCAGGCTCTCACTCGACGTGAACTCGGGTTGTTCCGCCACCACGGCGATCGAGCCGATGTGCAGATCCTCGCCGCTGACTACCCACTCGAAGATCTCCGGCCCGGACTGTACAAAGATATTCACCAACTCCGAAGCCGAACTGTCGGGAAGCTGGATATCTCGCAGTCGGTCGGTAAGCGTGCAGTGGATCTCCCGCAGCGTGCTGCCCGCGAGGCGCTCGTTGAGCACCGTCGCCACCGCCGTCAGAGACTCCTGCGGAAGTGCCGTCGGAAGATCTATGTACACCGTGCGAACCACGCCGGACTCCAGCGTCAGAACGAGCAGGGCCTTTTCCGGGTGAGTCGGCACGAGGTCGAGTCTGGTGAGGACCGCTTCTGCGAGGAGAGGGCCCACGGAAAGACCGAGCTCGCCGGTCAGCAGTCCCAGCACCCGAGCCGCCCGCTCGACCAGAGACTCGAGTTCGTTCGGTGCGGAGAGGCCGACGAGTTCCTGCTCCAGTCGCACCCGCTGCCCGGCGGACACGTTCCGCCGACCCATCAGTTCGTCCACGTAATATCGGTATGCCAGGTCCGTGGGCATCCTGCCCGCCGACGTGTGCGGGTGCGTCAGGAATCCCTTCTCTTCCAGATCGGCCATGGTGTTCCGAACCGTGGCCGGCGACACGTCGAGTTCGAACTGTCGCACGATCCGCCGCGAACCCGCCGGCTCAGCCGAATCGATATAGGCGTCTACGACGGCCCGGAGGACCGTCTTTTCCCGGATTGTGAGTGTGTCGCTCTTCATCGCCAGCCAGTTCGCTCGTTACCCGTCGATGCCATTCAGGCACCGCTTTCCGCCAATTGAAAGTCCAGCTCCGTCACCAGCCCATCCATCCGCAGCCAGCCCCCGGGCGTCAACTGCAGTACCTGGTTCGAGATCGAGGCCCACCCCTCCGCGACCCAATGACTAACCAGATCGGCCTCGATGCCGTGAGCAGCAAGGTCGATTCCTCGTCGTGTCCGGAGACCGAGCCACAGAGACTCCAGTCGCCGATCGGCACGAGTTGGAATCTCACGCCCCTCCCGGAGCGAGGCGCCGGAACTCGCCGCATCCCGATACGCCTGCCATCGGGTCACGTTCCAGATGCGTTGCCCCCCGACAAGACTGTGCGCAGATGGGCCGAGGCCAAGGTACTCCGAGCCGATCCAGTAGTGCCAGTTGTGCCTGCACTCATATCCATCCAGCGCGAAGTTCGACACCTCATACTGCTTGAAGTCATGCTGGCTAAGTATATTTACTGTATCAGAATACTCATCCGCATACCGATCTCCGCCTGCCATGCGGATGCGTCCATTCGCCACCAGTTTGCCGAGCGGTGTTCGGGGCTCCGCGGTCAGGCCGTAGGCGCTCACGTGTGTCACGCCGAGGGACACGGCCTGTCTCAAGTCGTCTCCCCAGCTCCGTTCAACGTCGGCTGGCAGGCCGAAGATCAGATCGATGCTCACGTTTTCGAAGCCCGCCTCGTGGGCGCGCTCGACCGCACTGGTCGCCCCGGCCGAGTCGTGCAGCCGGCCGAGCCAGCGAAGCGCCCCGTCGTCAAATGA
Organism: uncultured bacterium; assembly: GCA_965370685.1. Classification (GTDB taxonomy): domain Bacteria; phylum Gemmatimonadota; class Gemmatimonadetes; order Palauibacterales; family Palauibacteraceae; genus Carthagonibacter. Next base: position 28,335 of record CBDUVN010000016.1, on the reverse strand, counting down.
CTGTACTCCGATGCTGAGCCGATTGACCCCGAGATTCAGCCAGCATCGGGCTGCATCGACGGTCAGCGAGCCCGGATTCGCCTCGACGGTCCACTCCAGCCGTCCGGCGTCCCATTCGAAATGGCGCCCCAGGAGCTCCGCCAGCAGTTCCATACCCTCCCCGCCGAGGAGCGACGGTGTTCCTCCCCCCACGAAGATCGTGTCGATCCGATGCGGACCGGGAGTCTCGAGTTCCTCTTCCCATTGGAGCAGGTCCTGCGCGAGGCAGGCAATCCATTCACTCACCGGCGGCTCGGCAGATCGGGTGACCGCGAAATCACAGTAATGACACCGCCGGATGCAGAACGGAAAGTGGACATACAGGGCGATTTGAGCCTGGAGGTCCTGGTTCACGAGACGGTCTCGTAGCGTCCGCCGGGCAGGCCCCGGACCCGGCCCTCGACCTCCATTCGCCCCAGCCGGGCCAGCGTGGCCGGAATCGGAATTCCGGCCTCGGTCGACAGAGTGTCTACGTGCGCCGGACCGTTCGTCAGCACCGACAGCAGGCGACGATCCTCCGACCTCGACTCGCTGTCCGGAAACAGGGGGAGATTCTCCACCGCGTGCGCCTGGCTTCCCCTCACATGTTCCTGGCTCCCCACTGCAGCTCGCACGGACCCGGTGTAGGCGCCGAACGCCTCTCCGAGCATCGACAGCACGTCGTCTGCACAGGTAGCCAGACCGGACCCTGAACGCAGGAGTTCGTTCACACCACGACTCGCGGGGAGGTCGGCCGGGCCCGGTACGGCGAGGACCTCGACTCCGATGTGGGTCGCGTGATCCACCGTGATCAGGGCTCCGCTGCGGATTCCCGCCTGCACGACGACTACGGCTCTCGCGAGACCGGCGAGGATCCGGTTCCGCCGCGGAAAGTGCTCCCGGCGTGGACCCTCCGAGGGAGGAAACTCGGTGATCAGCAGTCCCCGGTCCGCGAGTTCACGGTACAGGGAGCGATTGGACACCGGGTAGACGTGGCCCAGGCCGCAGCCGGGAACGCCGACGGTCTCTCCACCCGCCTCGAGGGCTCCGCGGTGGGCTTCGGCATCGATTCCCCGTGCGATCCCGCTGGCAACCCGCCAGCCGGCCTGTGCGAGTTCCGCCCCGATCCGGCGTGCCATGCGGCGACCGTACCCGGTGGCGGTGCGGGTCCCGACCACCGTGACCGTGCGCGGTTGGTCGAGAACGAGCGGACCCAGGGCGTACAGAACGGCGGGTGGGCAAGCCAGTCTTCGGAGGGCGGACGGATATCGAGGTGAGGAATACGGAACCACACTGCTGCCGGCCGGGAGCTGCGAGATCACATCGTGTGCCACTCCAGTCCGGGCTCGCGAAGCGAGAGACCTGAGACGGGGAGGCAGGCCGCGGTCCAGCCTGCCTCGACCGGCAGCTTCCAGTACGGACGTGGCGGAACCATGGGTCTCCACGAGGGCCAGGATCCCGGCGGGTCCGAGCCCCGGAACCGAGGCCAGGGCGACGGCCGCCCGTCCCTCGGCATCGATCGCAGGCATGGGATGCCCGCCGCTCAGGGTCGCCACTCCTCCAACTCCGGAAAAGCCCCGGGATCCTCCGCGTCACCTTCCTGGCGCCGTGTCTCGTCCACCGTCCGCCACAGGCCCTCGATCAACTCCGCCAGCCCCGTGCGAGAGACCGACGATGCGATGAACACTCCCCAAGCGTCGGGCGCATCGAGCGACGGATCGGGGTCGTCCGGTGACAGCAGGTCGGCTTTCGACAGCATCACGGCATGCGGAATCCTCTCCAGCGCCGCGTCATGCCGACGCAGTTCGGCCCGCAGGAGATCGTAGGTCTCCTGCGGATCGGGAGAATCCAGCGGTACCATGAGAAGCAGGGTCCGGGTCCGTTCGATATGGCGGAGAAATCGCGTTCCGAGTCCCTTCCCTTCCGCGGCGCCCTCGATAATACCCGGGATGTCGGCGATCACGAGCCCGCGGCCATCGGACAGCCGAACCACTCCCAGGTTCGGTTGCAGCGTGGTAAACGGATAGTCGGCGATCTTTGGCCGCGCCGCGGACACCGCCGAGAGAAAAGTGGACTTCCCCGCGTTCGGCTCGCCGACGAGCCCCACGTCGGCGATCAGCTTCAGCTCGAGCTCGATCCGCCTCTCCTCGCCCCACCCGCCCGGCTGCCACTCTCGTGGGGCCTGGTGCGTGGACGTCGCGTAGGAGGCGTTTCCTCGGCCGCCGCGTCCGCCACGTGCCACGAGCAGCTCCGCGCCGGGCTCCAGCAGCTCACCGAGGCGTTCGCTCGTGTCCGCATCCCGCACGACCGTGCCGAGCGGTACCGGGAGTCGCAGATCATCTCCGCTGCGGCCTGTCTTGTTGCTTCCCTCGCCATGTCCGGCACGACCGGCCGAGTAACTCTCCCGGTAGCTGTAGTCGAGCAGCGTGTCGAGCGATGAATCCGCCACGAGCAGGACGTCGCCTCCCCTGCCGCCGTTCCCACCGGATGGGCCGCCCTTCGGCACGCCTGTCTCCCGCCGGAAGGCCATGGCCCCCGCGCCGCCGGCGCCACCCTGCACCCGGATCTTCGCAAGATCAATGAACATCGTGTGCATCTCCACCATGTGCGGATCGGACTCGCTTCCACAGGTCGCGCGCGCGCGCAGCGTCCTCGGCGGCGATCGAACGCAGCCCGATCTCAAGTGCTTCTTCCACCTCTGCGGACGTCGCGCCGGCGTGCAGCGCTCCGCGCAGATGCGAGTGAAGCTGAGGTTCCCAGGAGGTCGCGGCGAGCACTGCTACGTTGCACAGCTCGCGAGTCCGCAGGGCCAGTTCAGGTCTGCCGAGCACCTTCCCATAGCCCTCGGCAACCATCCAGCGGTCCATCGCCGGGTGCGCCCGGGCGATGTTCCGTCGCAGCTTTCCGTACGCCCGGCCGTACACGAGCTCACACACGCGCGTACCCCTTTCGGTCCAGGCGTCCAGGCGCTCCGGGGTCGCCAGATCGTCAGACTCGGCGGGTGGAGGTCCCGCGATCTCGCGCCAGCGGGCGATCCCGGTCAGGGCAGCCGGATATCCAAGAAACAGGTAGCTCTGGAGGAGTGCCTCTTCGACCTCGACCGGCTTCGCTCCACCCTCGTTCGCCTGGTGCAGTGCCCCGTCGAGCCGGAGATCATCCCGGGCCGCGAGGGCCGCCGAGATCTCCACCAGGAGTCGCGAGCCGGGCTCCATGCCGCCCACCGTCACGACCCGGCCTGCCCGCTCGATTCCTGACCGTTGGGACCCGGAAGATCGTCCGCGGCCACGACGTGTGCCGTGATCCGTCCGACCTCGGCTCCCAGCGTATTGACGATCGGTACATCCTGCAGCACCTCGAGCCGCCTTCGCTCCTGTGCCGTGAGCATCCCGGCCGCCTCGAGCACGGCCACGACGACTGGCCCGACGGCCCTCAGGCTCCCGTCTTCCACTTTCACAGCCACCCCCCAGTCGTCCTCGACGGAAGCCAGGCAGAGCACGCCTTCGGCGCCTTCCTTTGCTAGCAGGCGGCCTCCGGTCGCCTGCATCAGTACGAGCGGGGCCCTCCCCGGTGACGACGTGAGTTCGGGTCGACGCGTCATCGCCGAGACAACGGCGGCGGCGTCGGGTCTTCCGTCGCGCGCCTGCCGCACGAGCCGAGCATACGCCCGGGCCATCTCACGAAGCGGAACTCGGGGCGTGGGAACGCCACAGCCGTCCAGTGCCCATTCGTGCTCGTCGGGTTCGACGTCCATCCACGGGCGCAGGGCCGCCCGGATCCGCTGCTGCACAGGGTGGTCCAGCTTCCAGTAGCCGTCCGCGTCCCAGCCGTGATAACGAGCGAGGGCCAGCATGCCCGCGTGCTTGCCCGAACAGTTGTTGTGGATCCGGCCTGGCTCGCAACCGGAACAGCGCAGTGAGAACGCGGCGTCCCGGTCGTACGGTGGGTGCGCTCCGCAGTGCAGCGCTTCGGAACTGATCTCGAGCCGCCGGAGCATCCGTTCGACCACCACCAGGTGCTCGTCGGTCGCCCCGTGAGACGCACAGGCAAGGGCGATTTCTTCTTCTCCGAACCCGAAGGCGTCGATTACCCCGTCCTCGATCAGGGGAAGCGCCTGAAACGGCTTCATCGCCGAGCGCCAGAAGGTGAGCATCACCGGGTCCCCGACGCACGACTCCGTCAGGCCGCTCGCGCTGCATACGACACCCCTGGCCCGGTGAACCGACTCGACGGACCGCCCACGCGTCACCTCGACCCGCAGCGTGAGTGCGCTCAGTTCCCACCTCCCCGCACGTGAGTGGCGCCGCTTGTGTCAGGCGCCGTCAACCGGGCCCGGATCGAGATCCAGACTCCGGCCAGGATCGCCGTTCCACCGATCAATGTGTTCGACCCTGGCAGTTCCGCCCGACCGATTACCAGGATCGCGAGCAGCGTCGCTCCCAATGGCTCGAACAACAGGATCACACTCACAACATATGCACGAACGTGACGGAGAGCCCAGTTGAATCCCGTGTGACCGAGAAGCGTCGGACCGACCGCCAGGCCCACGAGCGCCCACCACGTCCCCGTGGACCAGCCCGTGAACGGCAGGTCGGCGCCCTTCCCGTACAACAGACAGGTCACGGCTGCGATCGAGTAGACGGGGACGACATATGGAAGCAGTCCGAGTCGGCCGCGGAGCCGACGCCCCGCGATGAAATAGAGGGCCGCGAACGCGGCGGCCGCGACCGCCAGCAGGTCTCCGCGAAACGGATCCGGACCGGCCCGGAAGTCCCCCCAACCGACTGCGAGGGCCCCCGCGACCGCCAGGGAGAGGCCAAGCCATTCCCTCCGCGTCGGACTCTCACCGAGCAGGCGAGCGGACAGCAGGCCGACGAACAGCGGATGTGTGCTCACAAGTACGGTCGAGCTCGCTACGCTCGTGAAGTCCAGGGAGCGGAACCAGGTGAGGAAGTGAAGCGCGAGGCACAGCCCGGAGAAGACAAGCAGCAACGACTCACGTGTTCCCAGGGCTTTCCATTCTCGCCAGCCACCTCTGTACAGCAGGACCGGGATGAGAACTGCGACGGACAGGCCGAGTCGCCAGAACGCTGTGACCGCCGCCGGAGAATCAGCCAGCCGTACGAGAACGGCCCCCGACGAAGTGCTGAGGGCCGCGATCGCCAGAACAGGCGCGGCGCGGAGAACTCCGCCGCGCGCCTCCTGTTCGGTCATGCTGAGGCCCGGAGTGAGCGCAATCGGATCAACAGCAGGGGGTGGAATCGGAAACCGGATAGCTGGCGGCAGTCCACGCCACCATGTGTCCGGCGAGGTCTCGCACGTTCTGGAACCCGGCTTCCCTGAGAGCATCCTCAGCGATCTTCGCTCGTCTTCCCGTGCGGCAGTACACGACGAGCTCCTCGGCCTGGAGCCCCTCCAGCTCGTGCAGTCTCGCCGGTAGCTCGTCGTACGGGATATTTACGGCGCCCGGGATGTGCCCGGCAGCGAACTCCTCCGGGGTCCGGACATCGATCAGCTGCAACCGGGTCTCGCTGCCCAGCCTGTCGACGAGTTCCTCCGGTAAGACCGCAGATCCGGGGGCAGGCCCGTCGAGCACAGCTACCGGACGGGGCTCGCCCCCGGAATCCGGTGCCCGGCTCGCGACCCCATCATCAGACGAGCCCGAACAGCCCGCGGTCAACGAACCAAGAGCCAGGACAACCAGGAGGTTCAAGTAACGAGTCATCGGCAATTCTCTCCGGGTGGAAGTTCAGTTGGCCGACAATCTTCCTCAGTGCATGGGCAGCGTCAAACAGCTTGCTCGGTCCAGTTCCGGATGGATAGCCGCCTCCCGTCGGCCCAAACGCGGGGTCGACTCCTTGCGAACAACAGAACGATCGTACATAATGGCGTCATTGGACGGTTTCGGTGGTTCCAACCCGATCTCAAAGGAGACGAACGTGACGAAGCAGGAATTTGCGGAGAAGCTCGCCAAGCAGACCGACATCTCGAAGGCGAAGGCAATGGAAGTCATCGACTCCATCTTCTCCACCAAGCCGGGCGAGGGAATCATTGCAGTCGAGTTGGACGCCGGCCGCGACTTTACGGTCACGGGTTTCGGAACGTTCAAGACCCGCCACACGAAAGAGCGTAAGGGTCGGAATCCGCAGACCGGTCAGCCCATCACGATTTCCGCGCGCAAGAGCGTATCGTTCCGCGCCGGGAAGGGCCTCAAGGAGCGCGTCAAGAAGTAAGGCGTTCCCGGACAGAGCTCCGATCGCGAGATCGGGAGACGAATGTGAAACGGGCCCCGGTCGGGGCCCGTTTCGCGTTTCAGGACATCGTGGAAGGAACCGGAGATCACCCGGCCCGAATCACGCCACCTAATTCGACGGGGCAGCCGCGGCGCGCGGCGCGGACTCTCCCGCACCCGCTTCGACGCGATTCGCGACGTTCAGCAACTCCTCCGGTGTCGTTGCCTCGCGCAACAGCAGCACGGCCTGCCTGACCTGCGGATTCCCTGCCTGTGAGCGGCGGAGTCGCTCGGTCTCGCCGAATTCGGAGTTCGCCAGCTGGGCTGCCACAAAACGGTCGACCAGCGGCTGTACGTCACTGTACAGCGCGGTGTCCACCTCTACATCCTCTTCCACCAGCATCCGGTAAAACTCCTCACGCATCTCCGGCGTAACCTCGAAGTCCGGCCGCAACTCCGCGTGATCCGCGTTCCACTTCGCCGCAAATCGAACCGACAGCTGGTTCAGCGAGAACGACCCCCGTCCCAGCGCCTCGGCGAATTCCCGTTCCCGGTCGGTGAGTGAGTCCCGCACGACTACGTCCGGGGCAATTCCACCGCCGCCGAACACCGGGCGGCCTCCCTCGGTCCAGTATTCTTCTTCCGCCGGGCCTGCGACCGTGTCACCAGCGGCTTCCGCACCGGCGTCCGCCATCGCGACGTCCGTCGGCCGGCCGTCTTTGTCTCGCGGCCGGCTGATCGACCGGCCGCTCGGCGTATACCAGCCGGCGGTCGTGAGCTTCAGGTGGTGGCCTTCCGGAAGCTTGTAAAGCGTCTGGACCGACCCCTTCCCGAACGTGGTGGTTCCGAGAATGACCGCCCTGTCATGATCCTGCAGAGCACCGGCGACGATCTCCGACGCGCTCGCGCTGTAGTTGTTCACCAGGACGACGATCGGCAGACCCGGAAACAGATCCTCCGTCGCGGCGCGAAACGTGTAATTCTGGTCATCGACACGGGACCGTGTCTCCACGATTTCGCTGCTTTGTTCGAGAAACAGGTCCGTGACCGCGACTCCCTCGTCGAGCAGGCCGCCGGGATTGTCGCGAAGATCGAACACGAGTCCTCGTGCACCGAGTTCGATCAACTCGTCGATCGCCGTGCCGATCTCCGCCCGGGCGTTCTTGCTGAACGTCTCCAGCCTGACGAACCCGATTCCGGTCTCCAGCATGTAGGCCACGACCGGCTGCACGTGGATCTCGTCCCTGACGATCGTGAGATGAATCGGCTCGGGAACACCGGGGCGCATTACCGCGAGCTCGACCGGCTCACCTTTCGGTCCGCGCAGCTGCTCCACCGCCTTCTCGTCGGTCCATCCCCTGGCAGAGGAGCCCTCGACCTCGAAGATCCAGTCTCCGGTCATCAGCCCTTCGCGCTCGGCCGGAGTGCCCGGAAGGATCCCCATTACCGTAATCCACTCTCCGACCTGCTGAATCCGGATCCCGAGACCGCCATAATTTCCGGTCGTCGTAATCTCGAGGTCCTCGGTCTTCTCCGCATCGATGAACACCGAGTATGGATCTCCGAGCTCGTACAGCATCCCGTCGATCGCCATCCGGTAGAGCTCGGAAGAATCGATGGGATCGACATAGCGTTCGGCGACCAGGCGCTGGACTTCATCCAGCAACTGGGCGCGGTGGGAGCGCACCTCCTGCGCCGCCGCCCCCCGCTGAAGCAACCAGCCGCCGAGCGCGATCGCCAGCACGGAAACGACTACCGCCGGTACCCAGGAACGTGCTCGACTCATCGACCCTCCCCCTCCACTCCGGTGAACTCGCTCATGTCCGCCGCGAGGGCCAGCAAGGCTTCGGGAGACCTGGCTTCACCGAGCAGCCGCCTCGCCTCCCTGACTTCCGAGCTTCGATTGATGGCGACTCGCAGACTCGCGATCTCGCCCGATGAGACTCTGGTCATCTCTCTTGCCAGCAGGCCGTCGACCGGGTCACGCGCCAGATCCAGGTCATCCGAGCCGATCGCCCCCTCGGTCTCGCTGGTGACGAATCGGTCGAATTCACCGCGGACTTCCGGCGTGACGGTCGTCGGATCGGCGGGGAGTTCACCCGCCAGTGCCATACGAGCCGAAAAGCGCAGGGCCAGATCAGGAAGCCGGACATCGGCCTCCCGAAGGCGGTCGCTCAACTCGCGCTCGCTCAGGGTGCTCGTGTCCGCCTGGACGGTCACGTCGGGAACGATCCCGCCACCTCCGTATACCGCTCGTCCCGCGTCTGTATGAAAAATCTGGCGCTCCACGCTGTCGCCCTCAACCGGAACCGGCTCCAGCGGAATCCCCATCGTCTCGCCGAGGCGAACCGCTTCGGTAACAGCGGCATCGAATTCATCCGAACCGAGGCCGAATCCGTGCGACTGCTCGTCATCACGCTTGCGGTGAATCGAACGCCCGCTCGGAGTGAACCAGGTCCCGGTCGTGAGGCGGAGGTAGTTTCCTCCCTGCAGCTGGAACACGCTCTGCATCACACCTTTGCCGAACGTACGCGTACCCAGGACCAAGGCGCGATCGTGGTCCTGCAGCGCCCCCGCGACGATCTCGGACGCGCTCGCCGACCAACCGTTTACCAGGACGATCACCGGGAGTCCGGGATATCGATCGACTCCTGGAGCGGAGAAGCTCTGGCTGTCCCGAGGATCGCGCGCCCGGGTGTCTACCACCGCCTCGCCCTGATCGAGGAACAGATCCGCGATCTCGACCGCCTCGCGGAGAATCCCGCCCTGGTTCCAGCGAAAGTCGAGGATGAGAGAGGTAGCGCCGGACGCGAGAAGATCGCTCACCGCCGCCTCGAGCTCATGCCGTGAAGCCTGGCTGAACGTGGCGAGCCTCGAATACCCGACGTCGCCATCGAGCAGGAGCGACTCCACCGCGGCGATGTGCACCTCGCCTCGCATGATCGAGAACTCGAGCGGGTCCGCCAATGCCTTGCGACGTACCGTGACTTGAACGGCCTCGCCGGTGGGACCACGCAGCGCGTCGATCGCCTCTTCCTGCTCCCAACCGGCGGTCGGACGTCCATCTACGGCCGTGATCAGGTCCATCGCACGCAGATCGAGGCGGGAGCTCGGGCTGTTCGGGAGAACATCGAGCACGATGATGCCATCTCGGTCCGCCAGGACCCGCATCCCGACTCCGCCGTAGTTGTTGGTCAGCAGAGCGCTGCGCTGCTCATCGGGCTGAATGAAGGCGGCATAGGGGTCGCCGATCTCCCGCAGGAGTCCGTCGATCGCCATGTCGTACAGCTCGTCCCCGTCTACCGGCTCCACGAAATTGCGGGCCACGTTGGTGCGCACGACCTCGAACAAACCTCGACCGATCGTTGGCGAAACTCCGGATGCCTGGAGAATCCAGCCCCCGCTCACCAGCACGATTGCTACGAGCACAGCCGTCGTCGTAACACGTTTCCCGCGACTTCTCATCCTTCTTTCTGCCTCCTGTCGGCTTCCCTGCCCACGGATATCGGGCTCCCTGTCTGAAACTCGCGGACCAACGGTTGGTTCCTCACGCGCCCCGGGCCTCCGGGGGAAACCGACCGGGCCAGCGCTCTGAGAGCTCCTTCCAGATCCGAAGATGAACGACGTCCGGAGTATCTCCCGAATCGATCGATATCACCTCGGGCTCCGTGGCGGCGAGATCCTCATACGCGTCGGCCACGGCCCGGTGGAATGCCACGGACTCCCGCTCCATCCGGTCGGCGGCATCGGTCTTCCTGCCGCGACCGGACTCGGGATCGATGCGAAGCAGCACTGTGCCGTCAGGCCGCAGACCCGCCGTGGCGAAAGCGTTGATCTCACGGACCTTATCCATTCCGATGCCGCGCGCGGCTCCCTGGTACGCGAGGGTCGAAAGCTCGTAACGATCCCCGAGAACCAGCTCGCCGCGCTCGAGCGCGGGCCGAACGACCCGACGTACGAACTCGGCCCGCGCGGCAAGCAGCAGCAGCAGTTCAGTTTCCGAGAATAACTCCGAGCCCGGATCGAGCAGGATGTCGCGGATGCGCTCGCCTGCCGGTGTCCCGCCGGGCTCCCGCACGACGACGTGCGCGACACCCAGCTGGTCCAGCCGCCTCGACAGGCGCCTCAGGTGGGTGGTCTTGCCGGCCCCTTCGACTCCCTCGAAGACGATGAAGAGGCCGGTTCGACCCTCAGGCGTAATACTCGACACCGAGATGCGTGATCTGATCTTCCCCTGCGATCCAGCGGATCGTGTTCTTCAGTTTCATATGCTGGATGAAGATATCGTGCTCGGGATACAGCCCCTCGGCGACCTGCGGAGCCTTCAGGTAGAACGAAAGCCACTCCTGGATTCCCGACAGGCCCGACCGGGACGCGAGATCCATGAACAGGGCGAGGTCCAGCACGATCGGCGCGGCGAGGATGGAATCGCGGCACAGGAAATCGATCTTGATCTGCATGGGATAGCCCATCCAGCCGAAGATGTCGATGTTGTCCCAGCCCTCCTTGTTATCTCCTCGCGGCGGGTAGTAGTTGATCCGGACCTTGTGGTACATGTTCCCGTACAGGTCCGGATACATCTCCGGCTGAAGGATGTGCTCGAGTGCCCCGAGCTTCGACTCTTCCTTCGTCTTGAAGCTCTCGGGGTCGTCGAGCACCTCACCGTCCCGGTTGCCGAGAATGTTGGTCGAGAACCAGCCGCTCAAGCCCAGCATCCGCACCTTGAGCCCCGGCGCGATGATCGTCTTTATCATCGTCTGACCGGTCTTGAAGTCCTTCCCCATGATCGGAACCTTGTTGCGCCCCGAGAGCTCGACCATCGCCGGGATGTCCACCGTGAGATTCGGAGCGCCATTGGCAAACGGAACGCCCTCCTGCAGCGCCGCCCAGGCGTAGAGCATCGACGGGGCGACGGACGGGTGGTTGTCCCGCATCGCCTGCTCGAGCGACTCGATCGTGTCGTGGACCGGATCAGGGGTCAGGAAGATCTCCGTAGACGCCGCCCAGACCATCGTGAGCCGATCGCACCCGTTCTCTTCCTTGAATCTCCGGATGTCCGCCCGCAGCTGCTCGGCGAGATCGAACTTGGTCTCGCCGGTCTTCACGTTCGTTCCGTCCAGCTTCTTGACGTACGCCTTGTCGAACACCGCCGGCATCGGCTTGATCGACTTGAGGAAGTCTGCGATCGGCTCCAGGTGCTCTGGTCGGAGAACTCCGCAATTCATGGCGGACGCGTAGGCATCATCGGGAATCGGATCCCATGCACCGAACACCAGGTCTTCCAGATCCGCCAGCGGCACGACGTCCTTGATCAGCGGTGCGCGGTGATCGGTCCGCTTGCCCAGCCGGATCGTGGAGGTCTGAGTCAGGGAGCCGATCGGCTTTGACAGTCCGCGCCGTATCGATTCGACGCCGGCGATGGTCGTTGTGGATACGGCTCCGAGGCCGACCAGCAGAATGCCGAGTTTCCCTTCGGCCCGCTGTACTTCGAGTCCGCCGTTCTGATCACTCATCTGTATCGTCTCAATCTCGTGAAGAAACGTCGGTCGTAGCGCTCAGTCGCTCGACCGTCCCTTGAACTTGAATCCCGGCCTGGTCGAAATTTCCGGGCTGGCCACTCCTTCCGGACGCGTATTGCGCCACACCCACCAGATGCGCTGGATGACGGTAAGATTCGTCAGCACGGCCAGCACGTAGATCACTACTTTGAGGACGATCCCGTTGCCATCCTCGCCGAACATCAAAGCCGCCAAACCTATCAGGATGACTCGTTCAGCTCGCTGCATCAAGCCGACCGTGCAGTCGATTCCCAGCGCTTCAGAGCGGGCGCGCGTGTAGCTGATCATCAGGGATCCGGACATCGCCAGCATGATCGCGTAGATCGTGCCCACATCGCCGAGCTCAAGCCGATAATCGTTGTACAACGACAGCAGGCCCAGATATACCGCGATCTCCGACAGCCGATCCAGCGTGGAGTCGTAGAACGCCCCGAACGGAGACGCCAGACCGGTCCGGCGGGCAACCGATCCGTCAAACAGGTCGAACACGCCGCCAAGCAGGATCAGGATCCCCGCCGTACGGACGTGATGCGAGTGGAAGAAGAATCCTGACGAGCAGGTGATGAGGAAGCCAATCGTGCTGATCGTGTTCGGGTGTACACGCCAGCGCGTAAGCGCCGCGATGATCGGCTCGACGACGGCTCGCAGTCCGCTCTCGACTGCCTTCCTGATCGAATTCATCCGGTCGTCAGGGAACGATGATTCCGCTCTGTTCCCCGGCCCGGATTCCCTCGCCGATCGCCTGGTTCACCAGATCCATGAGCTTGTCGAAGTTGGTCTGGGACACGATCAGCGCCTGATACCGGGTACTCACCTGCATCTGCTCGGTGAGGGTCGCCAGCTCGTTCTCGAGCTCCTGTGGTGGCTCTTCCTCACGATTGAAGTGGTCGACGATTTTCTCCTGCAGTCCCCGCATCCGGGTCAGCATTTCATTGGATTCCTGATCATCCGCGATCTCGCGGTGGGCCGCCTTCAGATACTGGAACTCGGGTGTGCTGGCCAGAAGCCTGCCGATCTCGCCGGCCTTGTCAAATATACGCTCGCGCTCATTGACTTCCATGGACTCACCGCTACGAGTAGTCGAGAGGAGAGGACCGCCGCCGTCCGGCGACCGTCAATGGGTCACCCCCCCGGAGACCGGAAAGTATAACGCGCACGTGCACAGGGCGCGACCGGGTTACGGGACCTCAGACCGAGGCTACGGCGAAGCGATCCCGACCCGACAGATCGCGGCGGATCTCGATGACCGTCCACGGCCCGACAGATCGGAGAATCTCCCGCACGGCATCCCCCTGGTCCGCTCCGATCTCCAGGAACAACGCGCCGCCAGCCCGAAGCCTGGCGAGCGCTCCGTGTGCGACTTCCCGTACGACCTGCAGGCCATCTGCTCCACCCGCCAGGGCGATGCGCGGATCATGCACCCGAACCTCGGTCGCCAACCCGTGGAGATCCGCATCCCTGATGTACGGCGGGTTCGAGATGATCGCATCGAAACTCTCGTCGGTGAAAAGCGCCTCGTACGGGCTCGCACCGCACGGCCGCAGTTCCACGACGCCGTCGAGACCAGCCCGGGTGCAATTTTCACGCGCCTGGTCCAGCGCGGCGGAGGAAATGTCGAGGCCCACGGCACGTGCAGCCGTTCCTTCGGACACGAGGGCAAGGGCGATCGCTCCGCTGCCTGTTCCGATATCGAGGACCGTGTCGACGGGAGAGGGACTGCCGAATCCGGGAATCCCCCCCCGGTCCTGTTTCCGATCGCGCGCCCACCGGACCACCTGTTCCACGAGCTGTTCGGTCTCCGGCCGCGGGATGAGCGCCCGCCGATCCGCCAGCAGCACGAGATCCCGGAACTGAACGGTCCCCTCGATGTGCTGGAGCGGCTCGCCCGACATTCTCCTCAGCAGCAGCTTTCCGACTGCTCGGGCCTGCGCGGAGGTGAGTGGTTCATCATTCGTCAGCGCCAGGCCGGCGCGCGCCACGCCAAGCGCGTGCGCCATCAATCGCTCAGCCTCCAGTCGAGCACTCTCGACGCCGACGGACGATAGATCCCGGGCTCCACTCGCGATCAGTTCACGCCGGGTCGGCACGCGAGACGGTTCAGTCACTCGCCGTCGTGCTCCAGGCGCTCCCTGAGGCCGGCGGAGCGCAGCGCATCCACGACCTCTTCTAGATCTCCTTCGAGGATGCTCTCGAGCCTGTGAAGCGTGAGTCCGATCCGGTGATCGGTTACCCGGTTCTGAGGAAAGTTATACGTGCGGATCTTGGCCGAGCGGTCACCGGTTCCGACCTGCAGTCGTCTTTCGCGGGCCCGCTCGGCTTCCTGCTTTGCGACCCGCATGTCGAGCAACCGACTCCGCAGCACCTTGAGCGCCTTCGCCTTGTTCTTGTGCTGTGACTTCTCGTCCTGGCAGCTCACGACGAGCCCGGTTGGAACATGCGTGATTCGAACAGCCGAGTCCGTGGTGTTGACGGACTGCCCACCGGGGCCTGACGACCGGAACACGTCGATCTTCAGGTCGGACGGATCAATCTTGATGTCGACCTCCTCGGCCTCGGGCAGCACGGCTACGCTCGCGGCCGAAGTGTGGATTCGCCCGGAACTCTCGGTCACCGGAACCCGCTGGACCCGGTGAACCCCGGACTCGTATCGGAGAAAGCCATATGCATCGCGGCCCCGAACCACGAACACGACCTCCTTCAAGCCGCCCAGCGCACCCTCACTGGTGGAGATGATCTCCACCTTCCAGCCGCGCTCGTCGGCGAAGCGTGAGTACATGCGAAACAGATCGGCCGCGAACAGACCCGCTTCGTCCCCACCCGTCCCGGCACGGATTTCCACCACCGCCGGTCGATTGTCGAGCGGGTCACGCGGGAGCAGAAGCTCGCGGAGCTCCGTCTCCAGCCGCTCCCGCTCCTCCTCGAGCTCGCTGACTTCCTCGGCCGCCAGCTCGGCCAGCCCCTCATCATCCTCTTCGCTCGCCAGTTCCTCCGCCTGGTGCAACTGATCGAGGAGTCGCAGGTACCTGCGAGCCGGCTCGATGCTCCGGGCGAGCTCCGAATGCTCCCGCGCTGTATCGCGTAATCGATTGGGATCGTCGAGAATTTCGGGTCTGGCGAGAAGCGCACCGAGCTCCTCATGTCGGGCGAGGAGCTCGGTTACCCGGTCGGACAGGGCTCGTGATCCGGACTTCATCGGAGAATCAGACCACGCTTCCGGGCGCAGCCTGGTCCGGCAGACGACGGACCAGGTCCGTCACTCTGATCACTCGTGGTCGGCCGGAGCCTCTTCGGCCTCCGCAGACGCCCCGGCCTCGGCTGGCGTGTCAGCCTCGGCTTCTTCGGTCATGACCTCGGTCACGGCTTCTTCGGTCACGACTTCGGCCACAGCCGGGGCAGGCGCCGACGGCTTTGCCGTCCCGGTCGAGTACTTCCGGCGGTATCGCTCTACGCGGCCCGCAGTGTCAACGAGTTTCTGGCGTCCCGTGTAGAACGGGTGGCAATGCGAGCAGATCTCGACGTGCAACTCTTCGACGGTTGCATACGTTTCAGTGACCCGGCCACAGGCGCAGGTGATCTTCGACGGCATGTATTCAGGATGAATTCCGGTCTTCATCTTTGGTCTCCGGCTCACGGCCCGTTTCGCGGGCGCCGACGGCGCCCGGTTGCTGATTGTGCCACAGCTAGTAAGAATGAGTTGTGAATCACTTCGCGTCAACTGGCGAGCATGTTACCAGGCAACCGAGGGGACCGCACCCGGGCCGATCGGAAACCGCAAGGAAACGCCGACCGTCTGCGGTGTACCGTGTACCAGCAGGATTGATCCCGACTTGACCCGAGGACGACGAGTGAAATTGGATTCCAGTGGCGGGGGCGAGACCATGCAGCGACAGGGCAGGTGGATGCACGTGGTGGCGGTGCTGGCAGCTATCGGAGCGCTCGCTGCGTGCGGCGACGACAGCCCGGTCGGGCCAGGATTCGGAGACCTGGCATTTACGCCCTCGAACACGCTCCTGCTGGAATCCGCACGCGAAGGGTCGGCGACCCTGTCGAACGTCGGAACCATCGAGCTGGGTCCGATCGTGCTCGGAGCGAATCTCGCGGTTGGAAGACCTCCGCTCGAAGCTGGCGGCTGTCCCTCGTTCCAGACATTGGTCGTGCCGAACAGCATCACGTCCCTCACTCCCGGAGCAACCGCGAACCTGGACATTTCGATCGATGACTCCAACGTCGATGTGAGGAATTGCCCGACGGGCGACTACGACATTCGAATCCAGGCATCGGTGAACGATCTCACCCTGGGCGCACTGACCGTGATCATCACCTGGGACGGACAGAACTGATTCGTCAGCAGATCCTGGGCAACTGATCACCGGGCAGCATGTCCACCACCCGGTTCCCGCCGAGCCCCGTCCGCAGCATGACCATTCCGGCCGGCCCTTCCCCGACTTCACCGATCCGTTCAGCGCGGGCCCCCGTCGGGTGCGCCCGAAGTGCCTGCAGAGCCGCTTCCGCCGCGTCTGCCGCGACGATCGCGAGCAGGACGCCCTCGTTGGCCACGTAGAGCGGGTCGAGGCCGAGCACCTCGCACGCGGCGGCCACCGGTACCGGTACCGGAATCGCCCCACCAGCCAGTGAGATCGCGACGCCTGACGCGGCTGCGATTTCGTTGAGTGCGCTGGCTACTCCTCCTCGGGTCGGGTCCCGAAGCGCCCGGACCCGGTCTCCGCAAGCAGCGCGAAGGTTCTCGACCAGCGGTCCGAGATGCGTGGTATCGCTCTCCACATCGATCTCGAAGCCCAGGCCTTCCCGCACGGCCATCACCGCGATCCCGTGTCGGCCGATCGGCCCGCTTACGAGCACTACATCGCCAGGGCGGGCGCGATCCGGCGCCGGGCGAAAGTCATCGCGCAGTCGTCCGACGCCGGTCGTGTTGATGAACATGCCATCGGCTTTGCCACGCTCGACGACCTTGGTATCCCCTGTCACGATGGGAACGCCGGCCTGACGTGCCGCATCTGCCATCGACTGAAGCACGCGGTCAAGGAGTGCGAAAGACAGGCCTTCCTCGAGGATGAAACCGGTGCTCAGGCAAACAGGTTCGGCTCCCATCATCGCCACATCGTTGAGCGTGCCGTGCACTGCGAGCAGGCCGATGTCACCGCCCGGAAACTCCAGCGGGCTCACGACGAACGTGTCGGTCGAGATCGCCATTCGCTCCGTGCCCAGGTCGACTTCCGCTCCATCGCCGAGCACGGCGAGGGCCGGATTCGAGAACCGTGGCAGGAATCGATCGCGGATCAGCGCCGCCGAGAGTTTGCCTCCCGAACCGTGTCCGAGCAGGACCCGGTCATCATCGGCGGTCGGAACCGGACAACTCAGGCCCCCGCTCGCAAGCGAGCTTGCGTCCGGCACCTTCGTCCCGCTCAAGACTGGATCTCCGTGGACTGCACGGTTGCCCCCCCTCCACCGGCGTCCACACCCCGGAACCGGGCGTAGGCCCAGTAGGCTGCGCACGCACCCTCGGACGACACCATCGGTGCGCCGAGAGGGCTCTCTGGAGTGCACGTCGTCCCGAATTCGGCGCACTCGATCGGCTTGATCCTGCCTCGCAGGACATCGCCCGCACGGCACTCTGCCGGCTCGGTCGCCCGGATTCCCTGCAGATCGAACTTCTGTTCGGCATCCCATGCGGCGAACTCATCGCGCAGTCCGAGGCCGCTCATCGGGATTTCTCCGATGCCGCGCCACTGGCGGTCCACGACCTGGAACACCCGGCTCACGATGTCGCGCGCCGATCGATTCCCGTCACGGCGCACGGACCTGGCGTACTGGTTCTCGACCTCGCTGCGCCCCTCCTCGAGTTGCCTGATCGCCATCCAGATGCCTTCCAGGATGTCTACCGGCTCGAAACCCGTCACTACGATGGGAACCCCGTAGCGCCGGGCTATCGGTTCGTACTCCTTCCAGCCCATCACCGTACACACGTGGCCGGCGGCGAGAAAACCCTGCACGCGGTTGTCGGCTGACTCGAGAATTGCAATCATCGCCGGCGGCACCGTTACATGCGACACCAGCACGCTGAAGTTGTCGATTCCCAGTTCCTTCGCCTGCCACACGGCCATCGCGTTCGCCGGAGCCGTGGTCTCGAAGCCTACCGCGAAGAACACGACCTCCCTGTCGGGATGGGTCCGGGCCAGCTCCAGCGCGTCGAGAGGCGAGTAGACGACCTGCACTTCTCCCCCCCGTGCCCGCACCTGGAACAGGTCACAATCGCTCCCGGGAACCCGGAGCATGTCCCCGAACGAAGTGAAGATCACCTCGGGCCTCGCGGCGAGATGAAGCGCTCGATCGATCTGCTCGAGCGGGGTGACGCACACCGGGCAACCCGGTCCGTGGATCATCTCCACCGCGTCGCCGAGCACATCGAGGATCCCCTGCTTGACGATCGTGTGAGTCTGTCCGCCGCACACCTCCATCAATGTCCAGCGGCGTGTCGAGAGCGCTTGAATCCGCTTCGCGAGCGCCCTGCCAAGCTCAGGATCCCGGTACTCGCTCAGGAACTTCATCACGGAGTCCTCTCTCCTCCCTCTCCGATCTGCCCCGATCCCTCCTTGCCGTCGGACACACCCCCCGGCGGGCGACCGGAACCGATCCGGGACATCCACTCCAGCTCCCCGAGCTGATCCAGCTCCTTGAGCGCCTCGTAGGTGCGCAGGGCCTCATCTTCGTCGACGAGCGAGATCGCGAACCCCACGTGCACGATCGCATAGCTTCCCACATCGACTTCGTCTGCGACGTAGGCGAGGCAGACCTCACGTCGGACGCCTCCGAAGTCGACGATACCCATCGGGAGCCCCTCCGCTCCGTACATCTCGATGACCTGTCCCGGGATCCCGAGGCACATCGCGCTACCTCCCCTGTTGATTCAAGCGCCCGGCGGCCACTGCCGCCTGGCCATAGCTGATCGCTCCGTCATTCGACCCCAGCAAACGCGGCACCAGGACCTCGAGGCCTCGTTCGCTGAGACCATCGCGGATCAACGGGACGAGGAGCGCATTCTGGAACGTCCCGCCACCGAGCACCACCGTATCGATCCCCTCCTCTACCGCGACGTCGTTCGCCGTGCGAATCGCCCGCTCGGCCACGGCCAGATGAAAGGCCGCCGCGAGCATTGCCGGATTCCCACCGGCGCGGAACGCCCGGCCCAGCGCCACGAGCAGTGGAACGGGCTCGAGAACCCGCATGCCGTCGGCCGACCGGCTCTCGGGAAACGGAAGTTCGGGAATCCTGATCCGTGCCGCACGCGACTTGATCCGATCGCCAGCATCGAGCGGCCCCCGGTCCGGACCGATCAGGGCGGACCACGCCATCGATTCGAGCTCCATCGCCGCCTGCCCCTCATACCGGGCTACCGACCGCAGCCCGAGAATCGCGGAGGCCGCATCGAACAACCGCCCCATGGACGAGGCCAGCGGTGAATTGACTCCGCGGAGCGCCTGCCGATCGACCAGCTGAAGCTCGGCACTCGAGACACCAGCGAATGCCGCTTCGAACGCATCGGAGTCTCCAGGCGCCAGAGTCCGATACCCAAGCGCAACACGCCAGGGGCGGCGGGCAGCGAGATCCCCACCCGGCAGCGGGGCGTACCGGAGTCCCGCCGCGCGGCGGTATCCCACGAGATCGGCGACGAGGACTTCCGCTCCCCACGTGTGGCCGTCTGCTCCGTATCCCGTGCCATCGAACGCGAGTCCGACCACAGGCCCGGTCCTGCCGTGCTCTGCCGCGACCGCCGCCACGTGCGCGTGGTGGTGTTGCACGCGGATGACCGGCACGTCCCCCACCCCCGAGCTCGACCCTCCACCCAGCTCCATGGCGAGCTCCTCGGCCACCCGGGTCGAGAGGTAGCCCGGGTGCTCGTCGCACACGACGATCTGCGGTTGAATTCGGAACAGGTCGCGAAACCGGTCGAGAGCGGTTCGAAAGTGCTGCAGCGTCTCCAGGTTCTCCAGGTCTCCGATGTGCTGTGACACGAACACGCTCCTGTCCACGGCGAGAGCGAACGTGTTCTTCAGGTGCGGACCGACCGCCAGCAAGGGACGCGAGACGGCCACGGGCAGTTCGACGGGAAGCGGCGCAAAGCCCCGGGCCCGGCGGATGAACGCAGGAGCCCCTCCAATCACGCGCACAACCGAGTCGTCATAGCGCGACACGATTTCCCGGTCGTGCGTAAGGAAGCCGTCGACGATCTCGCCCAGCGCCAGCTGACTCTCCTCGTTAGCGGTGACGATCGGAAGCTCGCTTACGTTTCCGCTGGTCATCACCAGAGCGCGCCCCACGCTGCGCAGCAGGAGCGTGTGCAACGGCGTGTACGCAAGCATGATCCCCACCGTGTCGAGACCGGGAGAGATCGAATCGGCCAGCGCCGCCGTCGGACGCCTTCGAGCGAGCACGATCGGTCGTTCGCGGGACGTCAGCGCCTCCAGCTCGACCTTGCCCAGATATGCCAGTCGATGTGCCGAAGGAAGATCGTCGACCATCACCGCCAGTGGCTTCTCCCACCGGCCCTTCCGCTCGCGCAGCCGCGTTACGGCGTCCTCGTCCGAGGCGTCGACGGCAAGGTGGAATCCGCCGAGCCCCCGCAGGGCCAGGATCCCGCCGCGGCCGAGCAGCGCTGCCGCCGCCTCGATCGCATCACCTGCCTGTTCGCGGCGATTCCCGTCCGGGCCGGTCAGCCAGACGGTCGGCCCGCACGCGGGACAGCTGTTGGTCTCGGAATGGAATCGACGATCCGACGGGCTGCGATACTCCTCGAGACATATCGGGCACTGCGGGAACTCGCGCATGCTCGTCCGCTCACGGTCGTACGGCATGGTCTCGATCAGCGTGTACCGGGGGCCGCAGTCGGTGCAGGTGATAAAAGGGTAGCCAAACCGTCGATTCGCGGGGTCGAGCAACTCGCTCCGGCAGGGAGCGCACATGGCGACATCGGGGGATACGGGCAGGCGTCCGGCCCGGGTCGCCACGCTCTCGAGAACTTCGAACCTCGATTCGCCCGGCGGCGGCACACACTCCCAGTCGAGCTCGTCGATCCGGGCCAGCGGAGGGGCTTCGTCAACCAGAGCCGAGCAGAACACATCGAGATCGCGGGCTCGGCCCTCCACCTGTACGAACACCTCACCCGACTCATTCCGCACCCAGCCGGTGAGGCCGTGTCGCTCGGCCAGACGGTGGACGAACGGCCGGAATCCCACCCCCTGTACGACACCGCGCACATGGAAGCACCGCGCTTCGTGATCGACGAACGGACCCGGTTCCACCCCGGACCGTGCTCCGTCCACCGACCGCTCCGTCAAACCGGGGTTCCCGAACCCGCCCGAGCCCGCAGCCGCAGAAAGTCGCACCACTCATCCATGCCGTCGCCGGTGAGCGCCGAGGTGAAAAAGAATTCCAGCTCCGGGTTCACCTGCCGGGCGAACGCCACCGCCTTCTCGAGGTCGAACGGAAGGTAGGGAAGCAGGTCGGTCTTGCTCAGCACCGCCCAGGTCGACCGCTCGAACATCCGCGGATACTTGAGCGGTTTGTCCTCCCCCTCCGTAACAGAGAAAATCACGATCTTCGCGGACTCACCGAGATCCCAGCTGGCCGGGCAGACCAGGTTTCCCACGTTTTCGATGATCAGAAGATCGGTGTCATCCAGAGAGATCTGCTCCAGCGACACGAGGATCTGCCGGGCGTCCATATGGCAGGCGCCGTTCGTCACGACCGCCTGGACGAGCCGGTCGGTGTGCACGGCGAGACGTTCTGCATCGTTCGCTGTCTGAACGTCGCCGGTCACCACGGCGATGTTCAATTCGTCTCCAAGCTGCTGGAGAGTCCGCTCGAGAAGGGCCGTCTTACCCGATCCGGGAGACGAGACGAGGTTGAAGCACGGGACACCTGAAGCGTCGAGTCTCTGTCGCACCTCCGCGGCGATCTCGTTGTTCTTCGCCATCACCTTCTCCCGGACTTCAATCCGACGAATCGCCATCATCGACCTCCACATACGTGACCCGCAGTTCATCGCCTGGAGTGCGCTCGATCCGCGCCCTGGCGTTCTCGAACGGTGGCACCGCGAGCAGGCTTTCGAGGCAGAACTCGAACGTCCCGAATTCGACGCCTGAGCGGTCGCCTACCTCGACGCCTACCTCCCGAACCAGACCGAGTGACGGGCGGCCGACGTGGTCCTCGGTGATCCGGCAGACGTCCATCGCAAGGCTGAGTTCGTGCAACGATCCTCTCCGCGCCTCGGCGTGATCGGCCCGGACGCACCGAAATTCGGTGCCAGGCCTGACTCCCGACGAGACGGGCAAGCGCTGTGCCGACCCCGGAACGCGCAGTTCTGTCACAACCCGGTGCCAGTTCGGGCTATTCTGTCATCCGGTGTGCCAATATGTCACGTCGTACTGGCGGCCAGCGCCAGCAGGAACGCGTACTCCATCGCTGTCTCTTTGAATCGCCTGAACCTGCCGGACTGTCCGCCATGCCCGGCGTCCATGTTCACATGCAGGAGAATCTGCTCGGAGCCGGTGTTCCGGTCCCGCAGGCGGGCGACCCATTTCGCCGGCTCCCAGTACTGTACCTGCGAATCATGCAGTCCCGTGGTGACGAGCAAGGCAGGGTAATCCGCCCCCAGCACGTTGTCGTACGGGGAGTAGGACAGCATGTAGTCGAAGTACACCCGGTCGTTCGGGTCGCCCCATTCGTCATACTCGGACGTCGTCAGGGGAATTGTCGGATCGAGCATCGTCGTCACGACATCGACGAACGGGACCGCGGCGACCACGCCTCGCCACAGCTCGGGCCGATCGTTCACGATCGCGCCCATCAGCAGGCCGCCCGCGCTGCCGCCCATCGCGAACAGGCGGTCCGGATCCGCCCTGCCCGACTCGACCAGGTACTCGGCACAATCGATGAAGTCGTTGAACGTGTTCTTCTTCCGCAGCAGCTTGCCGTCCTCGTACCAGCGGCGCCCCAACTCTTCCCCTCCCCGGATGTGTGCGATCGCGTATACGAATCCTCGATCGAGCAGGCTGAGTCGTGCCGTGCTGAAGAATGGATCCATGCTGGCACCGTACGAGCCGTATCCGTACAGCAGCAGTGGTCGGGTGGCGAGATCACCACCCGTATCCCGGCGGTAGACGAGCGATATAGGAATCCGTTCTCCATCCCGTGCCGTGGCATACAAGCGCTCGGTGACGTAGTCGGACGGCTCGAACTCGCCGATCACGCTGTCCCGCTTGCGCAGTATCCGCTTCCTCGTGTCGCGCTCGTAGTCGTACACGGAGGACGGTGTCGTCATCGAGGAGTAGCCAAACCGCACGAACGGAGAGTCAAGTTCGAGGTTCGTGCTCAACCAAGCCACGTAGGCCGATTCATCAAATTCGATCTCGTGGTCCGGCCGGCCGGCCAGATCGAGCACGCGAAGGTGCACGAGCCCGTTGCGTCGCTCCTGCACCGCGATTCCATCCGAAAACAGTTCGAAGTCCTCGAGCAGGACGTCGTCCCGCGCCGGGACCAGCTCCTCCCACGTCTCGGGCCGCGGGTCGGAGATCTGGGCCCGCACGAGCCGGAAGTTTTTCGCTTCGAGGTTCGTCTTGAACAACCAGCTGTCGCCGTCATGCTCCACGGAATACTCGTGATCCCGCTGCCGCGGCAGGATGACCTGGAACTCGCCATCCGGATTGTCCGCGTCCAGGTAGCGGTACTCGGTGGCAAGCGTCTGACTCGAGCCGATCAGCAGATACCGACCGGACTTCGACCGACTGATCCAGCTGGTGAACGTCTCATCGGCCTCTTCGAATACGAGCACGTCCTCGGAGGGATCGGTCCCGAGCCGATGACGATACACCTGGTACCAGCGGAGCGTCTCCGGGTCCTGCTTGGTGTAGAACAGCGTCCGGGAGTCGTTGGCCCACGCCATGGCAGGCGTGACCGAGCGAATCTCATCCGGCAGCCATTCACCGCTCTGCAAGTCGCGGAAACGGATCGTGTAAAACCTCCGCCCGAGCGTGTCCTCGGCGACGGCGAGGGTCCTGCCGTCCGGACTCACCCCGAGCGGGCTCACTCTCGCCGCGTAGTAGGAGTGCCCCTCGGCCCGCTGGTTTCCGTCCAGCAACACCTGCGGCGCGCCGTCAGGTGAGCCGTGCATTCGCACGTGGACCGGATACTCGTTTCCTGCCGCGTAGCGGCTCTGGTACCACCAGCCCGCGTAGGGCACCGGCGCCGAGTCGTCGTCGGGCGGGATCCGGCCCACGATCTCGTCGTATAGTCGGGTCTGCAGCTCCTCCGTCCCGGCCATTCGAACTTCCGTCCAGGCGTTCTCGGCTTCGAGGTGCGCGAGCACCGCGGGGTCCTCACGGTCTCTCATCCAGTAGTACTCGTCGACGCGCGTGACCCCATGGGTCGTGAGCTCGACGGGCCTGCGCTCCGGGCGCGGGGCCTCCTGGGCTTCGGCGGCCGGGTTCGAGGTCATCAGAAAGACTCCGGTCAGCAGAATGAACAGGTAGAGATCTCGTCGCATCGTCCCGCTCCTCAGCAGATCTGTCGGCAGGCGGCCCCGTGCGGACAGTCACCCGCTCCGTTCCACCTGGCCACCGGGCAAGATACACGTTCGGCATGTCGAACAGCACGGGTTGCCCCGTGCGCGCCGGCAAGCCAGCATCCGGGCGAACCTGTCCCCACCCGGAGGCTACGAGATGAAACACACGACCCGTCGGATTCCCCTGGCAGCGGTTTTTGTCGTCCTGCTGTTTCCGGCAACTGCGCCGGCGCAGAGCATCATGACTCCCGAACGGCTGTGGGAGATCAAACGGATTTCGTCTCCCGCGATCTCACCGGACGGTCAATCATTCGTCTACGGTGTCAGGACCTACGACGTAGGGGCCAACAAGGGGAATACCGACCTCTGGTCGAGACCTGTTGCGGGAGGCGCAGCACGGCGCCTGACGGATCTCGACGGCTCCGAGAGTGGCGCCGCCTGGAGGCCGGACGGCCAGTGGATCGGATTTCTCGCCAGCACGGACGATGGCCGGCAGTGGCACGAGGTCCGGCCGGACGGCAGTGACCTCCGACAGGTGACCACCGTGCCCGGCGGGATTTCGAACGTCCAGTACTCCCCGGACGGCGGGCGAATTTCGTTCACGGCGCCCGTGAAGCTCGACCTGACCACGGTCGAGCTGTATCCGGATCTACCGCAGGCGGAGGCCCGGATCGCGGACGACCTGATGTACAGGCACTGGGACTCGTGGCACGACTACGACTACAGCCACCTGTTCGTAGCTCCCTACGAGGACGGTTCGATCGGCGAACCGCGCGACCTGATGCCCGGCGAGCGGATCGACACCCCGCTCTCCCCGTTCGGAGGCGGTGAACAGATTGCGTGGAGCCCGGACGGCGGGAGGATCGTCTACACGGCGAAGACCCTGTCAGGCGTCGAGTATTCGGTGAGCACGAACTCGGACCTGTTCCTCGTCGACCTGGCGAACGGTTCGACCACGAACCTCACCGAGCGGATGATCGGCTACGACGTTGAGCCTTCATTCTCTCCCGACGGACGCAGCCTCGCCTGGCTCAGCATGGAGCGGGACGGTTACGAGGCGGATCTCGACCGGTTGTTCGTGCTCGATTTCGATACCGGGCAGCGGCGGAACCTGTCGGCGGAATACGACGACGAAGTACATGGTCCGGTCTGGTCGTCTGACGGTTCAACGATCTGGGTGACGAGCGATACGCGCGGCACCGTGCAGATCTTCGCGACCGACGCCGGGGGCGGGGGAATCTCGAGGGTAACGGAAGGCGTGTTCGACTATACGTCCATCGCCGTCGCAAGGCACGGCGGCCGGGACGTCCTGCTCGCGACTCGTCGCTCGATGTCTGCGCCGGTCGACATCTACAGGGTGGATCCGAGTGATGGAGGCGCGGTTGCGCTCACTGATGAGAATCGTGCCATGTTCGACGGAATGTCGCTCGGTCGGGTGGAGCAGCGAATGATCCCGGCGACGGACGGCGAGGAGATCCTCACATGGATGATCTATCCACCCGACTTCGATCCTGATCGTCGGTGGCCGGTGCTGCTGTACGCGAAGGGCGGACCGCAGGGGCCGATGAGCCAGTCCTTTTCTTACCGGTGGAATTTTCAGCTCATGGCGGCGAACGGCTACGTCGTCGTGGCGCCCAATCGGCGCGGGACCTCCGGTTTCGGGCAGGCGTGGGAGGAGCAGATCTCGGGCGACTGGGGCGGCCAGGCGATGCAGGACCTGCTGAGCGCTATCGACCAGGTCGCGGCGGAGCCGTGGGCTGACGAGGAGAGACTCGGTGCGATCGGCGCGAGCTACGGCGGCTACTCCGTGTTCTGGCTGGCTGGCAACCACGAGAAGCGTTTCAAGACGTTCATCGCCCACGCCGGGGTGTTCAACCTGGAATCGATGTACGGCGCCACCGAGGAGCTGTTCTTCGTGGACTTCGACCTGGGTGGAGCGTACTGGGAGACTCCACGTCCGACGAGTTACGACGAATTTTCACCGCACCGGTTCGTGGCGAACTGGGACACGCCGATTCTGATCATTCATGGGCAGCAGGACTTCCGGGTCCCGGTAACGGAAGGAATGCAGGCGTTTACCGCGGCGCGCCTCAAGGGACTCGACGCCCGGTTCCTCTACTTTCCTTCGGAAGGTCACTGGATCCTGTCGCCGCAGAACGGACTCCTGTGGCACCGCGTGTTCTTTGACTGGCTGGGCCGGACACTGAAGCCGGCGGCCTGACCGGCAGCCCGCAGCGTGACCGCGGCGTGACCGCTCTTTGGGGGTGACGTCCGCGGCCTCCGCGGGCGTCCTCATCGTTACTCGTAGCGCAATGCCTGAATCGGGTCCGTCCGGGCCGCCCGCTGCGCCGGCAGGAGGCTGGCCAGGATCGTCACGAGCAGGAGAACGCCACCGACGACCAGATACGTGACCGGGTCCGTGTTCGGAACCCCCGGAAACAGGCCTGACAGAGCCCGGGTCAGTGCCAGCGACGCCAGAGTGCCCACCGTCAGGCCGAGGACCGCCAGCACGACTCCCCGCCGGACGACGCGTACGAGAATGTGCGGTCGCCTGGCGCCGAACGCCATCATCACACCGATCTCCCGCGTGCGCTGGCGAGCGATCGCCGACACGACGCCGTACAGTCCGATTCCCGCCAGCAGCAGGGCCATGACAGCGAAGATTCCCAGCAGGATGGAAACGAAGCGCTGTGCCGCCGTCGCGTCCCGCACGTAGCTCTCCATCGTGCGAACTCCTGACACCGGCAGGTCCGAATCGAACCCGGCGACGATCTCCCGGATCGGGGCCGCCAGCTTCTTCGGCTCACCGCTGCTTCGTACCACCATCGTCATCGAGAAGAAGGCGTTCTGAGCGCTGTACGGAAAATACAGGGTCTCCCGCCCGGCGATCCGCGGGCCTTCCGACACGATGTCGTCCACGACGCCCACGACCTTCCACTCCTGGACCGGTCCCCCCAGCGTCATGGCTTCCACCACGCGCCCGATCGGATCCTCACCCGGCCAGGAGCGGGTGGCCAGCGCCCGATCCACCACCACGACCTGCCGGGCCTTTTTTTCGTCTTCCGGAGTCAGCAGGCGACCCGACAGGAGTCGTGCGCCGAACGCCTCGAAGAACCCCGGAGTGACGTACCGGTAGTCGGCTTCTCCAGCACGTGAGGCGCCGGCCGCGTCCAGAGGAACCTGATAGGGGGATGTCCAGAACTGTCCGCCGAGTGGCAGCACCTGAGTGGAACCGACTGCCTGCACACCCGGCAGAGCCTCCACTTCCGTCTCGATCTTCGCCAGTGCCGATGCGCGCTCGGCCACACCGTCGTACGGGACCCGCGGAAGAGAGACCCGGTAGGTGAGAACGCCTCGCGGCTCGAATCCGAGATCGACGGCCTCCAGCGACTGCACACTGCGGTACATCAGTCCGGCGCCGACCAGCAGCACCATCGCCAGCGCCACCTCGGCGACCACGATCGTGTGCCTCAGACGCCTCTGCCCCGGGTTGGACGCACAGGCGCCACGGTCCTTGAGACAGGAGTTCAGGTCGGGGCGCGAGGCATTGATCGCGGGGACGATTCCGAATACCAGGGCGGCCGCGACGGTGGCGGCGGCGGTAAACAGAAGAACCGGTCCGTCGATCGGCACGGTCTCGAGTCTCGGAAGGCCGGCCGGCCTCAGGGCGAGCAGCAGATCGATCGCCCAGCGCGCGAGCAACAGTCCTGCGAGCCCGCCGATAGCGGCGAGCAATGCTGCCTCGGTGAGAAACTGACGGACGATTCGGCGGCGCCCGCCCCCCACGGCGGCCCGGATCGCAATCTCGCGCTCTCGCGCCGCGGCCTGGACGAGCAGCAGATTTGCGGTATTTGCGCAGGCGATCAGAAGGACCAGCAACACGGCGCCAAACAGTGCGAGGAGAACGGGCCGGACATGGGCCACGATGTCAGCGTGCATCGGCTTCACGTCCA
>CBDUVN010000015.1:0-33174 GCA_965370685.1 uncultured bacterium | reverse complement strand
GTGGACTCCCGCTTGCGTTTTGCCGGTCCAGGAGGCGGGGTGCACGTCGTTTCGCTTCTCGTCGTTGGTCCCGGTCGTTCACGCCACCCCGCCGTATCGAGACGCCGAAGGGCCTGCCTCGGGGGAAAGAGTGTAAAGCATGAAATTTCAGCTACGAGCCACCTTCATTCTCCTGGCGTTCGCTGCCTGCCAGGGCGAGCCGATCGCCGGTCCCGACCCGGCCGGAATCGTCAGTCTCGACCCGACGTTCGACATCACGGGTCCGCCCGACGGCGGCAGCTGTCCCGATGTGTTCTACGAGCACACCGAGCTGCTCGAGAATGGAGCGTCGGTGACCTGGACGAACGTGCTTGGCGGCTTCGACTACGGCCTCGGTACCGAATACTCAGCCGAGGTTCACTGGTCAGTCGACGGCGGCACAGGCGAATACGTCGGTTTCACCGAGCGCAACGGCAAGAACACCTGGACTCCGCGCTTCGGGAAGGACGGTGGGGTCGACGGGATGCTCATCGTGGGAGCCGCCGGTGCCGGATCGGTGCCGGTCACCGTCTCGATGGACCCGATGAAGTCGGTTGGCGGTTCCGAGGGTGACGGGGACGACTGGGCCGGGCTCAAGGGAACGGGCCATTTCTGGCTCCGACTGGACGTGGATAACGGGGCCGGTGAAATCGAGTCGGTCAAGCTCGGGGTGAACTTCCACCTGGAGGATCCGGCGGATGGTTACGAGCCCCTCTGTCCGGGCACCGAGCCGGTTGGTCCGGTCATTCCGCCGCCGCCTCCCCCGCCAATACTGTCTTACCTGGTGGGAGGGACCGTAAGCGGCCTGTCGGGCACTGTCGGACTGCTGAACAACGGAGGCGACGCCCTGTCAGTTTCGTCGAACGGGAGCTTCGATTTCCTGACGCCCCTCGGTGACGGGGCGTCGTATGCGGTGACCGTAGGCACACAGCCGGACGGTCAGACCTGCGAGGTGACATCCGGAACGGGAACGATCGCCAGTGCGGATGTGACGGACGTCTCCGTGGCCTGCTCCGACGTTCCGCCGCCACCACCACCACCGCCGCCACCGCCGCCTGCTTCGACGGTGTTCTACGCGGCCGACGTGCAACCCTACTTCAACTCGAACTGCACCACTTGCCACGAGGGGAGCAATCCGCCCAAGGGCGTCAACCTGACGAGCTACGAGCAGGTGATGGCTGGCGGTGACGGGGGCGCGATCGTCGTTCCCGCGGACCCCGACGGGAGCGTTCTCGTCCAGCAGCTGGAAGACGGGCACAAGAGCCAGTCCGCTGCCGATATCACTATGATTCGCACCTGGATTCAGGAGGGGGCACAGAACAACTGAGCGTGATAACGGATCGTGTACCGGTGCAAAGAAGGCCTCGCCGTGTGTCGCGGCGGGGCCTTCGCACATCAAGCGGACCAGACAAGCCCGCAGCTGCTGACAGCGACGCGGACTACCGTCCCGCCGGCACCGTCAGCAACTGCCCAGCGTAGATCCGGCTTCCCTTGAGCTCGTTTGCGGTGCGGAGGTCCGAGATGCTCGTCCCGTGTAACTGCGCGATGGACCACAGCGAATCGCCGCTCCGCACTCTGTACTCCTGCTCGCCGCTCTGGCCGGCGTCCGCCAGCCGTCGATCCACGTAGGAAGCGTACTGCGACGGGAACAGGGCGATGTGGTAGTGGGGCGGGCTCTTCTCGCGCGTCGCCTCCAGCACTCCCGCGGCCTCCAGGCTCAGCAGCACCTTTTCGAGCCACGAGCGGCACGCCCGGCTGTTACTTCGGCGGACGTCGAGGGCCATGCCGGTCGGATGGACCGACCGCGACGATGCGTTCCTCGGCTGACGGCTGGTGGGTCTCGTGAGACTGGTGATTACAAGCTGCTCACCGCACGCGCTCCGGTACTGCCTCCCGAGCCGTGAAATGAACAGCTCGACTTCGGGCCGTGCGTATGGGTGGGAGATCCGGTTGACGTGGTAGTCGCCGTTGCTCTTCACGTGAACCAGGTACCCCAGTTCGACGAATCGCTTCGCTTGGGCGGTGGTGCTGATGTATGTGAAGTCGTGCTGCTGAGCGACCCGGTTCTGAACGTCGAGGGAGCTCTTTGAACCCTTCAGGCTCTGCGCGCCGGCGGGCGTGGAGAACGCTGCCACGAAAGCGAGTGCCAGGGCTGTGACGCTTCCTCTCATCGCTGCCCCCCCGGGTCAGATCTGAGACATCGAAGATTCCAACGGGGCATAACTGTAATGGGCTGGCCGCCTTCCGGCTAGCAGTACTTGAGTCCTCCCACTCCCATCTGGTCATCCAGCGTATGACTCGCACTTGATCTGGAGCAGAAAGAGAGTACGTATGGGGTCTCTCAAACGGCAAATCGAATGATGGGCACCAACGGAGAGGCGCTTTGAACAACCTTCTTGCCTGGCTGCTGTTCTCTGTCGCGCTGGCGTGGAGCATTCTGGTCGGACTGCTCGCCGGGGTCGGCGCTGTCGTCGTTGCCCGCCGATCGACGGATGCGCTGAATATCCTGGTCGCCGTCCTGTTCATGTTCGGCGGCGCACTGGTTCTCGCTGCGCGGATGGTGCCAGCCAGTTACCTGATCCTGGGCACGGCCGGGTTTGGCGGCGGAATCCTGCTTGCGCTGGCCCTGCAGTCGGGAGCCCGGCTTCCTCTGTTCAGGGACGAGCCTGACGAAGCGATCGAGTAGATCCCGGCGGCACTCGCCCGAGGATCCTGGATGTTCAAAGGCCCGGAGCGGATTCGCTCCGGGCCTTTGAAGGTTCGGATCCCGTTGCAGGACCCTGCCGGGCCACCCGCGGAGAGCGCGTGCTCTCGGGTGGCTCAGGATGTCTTACGGCGTGAGGTGAAGGATCGCGTTGTCCAGCAGCGAGTTCGCGTACGTCGAGTTGTGCACGCCTAGATCGCCGGAGTTGCTCACGAATACGGCGCCGTACACGGCCTGACGCTGCTCGACCGTCCACAGGAGGTTGTCTTCGTTCAGCGTCACCAGGAGCGTGGCCCAGTCGGCGTAGTTCATCAGGACCGCCACCTGGTCCAGCTTACCCTGAACCGTGGTCTGCACGCCGTTGTAGTCGAAGTCGCCTTCCGGAAGCGTGTGACACGGCAGGCAGTTCTCCGTGTTCACCTCGAAGGTGTGGAACGCGTGGTCCTGCAGCTCACCGTGCAGATCGACCTCGCGCACCATGTGGCACTCCACGCAGGCCGTCGGGACCGCAGACTGATGCGCGGACGTCCGGTTGTACGTCATGTCGGGGATCTCATACGAGCCGGCTCCGACGAACATGTCGGCCTGCGGACTGCCGTGCGGCCCGAAGTGGCCGTAACCGTTAGCAATCTGGCCCAGGACGTTCGTGTTGTCACGCCGGGCCTTGTGGCACTGGGCGCACGTCTGTCCCACCCCGTAGCCTTCCATGCTCGGGGCTTCCGGGTCGCCTGGAGCATACGGGAAGGTGTAGGCGAGCTCGACTGCGCCAACGTTCCGTAGCTGTGCCTCGTTGCCGGAGCCCATGTCGCCCACGTGCGGATCATGGCACGTCGGGCAGCCGATGAAGCTGACTTCGGGGCCGAAATCGTACGTCAGCATGGCTGGATCGTTGTCGCGAATGAAGCCTTCAGACGTGTGGCACCCGTTGCACGAGGAAAGGTGAGCGTAATGCTCCTCGTTGAATGCCACGATGTCGCCACCCGCCGCGTTGGCGTGTCCTGAGAGCTTCCACTCGTCGATCTGACCGCCGTGACACTGAACGCACAGCGACAGCGACTCTCCGGTCACCGGGTTGTCGTGCGTGGCGAACGACATATCCGGCACGTGGGCGTTGAAGTCCGGGCCCATCGCGCCGTGGCAGGACTCGCACTGCACGCCCTCGAGCGCCAGCCGGCGCTCGGCGCCTTCTTCGGTCTCGTCACCGATGTAGCCGCTGTAGCCGTCGTCCGGCTCCCAGCAGTTCGCCGGATCGATCTCGGTGTCCCCGAAGTTGATGGAGCAGTTGAACCCGGTCGTGTGGCACTGAATGCAATACAGGTTCGCCTGGCTCTCCGCGTCGAGGTCCAGGAATGCGTTCGTGTGCTTCGTGGCCAGGACGTCGTCCACGTTGCCGCCGTGGCAGTGTTGGCAGGCGTCACCGAACTCGCCCTGGTAGGCGTACTGGCTGAAGTCCTCTCCCGGCGGTCCTTCCGGACCTTCCGGACCCTCTGGTCCCTGCGGACCCGTGTCGCCTTCGCACCCGAACGAAACCAGGGCAACGGAAACCGCCAGCACGATTCCAAACCCCATTCGACCCTTCATCGCTCTCCTCCACGAATGATGGAACGGGCTGTCAGGCAGACAGCGCCGTTCGTCTCAAGATTACTTCAGCCTCGCGCGGAGATGGGGCAGGAAGCAGGCCATAACTGCAGTGGTCAGTAAACTTACGGAGTCTAGCGTCAACCGGTTGGTACTTCAGTACTTACGAGGTCGGTACCTGAGTTCAGAGCGGCAGGAATGCGAGAATCAGACAGGTCGCAATGGTCCTATTGGTGACGAAACGACTCAGCCGGTCACGGGAGGGGGAGTCATGGCGAGCCACGCGGCGAGCAGCACGACGCCGATGAGAACTAATATTTCGACCCGCACGGCCAGCCGCAGCGGGCCCTGGTCCCCGGTCTGCACGAGCTTCGGCAAGGTCTTCCAGCGGTGCCACGCCCCGAAGCCGATGAGGAGGGTCAGTCCCAGCGACTTTGCGACAAGCAACTGGCCATAGCGGGTGGTCAGGAGGTTCCCGACTCCGCCCAGAAATACCAGGTCCTGTAGCAACGCGGTTCCAATAATCACTCCCACGGCCAGGAACGCGCGTGACGAGACCCGGCTCGCTACCTGCGTGTAGTTCCAACCACCCTCGGCGGTCTCCGGGTGATCCGGCAGGACCGTGAGCAACAGGACGCCACCGATCCAGATTGCCGCGGCCCCGAGATGCAGAGCGTTCGCCGGGAGAGCGAGTCTTGGATCGATGACCGCGGGATGGCCCGAAGCGGCCCCGAGAACGACCGCGACCATCGCTACGAACCCTGCCATCCGCCCGGCCCTGGCGCCGCCCGCCAGGAAGAAGGTGAACCCGGCGAGCAGCACCCGGCTGCCCTCGATCATGCCGGTGCGGGTCTTGAACGCGGCGACGAGACCGTCGATCATGCCCAGCCCGGCGGGGCGAACGTCGCCGAGCCAGTCCAGGTAGTCGAGACCAAGCAAAATGGTCGCAAGCAGCGCGGTAGCGGATGCCGCACGCAGTACCGCCGGTTCCCGGACCAGACCGCTGCCGCCGGCGAACCACAGGACTCCCGCCGCAGCGAGAAGACAGGCGAGGCCCAGGCCGCGGAACAGGGTGCGACGCAGCGGCGGTGCGTCGACTTCGGGGGGGGGCGATTCCGAAACTCCCGTTTCATCAGGCGATTCGGATTCGGCCGCGATGCTCGTATCACTGCCGGTTTCCGCCGCCGGAATCCGGGACTCGGGTTCCGGGACGACTTCGAACCTGATCACACCCTCCGCCGCGTGCCCGTCCACCGATACCGTCTTCCATTCGAGCGCGTAGGATCCGTGATCCAGGGCAGGGAGATCCGCCCGGATCACGTGAGCACTGTCAGGCACGGCGATCGCTCGCAGCACGGTGGAATCACCAGACGGATATCGAAGCAGCAGACGGGTGAGTGACGGCTCTACCGGTCCGGAGAACTGGAAGCGCGCCATCGGCAGGGGGCTGGTGAGCAGCTCCCCTTCGGTGGGAGTCGATGCTTCGAGGCGCGTGTGTGGGCGGGTCGGATTGTCTCGGCCGTCCAAGTCGAAGTCGAATCCGACCGTTGCCGCCGCGAGTGGACCGGCTAAACACAGGGACAGGAAGAGCGACGGCAGCACCCCACGCTGGAATGTCATGGAATCCGGTCTCCCCACTATCCCTGAATCGACTCCGATCACCCCCCGGTGGCGCGTAGATCGTACAGTCAGAACCGCGTGCGGGCAAAGGTGAGTTCTACGGAATTCGGGGAACTCACAGGCTCCGTACGTGTTTGCTGAGCAGTTGCCGAGGTTTCCTGCAAGGAGGAGTTTGGTGGTTCGAGCCCGTCGCTCGTTCGGGGCCGTGTGCGTGATGATCGCATCCAGTTGGGTCGCGGCGTGCGGTGGAGACAGCACGCCGGCCGGACCCACGGGGCCGGCTGACCCGGCTCCCACCCCGGTCCTCGTGTTCGATCCGGCGACCGTGGCCCTCGGTGAGGCGCGCACGGAGACGATCCGGATCAGGAACAGCGGTAACGCGGCGGCCGGTCCGGTATTGCTCGTGGCGGGTGCCGTCCTGTCGAATGGCGGTGGGGCGATCCCCGGGGCGAGCCTCTCCGTGTCTCCTTCCGAGGTGGCGACACTGAATCCGGGAGATTCACGCGACCTGTCGTTGTCTCTCACGCTCCCCGACGGACTCGCCGCCGGCGACTACGATGTGGGTCTCGAGGCGAGGGTCGGCGGCGCAACGCTTGCCTCGCTGGGCGTTGTGTTCTCGGTGGTTCCGCCCGGCGGTCCCCTGGTCGGCTCCGTTTCGATCTCCGGCGATGCCAGCGGCGCGGTGCAGGGTGACGTCGTGCAGTTCTCAGCGGAAGTCAGGGATCCGGACGGGAATCTTGTCACGACAGCCACTGCCTCGTGGCAGGTGGTCCCGGCCAGCGCCGGTTTCGTCGCCGGAGACGGCAGTCTCGTGGCGTACGAGATGGGCAGCCTGCAGCTCGTGGCCGAATCGCAGGGCGTGGCCGATACACTGGAGCTGTCGTTCGCGGCGCGGCAGGTCCCGAGCGGTGGGTTCCAGGTCGTGGGCAACGGGGAAGTCGGCAGCCGCTACAGCTCCGATCACTGGGAGCATGGCACTACGGCGTATACCGGGACCTGGGGCTGCCGGAATGTGCCCGGGGGTGCGTGTGGAGATGCTCTGCTGGTGTGGGACATCTCGGGTTCAGGAAGTCCTGTGCTGGTGGACTCGGTGATCGTGGACGCGCGGGTCGTCAACGACATCAAGGTGAGCGCGGATGGCCGGCGCGGCATCCTGACGCATGAGCACTCGAACGACATGCAGAACGGAATCACGCTGCTCGATCTCGCCGATCCCCGCCGGCCGCAGGTGATCGGGAGGTTCGCGGCTCCGGACCTGTCGCCGGGCGTGCACAACGTGTGGATCGAGGGAGACTACGCGTACCTCGTGGTGGACGGATCTTCGGCCGCGTCAGGACTCCGGGTTCTTGATATCTCCGACCCATCGGCGCCACATATCGTCGCTTCGTTCTACGGCGGTACCAGCTTCCTGCATGACGTCTACGTACGTGACGGTCTGGCCTTCCTGTCACACTGGGATGCAGGCCTGATCATTCTCGACGTGGGCAACGGGATCCGGGGCGGTTCGCCGACCAGCCCGCGGGAAGTGAGCAGGATCCGGATACCCGGTTACCTGGTGCACAATGCCTGGTACTGGCCGGACGCCGGTTACGTGTTCCTCGGGGATGAGATCAATCTGCCGGGGCGAGTGAGGATCGTGAACGTGCACGATCTGTCGAACCCGGTCGAGGTTGCCTCGATCGCGCTCACAGGCGCGGCGCCCCACAACTTCTGGATCGACGAGGACAGGGGAATCGGGTACTTCGCCTGGTACGAGGCGGGTGTGCAGGCGTTCGACCTCACCGGGGAGCTGCTGGGCAGTCTCGAGCGCCAGGGCCGATTCATCGCCGGATCCGGATACGCACCGGGCGGGGCGTGTGTCACCACCCAGCAGCAGTGCGCCTGGGCGCCGCAGCTGCACAATGGAAAGGTCTACATCTCCGACATGAACACGGGCCTGTGGATGCTGGAACCGCTGTTCTGATCCGACCCGCGGCTGTCCTGTTCGCCGTCGGACTCACCGCAGCGGCATGCGGTGGTGACGGGGCCAGTCCGGTCTCGGGCCAGGGGGACGCCGCCGTGTACGTCGCGGTCGCGCTGTCCGACGAGGTCCTGCGGTTCGATCCCGAAACCGGCGCCCTCCTGTCTCGCGTTTCCCTGGATCCCCGCCCGTCGGAAAGCGATGAGCCGCACGGCCTGGCCATCGCGCCCGACGGCCTCCACTGGTACGCCACGCTCGCGCATGGCGATCCGACGCTGTCGAAATTCGAGCGGGCAGATGATCGTCGAGTCGGACGCGCTCGTCTTTCCTCGGCCGGGGCGGCCAGGGTCGAGATCGATCCGACCGGAGAGTTCGCATTCGTGGCGGACTACGATCGCGCCCGACCGGGAGAGGATGGCGAAGTCCTGGCGGTTCGGCTGTATGATCTCGAGGTCGTCGCCCGCAGCCGCGTATGCCCGGGCCCGCACCACGCGGTACAGAATCCCGCGTCAGGGCAAGTCGCCGTCGCATGCAGCCTTGGTGACGAGATTGCCCTGCTCTCTGCTCCCGGCCTGGAACCAGCCGGCCGCTTCCCGGTGGATGCCGAGCCCGGCGACCCGGGCACTCCCAGGTTCAAGCCGTTGAACCTGGCCTGGTCACTCGACGGAAACAGGCTCTACGTCGCGCTGCACCTGGCGGACCGCGTCCGCGTATTCGACTCGCACGGGACGATCGTGGGGGATGTCCCGACCGGTCGGCGTCCGGCCCAGATCGCACTCAGCCCGGACGGGAAGATGCTGGTCACGGCGAATCGCGGTGATGGGACCCTGTCTCTGATCGACGCCACCACGCTGCGGGAGCGGTCCCGGCTGGATCTCGGGGCGGCACACCCGCATGGCGTGGCGTTCAACGGGTCCGGTACGCGGGCGTACGTGACATGTGAAGGAACTCCGTCGGAGCCGGGGAGGCTGGTCGCCGTGGAGCTGGGTACCGATCCGCCGGTCGTCGCCTGGTCGGTCGGGACAGGCTCCGTTCCACTGGGTGTCGTCTGGGCGCCGGCGGTCAGATAGCGTTACAGCGTCACCGGCCCGGACGAGGGCCCACTCGCCCGGGCCCGGCAAATCAGATGTTGGCCAGTGCCCGCTCGAGACGGGTCTGTGCCTCTTCGGCCACGTCTTCGAGTCCTTCGGCGTCCGCCACCGTCATCATCACGCTCGGTCGAACCATCGCCACCTCGGATCCGTCTTCAGTCTCCGCGACCACGACATTGCACGGCAGCATGAGACCGATCATGTCCTCGGCCGAGAGCGCACGATGGGCGAGCGGGGGATTGCAGGCACCGAGGATCACATACGGCCGAAAATCAACGTCGATCTTCGTCTTCAGCGTTTCCCGCACGTCGATGCGCGTGAGGATTCCAAACCCCTCCTGCAGAAGCGCCGCCTCCACCCGCTCGACGGCGTCGTCATATCCGATGCCGGGCAGGGGTCGATACATGCCGAAGTCATTTTCCTTCATTGATCCTCCTCCTCGGGGTGTGTCACGTGTCTCGAACGATGCTGGATCACGGTCCGACCTTGCGTGAGCGCCGGTCTCGCGGTCCCTTTTCAAGTGTGAAACGGTCGCTGCCCACTCTCCTGATCGCGGTCCTCGCGGCCTGCTCCTCGAACCCCGAGCCGTTGACCTCCGTGTCTCCGGGCTGGAGCGAGAATGGCGAAGCGTCCTGGTACGGCCCCGGCTTCGATGGGAAGCGGACCGCCTCTGGTGAAGTCTACGACATGGAGGCGATGACCGCCGCCCATCGACAGCTTCCGTTCGGCACTCGCGTGAATGTGCGCAACCTCGACAACGGTCGCGAAACCGTCGTCCGGGTCAACGATCGCGGGCCGTTCGCGCACGGGCGGATCATCGATCTGTCGAAGGCGGGAGCACGCGCCATCGGCATGCTCGGGACGGGCGTCGCCGAAGTCCAACTGGAAGTCGTCGGCGCACCGCCCGCCCTCACATGCAGTCACGTACAGGCCGGGGCGTTCGCGGACCCGGAGAACGCGGAGGACCTGGCGAGGCAGATCCGGCGCCGGGGAGAGACCGTCCGGGTCGAGCGTGGGGGCGATGGGCTGGCACGGGTGCTGATCGGTCCGTTTTCAGATCAGGAAGAAGCGGAGAAAGTTCGTGAGCGCTATGATGGAACGATCCGTCCATGCGGAGGATTCTGAATGATATGGGCCGCAAGCAGAAACCCGTGGCGTACGATCGGGTATGGTTCAGAGCCGCACGGAACGGCGGGAGCGAGCCGGTTAAACGGGTGGGTCGCACAGAACGCGGCCCGTGGTGTCGAGGGGGAACGTACATGACGCGGAATCGACGTGGTGCCCTTCCGTTCCTCGTGGCCGGCGGGGTAATCGTGGCCACATTGGGACTTCCGTCCCGGGCAGACGCCCAGTACTTCGGCCGAAACAAGGTCAACTACGAAACGTTCGACTTCAAGATCCTGAAGACCGAACACTTCGACATCTACTATTACGACGACGGTGCGGAGATCATCCCCGAGGCCGCCCGGATGGCGGAGCGCTGGTATGCGAGGATCTCCCGGCTGCTGGACCACCAGCTCAAGGACCGCCAGCCGCTGATCCTGTACACGAGCCACCCGCACTTCGAGCAGACGAACGCGATATTCGGGCAGATCGGCGAGTCCACGGGCGGTGTGACGGAGGTGCTGAAGAACAGAATCATCCTGCCGCTCGCCGGACCTCTGGATGGATCCGACCACGTCATCGGTCACGAGCTCGTGCATGCCTTCCAGTTTGACATCACGAGCGTTTCCGGAGACGGGGGAGTCGGCTTCCGCGGTCCGACGGCTCTGATGCTTCCGCTGTGGTTCGTCGAGGGAATGGCCGAGTACTACTCCATCGGACCGGTGGATCCGCACACGGCGATGTGGATGCGTGATGCCGCCGCGGGCTGCTGTGGTCTTCCCACGACGACCGACCTGTCGAACAGCTGGGAGTTCTTCCCGTATCGTTGGGGTCAGGCGTTCTGGGCCTTCGTGGCCGGACGGTGGGGAGACGAAGCCATCGGCAAGGTTCTGAAGGTCGCGGGGCGCTCCGGAAACCCCGAAGGCGCCCTGGAAGTGGTTCTGCAGACCTCGATCGCCGAGATCAACCGCGAGTGGCATCAGTCGATCTACGAGGCCTATGCATCGGTGGCCACGCGAGTCGTGGACCCGTCACTTGTCGAGCAGCGACCTCCACCGCCGGATCTTCCGGACCCGCTGTTCCCGGATGATGCCCCGGAGCAGCCCCCCGAGGACCGACTGGACGAAGCCGCGCTGGCGGAAATTTCTCGGCGCGTGCTGGAGCAGCAGCACCACGGGGCACGTGAATTGATGTCGGATCGGACAGGCTCTGGAAGCCTCAACCTCGGGCCGGCTTTGAGTCCGGATGGGAGCCGGAT
This sequence comes from uncultured bacterium, assembly GCA_965370685.1. Taxonomy (GTDB): domain Bacteria; phylum Gemmatimonadota; class Gemmatimonadetes; order Palauibacterales; family Palauibacteraceae; genus Carthagonibacter. Next base: position 21,841 of record CBDUVN010000015.1, on the reverse strand, counting down.
CGTCTTCCTGTCGGAGAAGGACCTGTTCGCGATCGAGATGTTCCTGGCCGACGCCGAGACCGGGGAGATCATCCGCCGGATCACGAAGAATGCGACGGACCCGCACTTCGAGAGCCTCCAGTTCATCAATTCCTCGGGCGCCTGGAGCTATGACGGGACCATGTTCGCCTTCGGGTCCATCGTCAGCGGGGACGCCGCGCTCACCGTCCTCAACCCTGAGAACGGCAAGAAGATCGTCGAGCATCGGTATCCGGAGCTCGGCGAAATCTACACGCCGACCTTCTCGCCCGACGGGAAGAGGGTCGCGTTCGCGGCGATCGTCGGTGGGTACATGGACCTGTTTGTAGCCGATCTCGCGACCGGCGACCTGCGACGTCTGACGAACGACCTTTATACGGATCTGCAGCCCGCGTGGTCACCCGACGGAGCAGTGATCGCGTTCGTCACCGGCCGGTACTCCACCGACCTTGAGACCCTGGCGTTCGGCAACTACCGGCTCGCGGTGATCGATCCTGATTCCGGGGAGATCCAGGCGCTGCCGGTGTTCGGGAAGGGCAAGCACATCAATCCGCAGTGGTCTCAGGACGGACAGGCCCTGTATTTCGTGACCGATGTGAGTGGGATCAGCAACGTGTATCGGTTCGACTTCCGCGGCGGGGAGCTGTCGCAGGTCACCGACCTGATCACGGGCGTCAGTGGAATCACCGCCACGAGTCCGGCGATCTCGACGGCATCCCGTGCGGACCGACTCGTGTACACGGCGTTCGAGGGTGGTGATTACAACCTGTACGTCATCGAACAGGAGACACAGCTCGCAGGGGTTCCGATCGAGGGAACGATCGAGGGAGTCAGCCCCGCCGTGCTGCCGCCGCAGGACCGGCAGCCGGGTCTGCTAACGGTCATGTTGGACGAACCGGAGCTCGGACTGCAGGACACGCTGACGTTTACCGGTGCGGAGTACAGCGCGGGCCTCACGCTGGACTACGTCAGTCAGCCCCAGGTGGGCGCGGGAGTGGACCGATACGGCGCATTCTTCGCCGGCGGAATGTCGTTGTTCTTCAGCGACATGCTGGGGAACCGGAACCTGAGCACGACCCTCAACGTCAATACGGCGATGGGGAGCTTTCTGAAGAGTTCCGCCCTGATCGTGGCATACGAGAATCGCCGCACGCGATGGAACTGGTTCGTGGAGGGAGGCCAGATCCCGTTCGTCAACATCGGATTCGAGGCATCGACTTCGGGCGGCGGAGAGTACCGGGAAACCGAGCGTCGCCTGTGGCAGGTGAGCCGTCAGTTGATCACCGGCGTGGCGTATCCGTTCAGTCGGGCGAGCCGGTTCGAGATTTCGGGCGGGTATCAGAATCTCGATTTCTCAGATGAACGGCGGATCACTACGTTCGACATCGTCACTGGACAGGTGATCAACCAGGCCACCATCGAACTCGACGCGCCAAAGTCGTTGAACCAGGGGCTGTTCAGCACGGCGCTCGTGTACGACAACACGATTTTCGGAGGGACCGGTCCGATCCTTGGTCAGCGATACCGGATCGAGTTGTCTCCCCGAGTCGGCGACCTGAACTACTTCGGCTTCCTGTTAGATTTCCGGAAATACTTCATGCCGGCACGGCCGTTTACGTTCGCGACCCGCCTGATGACCTACGGCCGCTACGGAAGTGATGCCGAAGCGAAGTGGTCTGATATCGACCCTGATGCTCCTCCCGGGTGGGCCAACAACAATGTTCTGGCGGACCTGTATCTCGGGATGCCGACCCTGGTCCGGGGTTACAACAGCGGGTCATTCAGCTCCGACGAGTGCGACTTCAACGTCAGCTCGGGCTCGGTGAGCTGTGACTCGTACAACCAGCTGTTCGGCAGCCGGGTCGCCGTGGCGAACTTCGAATTCCGAATCCCGCTCCTCGGCTTCTTCGGCGTGATCCCATCGCCGGGCCTGCCGCCGATGGAAATCGCACCGTTCTTCGATGCCGGGATCGCGTGGGACAAGTCGAATGATCCGTCCTTCTCCTGTGGATCCGATGAGATCGCCGGGTTCAACTGCCGGGAGGTCGTGAGCAGCTACGGGATCGCGGCCCGCCTGAACCTGCTCGGATTCCTGATCATGGAGATGGACTTCGTGCACCCGAACAACAGGCCGGGCAAGGGCTGGTACTTCCAGTTCAACCTGATTCAGTCGTTCTGAACCGGGATTGTCAGGCCACCCGGGTCCTGGGTGCGTGATCGCTCCAGGGCCTGGCTGTCGATTCCGATTTCTCAAGCCGAGGAGGTGTAGGTGGGTATGATTCTGAGCATTCTCGTCAACGCGGCCGCCCTGTTCGTGGCAGCGAAGCTGCTCCCCGGCATAACGGTGGCCGATACGGGCACCCTGTTTCTCGCGGCCCTCGTGTTCGGCGTGGTGAACACCTTCGTCAAACCTCTCCTGACCCTTCTCTCGTTGCCGATCACGATCCTCACGCTCGGGCTGTTCTATCTCGTGGTCAACGCGGCACTGCTCGGCCTGACCGCGGCGATCACGCCAGGGTTCTCGATCTCGGGGTTCTGGCCGGCGTTCTTCGGGGCCATCATCGTTTCGCTCGTCGGTATGTTCCTCAGCGGGATCACCGATCGCAGTTGACCAGATAACAGGGGACGTTCAACCGTGGATCACTTCGGAAGGGACCAGCTCAAGGAACTGTTCCAGGTGACGGCCGGCCCCGCCGTCAGCATATACATGCCGACGCACCGGAAAGGACCCGATGTCGCGGCGCAGCCGCTCAGGCTGAGGGCCGCGCTTCAGCAGGCTAAGGCGTTGTTGTCGGACAGTGGTGTGGCGAAACCCGAGTCGCTGCTCACGTCGTTCGAGGATCTGGTGGGTGACGAAGAATTCTGGCGTCACCAGGCGGACGGCCTCGCCCTGTTCGCCAGCGACGGGGTGACGAAGTTCTACCGCCTGCCGGCAGTCGTTCCGGACCTGGTGGTCGTCGCGCCCACCTTTCATACGCGTCCGCTGGTGGAGTTTCTCCAGGCCCCCGAGCGCTACTGGGTCCTGGCCCTCAGCCAGAATGAAGTGAGGCTGTGGGAGGGAACCGTGTCTGGACTCACGCCGGTGAACCTGGAGACGGTGCCTACGAACCTGCGTTCGGCGCTCGGGTTCCAGATCGAGAAGGACCGCCTGTCGATGCACAGTTCGGGGGGGCACGGCAACAAGCCGATATTCCATGGGCACGGGGCGGGCAAGGACGATACGAAGTCGGAGCTGGAGCAGTTCTTCCGCAAGGTGGACTCGGGCGTTCAGTCGCTGCTGGCCGATGAGATCGGACCGATCATTCTCGCTGCAGTCGACTACTACCACCCGATCTACAGGAACATCAGCAAGCTCGAGAACCTGGCTCCCGATGGGATCGTGGGGAACGTGAACGACTGGGATCCGGCCAGGCTGCATGACGCTGCGTGGCCGATCGCGCAGGCCGGTGTCGATCGGAAGTTCGACACGGCGCTCGAACTGTGGGAGAACTCCTACGGCCGAGGAAAGGTCGAGAGCGATCTTGCCGCCGCCGCCCGGCTGGCGGTAGCCGGCAGGATCCGGTTGCTGCTGAGCGAAAAGGGACGTCACATCTGGGGCCGACTGGATCCGGTCACCGGCAATGTCGAGGTGATGCAGGAGGGTGGGGCGGATCCCGGCGGCGACGCCGTGGACCTGATTGACGAGATCGCCGAGATCGCCCTGCAACACGGAGGTCGGGCGCTGGCGCTCACACCGGAGCGGATGCCGACGGATACAGGGATCGCTGTCGTTTTACGCTGACGGTGTCGGGTGTGAGGGGGGTATGTCCCCCTCTGGCCACCATCAATAGTACGGATTATCCCCCGCTGAGTGGTTCGTGACGTCCACGATATCGCGAATCTCAGGTAGTGCCTCCTGGAGGATCCGCCTGATCCCCTGGGCGAGGGTCACCGCTGCCATCCCACAGCCCTGGCAGCCGCCCTGCATTTGCAGGTAAACCACGTCGTCCCGCACGTCGACGAGCGTCACGGCGCCGCCGTGGCCCGCGATCGATGGATTGATCTGGTACTCGATCACGTGCTTCACACGCTCGGCGAGCGGGCCGGCGGGTGTGGCTTCCCCGATCGGTTTGATGTTGGGGTTCTCGACTTTGAATCCGCTGCCCCGAATCGTCTCGACCCAGTCCACTGTCGCGCCTTCGAGCAGAACTGCGCTCTCGGGATCGACTACGAGACCGAATCCTCCAGCGTCGAGGGTCTCATCTGCCTCACCTCGCTCGCTCGCCTCGATGAGGGCCAGGTCGTAGCGGGGAGCGAGTGGGCTCGAGTCCAGTACCTCGATCTTCACGACCAGCTCTCCGTCTTCCATCTCCATGAACGCGAGGACCCGCTCCCGCGCCTCATCCGTAAACGTGATCACGCTGACATCCGTCCTTCCATGGTCTCAGCCCCCAATCGCAGCGCGCAGCCCGAACAGCAGGTTGGCCGGACGCTCCGCCATGCGGCGCATCAGATATGAGTACCACTGCGACCCGTACGGCACATAGATCCTCATGTTCAGGCCGTTAGCCACCAGCTGGCGCTGGTAGTCGCGTCGCACTCCGTACAGCATCTGTAACTCGAATGTGTCGTCAGGGATCCCGTTGCGTGCCACGTGCTCGAGTGTCGCGTCGATCATCCGCTCATCGTGTGAGGCGATCGCGGTGTTCGATCCGCCGTCGAGCAGCAGGCGCATGAGCCGGATGAAGCTCGCGTCCACCTCCGCCTTCTGCTGGAAGGCCACGGAGGCGGGCTCCTGGTAGGCGCCTTTGCATAACCGGACCGACGCTCCCACCCGGACCAGCTCCCTGATGTCGGCCTCGCTGCGTCTCAGGTAGGACTGTATCACGATTCCGACGTTCGAGTGCTCGGCGAATACCCGGTGGAAGATCCGCAGCGTCCGGTCCGTGTGCTCGGAACTTTCCATGTCGATTCGCACGAAGTTGCCGAGCTGTTCCGCGTACTGGACGATACCGAAGATATTCCGGAAACAGAACTCCTCATCGATGTCGAGGCCGAGCTGTGTGAGCTTGAGTGAAATCGTCGAGACCGCGTCGCTCTCGTCGATCTCGTCCAGGCTCGTCCGGTAGGCCGCCGTCGCTGCCTCGGCCTCGTGGCGCTGGTTGACGCTCTCTCCGAGCAGGTCGAGGGTGACCCTGAACCCGGCGTCGTTCAGCGTCCGGGCCGCGGCGAGCGCCTCCACGGAAGTTTCCCCGGCCACGAATCGCCCGGCCGCCTGCCTGGAGAACGGCATCTTCATGAGGACGTTTTTCAGGTCCTCGCGCGCGCTCAGGAAAAGTAGAGTTTTTCGAAGCATGTCTCACGGAATCCGGTAGCCGCACCTGGGCACGGCGAGAGAGTGTCAGCCGGTCCGACCGACCGACGGGGTCGGCTCACGTCCGCGGAATCTGCGGCCGCACGACAGGTGGCGCTACGGGTCCCCGGCGTCCTGCAAGAGCTGGCGGAATTCGTCGACGCCGAACAGGACCTCGACCCTGTACCCGGCTTCCTCGATCGTTTCGCGGCCGCCCTCCTGGCGATCTACTGCGGCGAGGACCATCAGGATCGTCCCCTGCTCCGCCTTCACGGCTTCACACGCCTGGAGAGCAGAGCCACCGGTCGTGATCACGTCCTCCACCACTACGACACGGGCGCCCGATTCGAAGCAGCCCTCGATCCGTCGCCCCGTGCCATGGCGCTTCGCGCGCTTGCGCACGGAGAAGGCCTGGATCGGCCGACCGCGTCGGAAACTCTCTCCGGCGATCGCGTAGGCGATCGGATCGGCGCCCATCGTCAGGCCACCTACCAGGTCGGGCGCCAGGTCTGCGGCCTCGATCGCCTCGAGGCCCACTTCGCCGAGCAGCACCTGCCCCTCGGCGTTCATCGTCGTGGTGCGGCAATCGATGTAGAAGTCACTCTTGCGGCCGGACGACAGCGTGAAGTCACCGAGCTGGAACGAACGCTCGACGAACAGACGGAGCAGGCGTTCACGTGCATTCATTGCAGGTTCCAAACACCTTGATCTGACGGGTGATCGGGACAAAGTCCGCGGAAGCGACGACGTCCGCCAGGACCCGGTCCACGTCGGGGTGCTCGAACGGGAATACACGTCCGCACCCGGTACAAATCAGGTGGTCGTGTCGAGCCGCTCCGACCTGTACCTGATATCGCTTGAAGCCTTCATCGAAATCGTGCTCGGTGGCAAGGCCAAGCTCCACCAGCAAGGCGAGTGTTCGGTAAATTGTCGCCTTGCCCGGCTGCTCGCCCCGCTCCCGGAGTTCATCTGCCACCTCGTCGGCCGAGAAATTCCGCGGAGACTCGAACAGCAATCGAGCAATCACCTCCCGCTGGTGCGTAAACGGTAGCTCTCGCTCCCGCAGCTCTCCGCGCAGCACCTCCATCAGGAGGGCAGCGCATCCGAGAGGGGGCCTCGTTGCCGGAAAGGCCGTGTTCGAGTCGCTCATGCAGCTTCCTGTATCGTGTCCGTCGGAACCCGGGCCGGTGACGATCGAACGGGATGACGATCGTTCGAGCCAGGGTCAAAAGGTATCGGAACCGAGAGTGTGCCTCAACGATGTCGCCGGGCGGTGAAACCGTCCAGCCCGACGAGCCCGATCTCCGCCCTTGCGTGTACGATCAGGTTGCGCGGTGGGGACAGGTGAGCATCTTGCCGGGTGAAGGGAGACTCACCCGCTGACTACTTCCACTCGATCGTACGGACGCTGCCATGAATGTCGTTGTCTCGAATCAGGATTCGATCACGCGACCAGGAGCTGGATGCCGACTCGACGGACGGTTCTTTCTGCCGCTCATCGTGGCTCTCTTCGCCTGCGGCGGAGCGGCTGGAGAGAACGGGGGCTCGGGACGGGAGGATGGGTCGGCATCGGCAGGATCGCCGGGCGCTGGAACCGCCCAGGAGGCAACGGACGGCCCGAGGTTCGGCCCCGGAGGGCAGCTGATCCGAATGGTGGATGTCCGCGTCGGCGGAATTCCGATTTCGGTCGAGATCGCCGACACGCCCGCCCTGCGGGAACAGGGACTGATGAATCGAGACAGCCTTCCTGCAAACCACGGCATGCTGTTCGTCTACGCTGACGAGCAGATGCGCAGCTTCTGGATGCGGAATACGAAGATCCCGCTCGATATCGCGTTCATCGACCGCAACGGGTCGATCGTGAGCGTCGAGCAGATGGAAGCCCAGACGGACGAGAATACTACCTCGGCCGCCCCCGCGATGTATGCTCTGGAGATGAGCTTCGGCTGGTTCGAGGCGAACGGAGTCGGGATCGGAGACCGTCTGGAATTCTGAGGCAAGCAGCCTCATCCCACCCTCGTCGAACCAAAAAGGCGGGTAACAGGATGTCCCAGATCCGAATCGAGAAGGACTCGATGGGGCCGGTCGAGATCCCGGCCGAGATGATGTATGGCGCCCAGACGGAACGGGCTCGCCGCAATTTTCCGATCAGCCGGCTTCGTTTCAACCGGGGGTTTCTATACGCCCTGGGCACGATCAAGCGTGCTGCGGCCGAGGTGAACGAGGAGCTCGGCCTGTTGGATCCTGAGCGCGCCGGAGCTATCAGGCAGGCTGCGCAGGAGGTGATGGACGGTGAGCTCGACGCTCACTTCGTACTCGACATCTTCCAGACCGGCTCCGGTACGTCGACGAACATGAACGCCAACGAGGTCATCGCGAATCGCGCGAACCTGATCCTTGGCGGCGAGGTCGGTTCGAAGGAACCCGTGCACCCGAACGACCACGTCAACATGGGCCAGTCGAGCAACGATGTGATCCCGACCGCGGTCCACATTTCGGCCCTGTTCGCAGTGGACGGCGAACTGTTACCGTCGCTGGCCCACCTGGGGGCGGCGCTCGCGGCGAAATCCGAAGAATTCGACGACGTCTACAAGGCGGGGCGCACCCACCTGCAGGACGCGACTCCGATGCGCCTCGGACAGGAGTTCGGCGGATACGCCAGCCAGGTGTCGCACGGCATTCGTCGTGTGGAGATGGCGCGCGAGTCACTCCGCGAGCTGGCGATCGGCGGGACAGCCGTGGGAACGGGAATCAACACTTCCCCCGAGTTCGGGGGTCGGATGGCTGCCCGGATCAGCGAGATCACGGGCGTCGCGTTCCGGGAAGCCGAGAACCACTTCGAGGCCCAGGGAGCCCGCGACGCTGTCGTCGAGATGAGCGGCATGCTCAAGGTCGTCGCGTGCAGTCTGATGAAGATCGCGAACGACATCCGGTGGCTGGCGTGCGGTCCCCGGACTGGCCTGTGTGAGATCAACCTGCCGGAGCTGCAGCCGGGTTCCTCGATCATGCCGGGCAAGGTGAATCCGGTGATGTCGGAGATGCTCACGATGGTCGCGGCGCAGGTAATCGGGAACGACGCAGCGATCACGATCGGCGGTGAGCGTGGAAACCTCGAGCTCAACGTCATGATCCCGGTGATGATTCACAACCTGCTCGAGTCGGTCGAAATCATGGCCACGGGCAGCAGGACGTTCGCTGATAAATGCGTGTCGGGGATCACGGCAAACGTCGATACCTGTATGCGGTACGCGGAAACCACGGGCTCGCTGTCAACGGTGCTGGTTCCGGTGATCGGCTACGACAAGGCGGCCGAGGTGGCGAAGAAGTCCATGAAGGAAGACAAGACTCTCCGCGAGGTCGTACGGGAGATGGGCTTGATGAGCGACGAGGAGCTCGAAGAGATCATCGATTTCGCGAAGATGACTGCTCCGAACGTCGGCTGAGGCGTATCCGGCAGACCGTCCCGACGGCCGCCCCGGCCTGGTAGCCTCAGATACGAAACGGACGAAGCGGGCCACACGGGCCCGCTTCGTCCAGTGTTATCCGACCGATTGTCGAGCGGCCGGAGCGTGAGCCTGATCTCACGTCAATGCGCCGCCTACGGCAGCAGCGGGTAGTTGGTCTCGTTAACAAGGGCCGCGTACAGGTCCTGCAGTTCAGTTGTGGATGTCACGAGACCGGGGTTCATGCCCGTGCCTGCTTCTCCGAACTTGGCCTTGAACCAGGCCTCGTTCGGCTTCTCACGGACGAACTGGCCCAGCGATCGGCCGCCTATATCGATGGCAGTTCCATCCGCTCCGTGACAATCTGCACATTTCGTGGCGTACGAGGCGTCTCCGTTTGCCGCATTCCCCAGGGCACCGATGTTCGAGTATGTGAGCGTCGGGGCCACCACGACTGGCGGACCGACCGTGTAATCCACGTACATTGCTGGACCGCTGACCTCCAGGTCGTACAACAGCGCCGGCTCGACCCACTCCTCGCGCATGAACTTCACCAGGTTCCACACCTGCCCCACTGTCAGATCCGGGGAATAGTCCGGGTGGGTATTGTCCATCGCGTCGATCGTTCGACCGGGAGAGTGGACAACCAGGTCGAACAGCGCTTCGACCGTGTACGATACGGCCGAGCTGCGCAGGTTTACCGAAGACACATCCGGACGCGTGTCTTTGAGTGTGCTCTGTCCAGTGCGGCTCGCGTATGAGCCGGCGTTGCCCAGGCCATCCCAGGCGTGGCAGGCCTTACAGCGGTAAAAGTCGGCCGACACCGTAGCCCCGGAGTCGCCAGTGCCTCCCGCGTCTGTGGTGTACCACTTCGAATACGCCGCACCGCCCAGTATGCCGTCGGCGCTGAGGTATTCATCGGGAAGAGGACCGGGGAAGTCCTGGCCGTCCTGCCCGTCCTGGCCAGCGGCTCCGTCAGTTCCGTCAGTGCCGTCAGCCCCGGTGGGGCCGGTGGGGCCCTGGTCGCCTTCGCACGCGCCGACCGCGAACACGATCATGCCCAGAAACAGTAGTCGTTTCATCGCTCGAGTCCTTTGAGAGGGGGAACAGATACGTAAGCCTGCTATACCCTGAGGGTGTCGGGTTTCGACACCTCGAGAAGCCTCCTGAAATGATCTGTGGTTGTCGCCTCGGAAACGACCACGCTGATAATAGCAAGAATTGGACGCACAGCGAAATTGGCTCACACACGGGTCTCATCTCGTGTTGTTCTAACGGATCGGGTCGGATCCCGGACTCGAGTCGAATGCCGGCGACGGACGTTTTGTCACACGGGCGCGACACGATGGGACATAGTGGCCCGGGTGTGTCTTCCTGGCTGATTCCGGGGTTTGCACTGGAATTCCTGCGTGGCGCTTGCTTCCTCCGGGAGACGAGGCGAGTTTTCGGTCTTCGTCACACGAATTCCACGGGATCAGGGATCACACCGATGCGCATACTCGTAGGGACCGACGACGGCCTGATGGTCATTCGCTGGATCGAGGGCGAACGGAGCGGCCGCATAGTCGAGAAGCACTTCGAGGGTCGCCAGGTCTACCGGCTGGCAGCGACGGAGGGCGGAGTGTGGGCCGTGGTTCCGGAGGAGGGGATCTTTCACAGTTCGGACGGTGGCGGCAGCTGGGAGCGGAAGGCGGATCGACTGGGCGGCTCCATGGTCCGGAGCCTGGTGCCGTCGCCGCGGGACCCGTCGGTCGTGTACGCTGGAACGGAGCCGGCGGGCCTGTTCGTGTCGAGAGATGGCGGTGCCGACTGGGAGGAGCTGGCGGAGTTCCGAGTTCTTGGCGTCAGGGAATCGTGGAGGAGCTACGGCAAACGCTCCGCGCACGTGGAGACGATCGCCTGCGATCCACAGGACTCGCGGCGGCTGTACGTCGGGGTCGAGATCGGCGGTGCGTACCGAACGGACGACGGCGGCGCGACCTGGTGTTCGATCAACGAGGGGATCTTCGACGACATCCACGAGATTCGCGTCGACCCGTGGGACCCGAGCAGGGTGTTCGCGGCGACCGGTGGAGGTCTGCACATAAGCCGTGACCGTGGAGTTCACTGGCGGCGGCACGATTCGGAGATCGGGGAGCTGTACTGTACGCGCTTCGACCTGGTATCGCGTGGCGTGGAGGTGTCGAGCTCGCTCCAGTCCACGCTGATGCTGGCGACGGCGGACAGTACTCCGTCTTCCTGGTACGGGAGGCGAGGGAACGCGGGCGCGCGGCTGTGGATGAGTCGGGATGCGGGCGATACCTGGACCTCCCTTCGTCTGACGGGCGTGCGGGACAGCGGTGCGATCACCGACGTCATGGCCGACCCCGCCACCGATGGGGCCGGGTTTATCGGCACCTCGTCCGGCAACCTGTACTACGGGCGCGTGGCGGACGAGCGGTGGTCCCGGATCATGTTCGGCATGCCGGCGATCCAGTCCGTGCTGGCGACCTGAAACAGCGACGACGCCGATCTTTCGCTTTGACACTGGTGTAAGTACCATCGTGAGGTCTGGACTGCTCGATGGAGAGCGAGCCGCCGGCACCGCCGGCGACCGGGCGTTTCATTCCTGAAGGAGAGCGTATTATGAGACGGATCACTTCGTTGGGATTCTTCGTGACCCTGCTGTTCGTCGGTGCGGGGGCGCTGAACGCGCAGGAGAAGCCGGCCGTGCCCGAGCACGATATGGAGGGCAAGGACAACTGCGCGATGTGCCACGGTGAAGGCGTCATGGGAGCCACCAAGACGCCGGCGAGCCATGAAGGCCGTGATGCTGCGAATTGCATGGCCTGTCATTCGGCGTCCTCACCGGTTCAGTCGGGAGCCGCGGTTCCGGCGATTGCGCACGACCTGGAGGGCAAGGACAACTGCGCGATGTGTCACGCCGAAGGTGTCATGGGCGCCGCGAAGACGCCCGAGAATCACGGTGACGAAGTGGCGGGCAAGTGTGGAGCGTGCCACAAGCCGGCGGGCTGAAGTCGAGTCCGCAGGGCAGCGGTAAGACCCACCGCCACAACTGAAAAGCCCCGCCCGGCACAGGCCGAGCGGGGCTTCTTCACATCCGGGCCCGGACGTCCGGGCCGGCCGCGGGTCAGGGTGACTCGCCTCCCGGCGCCGTTCCGTGGCAGATCGTGCACGAGCCCTTCGCCATCTCCGCGTTCGCGTCGAAGTCCGGTCCGTGCGGGTTGATCCGGAATCCTTCCACCGCGGAATGACAGCGCAGACAGCTGGTCTGCGAGTGACAGCTTGCGCAGCCATCCAGCCCCTGGCGAGCCGCTTGCCCGTGTGCCAGGAACCAGTCCGGTATGGCATCGTGGAACGCGGCGCCGGTCTGTCCAAGATTGGCGAAGCCCTGCGTGGAGTGGCAGTCGCGGCAGAAGACCTCGTTCGAGTGGCACTCGGAACAGGTCTGCAACTGTGCCGCCACTTCGGCGCCGTGACGCTGGACGAAGTCCGTCGGGTGGAATGACGGCCGTCCCGACCCATCGTGGCAGTCCACGCAATACCGCTCGTCGTGACACGCGGCGCACCGGGGGGTCGCGGCCACCGCTGCCTGCCCGTGCGCCACGGCGAAGTTCGGCGAGTGCCCGGGAATCGTAATGCTCAGCTCTTCAGAAGTCGCGGCCGAGGCCGTCGTGAAGTCTTTAGCGATCGATTTGTACGTATCCACGTGACAGGTCGAACAGACCTGCTGCGTGTGACACGTCGCGCAGCTGTTGGGCGACTCGGCCATCGCCGATCCGTGAGCGAAGTCCCAGTCGGTCATGTAGTGACTGCCGGGAACCGGGGGATCCCAGCTCTTGCCCTCCATCAGGGAGGCAACCCGTGTGTCGTGGCCGAGGGCCATGATCGCCGGGACGTGCTCCGCGTTCACGTGGCACATCGTGCAGCTCTCGCGGGCGTGGCATACCGAGCAGCTCATCACGTCTTCGTTCGCGGTCGCTCCGTGCGATGTGATGAACTCCGGCGATGAGTGGCTCGGCGGTTTCGGGAATGCCGCGATCTGCGCGGTCGTAAGGCCAGTGGCCTCGGTGAGCGGGAGGTGGCACTGGTAGCAGTTGTTGTCGTCGGCCCGATGATCCACGGCCTCTGGCTCGTGACAGACCTTGCAGTTGTCGAATGCAGCGGCCTGTACCTGCATCTCCCCGGTCGTGCCCGGCGCCCGGTGGCAGGTCTCGCACGGAAGCTGTGGATGTCCCGGGTGCACGGAGCGCCGGTTGGTCGCTGCCCGCTCACCGGGGCCGGACCAGCTTACCTGTGGCGCCGTCTGGCCGTCATGACAGGCCTGGCAGGTGGCCGGCTGTACGGACACGAACTGCGTCGCGTCCCCACTTTCAATCCCGACGTGGCACGCGGTGCAAGTCGGGAACAGTCCCTGGTGCCGTGCGTGCGGGAAACTCTCCTGCTGGGGCAGCGAGAGAAGTGCGCTCGCGCCGCCCACCAGAACCACGGTTCCGATCAGAATCGCACGCTTCATCAGTAGCCTCCGATCCCACGCATGGACGGGCGCGGCGTGGGCGTGGAGCCGAATCGCCATGCGATGGACAGGTGCGCCCTCGGTTGAGTCCAGGCCTCATTCTGGGGCCGATTGTCGAACGTGATCCGATACAGGCCGGCGCTGCCGCTCACCGTAAAGGTCGAGAGGTTCCACGAGCCGTTGATGCCTCCGCCGGAGCCGAGCTGCTCGCCGATCCGGAACTCACCGAATGTCTTGGTGGAACTGCCGAACAGCGCCAGTCTCGCGTTGTTGCCGATTAATCGCCCGACGGTCAGGTCTCCTCCGTACCGTGAAGCGCCGAACCCGGTTTCCGATCGATATCCGCCGTCCACGAACCACGGTCCATTGACCCAGTGGCCACCGCCGTACAGACGCCAGCCGTCTTCCTTCATCTCGACGAAGTCGGCCCCGGCATGGGTTTCGTCGTAGTCGCGGTATCCACCTCCGACCTCGAACGACAGACCGGCCTTCGGGGATGCCCAGGTGAGCATCCCGCGTCCCTCGGAGTAGGCGACCGGGCTGAACGCTCCCCAGATCGTCCAGTACTCGAAGAACGGTCGATAGTGACGTCCCTCCAGCACGAGCCCGAAGCCGTGTGACATTGGCGTGGTCATCTGTATGCGAGCGAGGTTGATCTCTTTGAACGCGAGGTCGTATGTCAGGGCGCCGTCGAGGGTGCTGTTCCCGACCAGGGCGCGCATCGAGCCGCCGATCCTCTCGGTATACAGGCCCGTGCGGTCAGTCCGGATCTCTCTCTGATACTGGACGTTTACGAAGAAATTGGGGCCGAAGTCGAGAGCGCCGTCGAACCCGTAGATGTACGCCCGCTTGTCGGGTGCGTACTCGTCTGCCAGGGTCAGCAGCTCCCCGTTGCGGGGCGCAACGAGACCGATCCCGAGACTCCATCCGCCGTACGCCTCCAGGCGGAGTGGGCTGAGGCCGCTCCAGGCCAGCGAGCCGCCGTCGAAGTTCTTGTAGCCGAGACTTCCGGAGCGCAGCATCCTTCCGCCACGCACCCACCAGTCGGACTTCCGGTAGCCGACGTAGGCGGTGATTGCCTCGACCTCCTGCTCCGACCGGGGCCACGCAACGTCGCTGCCGAGCCGGCCGCGGATCTGGGCGTGCATCGACAGGCCTTCGATCCCGGGCCACGCGACGAGCCGCAGGTCCTGATAGATCGGATACACGGTGTCGGTATCACCGCTGCCGTACCACCGGCAGAAGTCGCCGGTTGTGCAGGTGACGACCGTGCCGTCCCCCAGTTGCCGCTGTGCTCCGGATCCGGAGACCTCACTCTCGGGAACGCTGTCCCGCTGCAGGCTCTGGAATCCGACGGCGTCGCCCCGGACCCGAAGTTCGCCACGGAGCCCCTGGGCGAACAGCGCGGTCGGCGCGAGAAGGAGAACAGAGAGTATGAGCGCGAGCTTACGGCAGTGGACGATCATATTGCCAGCTCCGGCATGTCTCAGGGTTACAAACCCGAAGAGTTCCCGCGAATTGCATCAATCTTGTGGGTCGGTGCTGTCTGTATCAAGGGCGGGTCCCCCGACGAGCGGTGGCCGGGACGGACTGAACGTCCATCCCGACCCTGCTACGGTCTACCAGGCTCAACCTAGCGGTACCCGAAGATCATCGAATACAGAATCAGGGCGATGATCAGCAGCCCGATCGCGAGCATGGTGAATCCGAACACGCGGAACCCGTGCTCCACCTCCTTCGGGTAGGGATCTACGAGACGATCCTCGAACTCGCCGGTCTCGACCATGTGCTTGTACTCGAGCGGCTTGTCCCGCTTCATCTCTTCGATCGGCACCTGTCCGGTGAAGATCACCGGGTCCATCGGGAACTTGTCCAGACGGAAGTGCGTGTTGAAGAAGTGGATCGTGAAGATGAACGCCACTGCCAGCAGCGCCTCATCACTGTGAACGATCGTCGCCACGTTCACGAGCTGCCCCGGAAGAACCAACGTGAAGATCTCGGGGAACCACAGGAACATTCCCGTGGAGCCGATGATGAGCATCCCCCAGAACACCGCGAAGTAGTCGAACTTCTCCCAATATGTGAACCGGCCGTACTCGGGCCTGGGACCCTTTCCAAAGAACCACTTGAACGACGCAGTCACATCGATCAGGTCCTGCTTGGTGAACATCAGCGTGTTTGGCGCGTTGAAGATGAAGTTCTTCCAGCTCTGTTTCGCGGCCCTCTTCTGCTTGAACACGTCGACCAGGTGAATGGCGAAGATCACGATCATCACCACGGCGCCGATCCGGTGCAGAGCCCCCATCCCTTCGAAGCCGCCGGTGACCCGCGCGAAGAGCTGGGCCCAGCCCATGTACGAGAATTTCAGCGCCATCCCGGTGAACGCGAGAGTCATGAAACTGAGGATCATCACGAGATGCAGCGTGCGCTGGAATGCCGTGAACCGCTCGTAAACCCGTTTGTCCGCGACCTCGGCAGTCTCGACCTCCTCGTGCTTCCACTCCTCGGGTGAACGCCACAGCCGATACAGCCACGCACCCGTGTGCGTGAGGGCGAACGTCAGGGTTCCCACGAGCAGCGCCGTCATCGCCCAGAACGACCAGAACAGCCAGGGATACTTCTCCCGGTCGTGATGCGTCGCGTGCGTCAGGTAGCCCGCGAATCGGCGGTTGGCGCCCGGGTGGCAGGCGGCACACGTTGCGACGACGTTGTCCCGGCTCAGCGTCGAAGCCGGGTCGGTCGGAGGGAGAATGTTGTGCGTGCCGTGGCAGTCGTAGCACTTGGCCGAGCCTGCTCCCCCGAGCCTTGACACCTTGCCGTGGTAGGTGTCGAAGAACGTTTCCGTCTCCTCTTCGTGGCAGGCGCCGCACTGGCTCATCATCAGCATCCGGAAATCGTCCCGGTCCGTGCGGCTGATCGAGTGGGAGGTGTGACACTCCTCGCACGTCGGGTAGTGCGGTTCGGCGTCGTGTGAGAAGTCGCCATCCTCGGGCCAGTGGATGCTGGCCCGGTACTGCTCCTCGATGCCGTGATGGCACTCACCGCAGGTGCCCGCGATGTTGTTCGCGTTGACGCGCGACTCCGGATCGTCGGCCGGACGCTGCGAGTGGGGACCGTGACAGTCCGTGCAGGTCGCGGTGACGAGCAGTCCACTCTGAAGCAGACCCTTACCGTGCACGCTCATCTCGTAGCTCGAGACAATCGGCACGTCGTGCGCCACCCGAGCCGCGACCGTTTCGCCTTCCCGGTGACACCGGGCGCAGAGCGCCGGGACGCTCTGAGGGAAGGTCGGAGTGCCCGGTTGCGTCTGCCCCGTCGTCGAGTGCTTCTGGTGGCAGTCGAGGCACGTGGGAGCGTTCACGTCACCCGCCGCCACCAGTCGACCGTGCGCGCCGCCGGAATGGTCAGCCACCTGTTCCGCGTGACAGATCGCGCAGTCCACGGTCTGATTCACAGTCTCGCACGGCCTCTCGTCGAACAGCGCCGTGACCTGCGTGTGGCACTGGGCGCAGCCCGTCGTGGCGTGCATCGACGCATGGTATCCCGTCTCGTCCACCAACATCGATACCGTGTCGCCGGTAACCACGTCGGTTCCGGTCAGCTCAGGGTCGGCATGACACTGGAGGCACTCGCCGATCGATACGCCCGTGTCGTAGAACACGCGGCGGATCTGGTGGGGCTGGTGGCAGTCCACGCAGGCCGGGATCTTGTCCGGCTCCTTCTCCCAAAGCTCGCCCTCGATCACCTGCGCGTGGACCTGCTCGATCAATGCATGGCAGGCCAGGCAGGTGCCGGCGACGTTGTCCTTGTGGATGCTCGAGCGCGGGTCCTCGTGCGGCAGGATGAAGTGCGATGTGTGACACGAGGTGCATACGGCCGTTACCCGGAGCCCCTGGCGGAACAGGCCGGCGCCGTGAATCGACAACGAATAGTTCTCGAGAATGTGGTCCTCGGAGATCTCCCGTCGCTCGGAGACTTCCGTCCCCTCCTGGTGGCACTCGCCGCACAGGTAGGGAACGTTCACCACGGCCGTGGGACTTCGGTCGTCCTCGTTCGACAGGATGCCGTGCGTGCCGTGACAGTCGGTGCAGTTCGGAGCCAGCGGATCGCCGCGACCGGCGGCAACCCCGTGCAGCGATTCCGTGTGCTGTCGTGCCTGGGTGCCGTGACAGCGATCGCAGGACACGGCGGGACGCTGCTCGGAGTGCGGAAACGTCATGCCCTGGTGACAGCTGAGGCACTGCATGCCGGAATGTGCCGAGCCCGCGAGCTCGTGTCCGTCCACTACGTAGCGGGCCCCGTCCTCGCGCGTCCCCCACAGGGAGACGTCACCATGGCAGGTCAGGCAGGTCTCGCTGTCCTGTGCGGCGGCCGGCGTGAAGCCGCCGGATCCGAGCAGCAGGCCGGTCGCGATCATCACGGAGATGCCGAGGAGGCGCGCCGGTGGGGTCGACGAGCCCGATCGGCTCGGGAGAGGTGAACGGTGCGAGGTTATGAACTGGATCGACATCGTTTCTCCAGGTTGGTTCACTCTCTTCAACTCAAACCGTGGTTTCTCCCCGAGACTCGGCTTCCTTTTCAGCCTCGTACCAACGCGGGTGGTGATGATGCGCGTCTTCCTCTGACATCCGGCCGTCCATGAACGTGAAGCTGACCGGGTACGCATCGGGATGGAAGATGACGAAGAACAGGTGCCACACGATGATCGCGAGCGTCGCGAGCCAGGCCTCGTAAAAATGGACGGTCTGTGACGCCGCGACGATCCATGCCGGTGCCCAGCTCACGGCCTCGGCGGGGAACCAGAGGACGATACCCGTCATCGCCATCAGCGCTGTGCCCCACACGAGCGCCCAGTACTCGGCCTTTTCCGCGTATCCGAAGCGGGCGAAGCGTGCCTGCTTCTTACTCACCCCGAGGTGGAACCCGACGTTTGTCGCCAGCTCCGTCACATCGCTGGGGCGCGGAGCCATGTCGCTGATGAACCGCCGTCCATGCCGGTACAGCGCGATCCACACGACATGCCAGATCGAGCCGACGATGAGGATCACGCCGGCGACCCTGTGTGAGGTGGACCGGATGGCCTCGTCGAATCCGATCGAAGCGAGACCGCGGACCCACGCGGCGTCGGCGTATCGAAGCGCGAAGCCCGTGATCGCGAGCGCGACGAACGAGAGGACGAGCACCACGTGCTGCAGCACGAAAGACCGCGACAGACGAACGAAGGACGGCTCGGAGACGTGACGTCGGCGCGCTTGTCGCAGGAACCAGAACATGATGATCGCGTTGTGAATCAGCATGCCTCCGATTACCACGGCGATGAGCCAGACGTAGATCGTCTTGATGATCCGGTTCACGGGGTTCCGCTCGACGGACGCCGAGGCGTGATCGTAGCTGCGCGCGAACGTCTCACCAGCGGCCGGGTGGCACTTCTGGCAGGTCGCGACGACGTTCTCCTCGCTCACCGTCGACGCCGGATCGCTCGCCGGCAGGACCGAATGCGCCGTATGGCAGCTGACGCATGATGCGACGTGCCCGTGCTCGAGCGTCGTCGCCCAGCCGTGGTAGCTGTCTTCGTACGAGCCGACGACGCCTTCCTGCATACCGTACTTCTCGATGATCTCCGGATCGTCGTGGCAGTCGGCGCACAGGTCCAGCGCCATGTGCGAATCACTGGTCCGGGCATCGGGGTCGTCATGCGCCAGGATGTGGTGCTCGCCGTGGCAGTCGGTGCAGGTGGGGCTGTCTCCGTAGCCGGCCTCGAACGCGCGGCCATGGATCGAGGCCTGGTACTCTTCGGCGAGCTCCGTATGGCAGGTGCCACATGTCTGCGCGACGTTGTGCCGGTTGATCCGGGAACGCGCGTCCTGCGCGCCGCGCATGTCGTGCACGCCGTGGCAGTCGGTGCAGTTCGCCGCTCCGATCACCTCGTTCAGTCCGTGCACGGAGGTGGCGAATGCGTCGAACGTCCGGGGTGGAGCGAGGCCGGTGCTCGTCTCACCGACGAAGTCGCTGCTGTGACACTCGGCGCACAGCCGGGCCGTATTGGCGTGGCTGGCCTTCGACAGCGGATCGGTGCTGTGGAGGATGTCGTGCATGCCGTGGCAGTCGATGCACGTGGGAGCGGCCATGTTCCCACGTGCACGGGCGTAGCCGTGCAGGCTCGCCTCGTACTGCTCCGCGATGTTCGAATGGCAGGCGCCGCATTCGGTGACCGGTGGGTCTTCCGGGTGGGGGAACGCCAGGCCGGCGTGACAGCTCGTGCAGGGCATGCCGGCCTCTCCATGCACGGAGCCCTCGTAGCTCTCCGACGTGACCACCAGCCGGACTGAATCCGGCGAGCCGGCGAAGTTCGATGCTTCTCCGTGGCACATGATGCAGGGCGCGGCGTCCTGTGCTTCGACGGGAAGCGCCGTCAGGTGCAGAAGCAGGAGGCCGGCAAAGGCGAGCGGGAGCTGTATCTTCGACATGTCTGCGAATCCTGTGTTCGGGCCGGTCTCGGATTCAGCACCAATCGTGCCCGCCGAAACATCAGAAGCACGGCGGGTCGGGGAACGGGTCCTGGCGCCCCAAGAAGAGCGAAACGGCCCGGAATTCCGGTCCGTTTCAAGGGTTCTGCCCTGCTCGGCGCGAATGGATGCTCGTACTAGTCGCCGTCGGGCACCGGAATCGACGGGACTATGTGGCACAAGACGCAGGGGCGCTCCGGGTAGTGTTCTCCCCGACCCGTGTGGCACACCGCGCAGGTCTGCCGCGTCCAGCTGTCGATCCAGCCGCTGGCCTCACCGTGGCACCCGGTGCAGCCGGCGACGTGTACTTCGGTTGGATGCTGAGGGGTCGTGCCGGCCCTGTGACAGGCGAGACAGCTCGATTCGGGCTGATGGTGCGCAGCGTGACAAGCCACGCAATCGACCTGGCTGGCGCTCATCGTGGACCCGGTGTGGCAGGTCGTGCACGGTAATCCCGCCCCCCCGTGCAGAGCGTGGTCGAAGTCACCGACCTCGTGCGAGATGATCCCCTGTGGAGCTCCGGTACCTTCGGCGTGACAGACGGAGCAGCTCGCCCCGGATGATCGGTTATGGTGGCAGTCGTTGCATGCGGCGACGCCTTCGAGCTTCATCCCCCCGTGCTGCTCCATCGCGGTATGGCAGAAGGTGCAGTCGAGTTTTGCCCGTTCGAGGTGCGGTGTATGGGTGAAGCGTCTGCCGTTCCAGCTTCCCGCCTGGGTCTCGATTCCTTCGTGACACTGGAGGCAGGGATTTCCGGCGGTGCTGGATTCGGATTGCTGCGCTGACGCGCCGGCGACCGATACGAACATCAATAGAAGCGCCGCGGCCGACGAGACGAAGCGCCTGGAGCGCTCACCGCGTCGGCCATTCAACTCGCCGGTGTCGCGCTCGCCGTCCGTAGACGTGCCGGTACCCGCGGACGAGCCGGCACTCGCGCTCACGGCAGCGCCACTCCGTACTCGTCCTGAACGGCTTCGATGCTGGCATCGAGCAGGGCCGGGATGAGACGGGGATTGTGCGTCGCGGAGCCTCTGTAGTCCCCGCCGTGCAGCGCGAGGTTATAGTTGAAGAAGGCGCCCTCTGCCACCGTGAACGTCGGATTGCTGGCGTCGATCTCGCCGCCCTCGTCGTCCAGGCCGGGATCCACGATCTCGAGCAGGGCGATCAATTCCTCTGCGGCCGGAGCGATCTGGTTCTCGATCTTGTTCTTTAGCAGTGCCTCGGGACCCGTCGTGTTTCCGTGACACGGCCCGTCGGTGCACCCGTTCCAGCTGCGTGCCGTCTGGTTCACCGGGCAGTCCGTCTCCCCGTTCGGAATTCCGTTCGCGTCGAGACACGGGATCGCCTGGAAGGTGTGGCCCACGGCCTGAAACTCGAATTCGCCCGTGGCTTCATCGGTCACCGTGAACGGTTCCACGTGGCACTTGGCGCACAGAGTCTGGTTTGTGTCGTTGCCATGCGAATTGAGGAGTGTCCCGGGTGCGAAGCCGGCGCCCGGCGGGAACCAGCCCGCAGTGCCCTTCAGGAGTTCGGCTTCCGGTGAATGAGGCGCGAGCCCGTGCGAGGAATTCGCATCCGGCACCGACCGCCGATTGTGGCAGCGTGCGCACAGGTGCAAATTGATGCTCGTCGTCGTGACAGGGAACCGGAGCTGTCCGGCAAACGTCGCGTCGTGTGCCGAATGACACACGCCGCACACGATCGGAAGCGGATCCTCGGAGAACTTCTCTTCGTAGTCCGCCCGCATGCCCCACTCGAGGAGCGTGCCCTGGCCCCGGTGACAGCCCGCGCACTCCGGGCGGTCCGCGGCGAAACCAACCACCGTCGAGTGCTTCGACAGTTCCCACTGTTCCACGAACGGGTGATGGGTCCCGTTGTGGCATTCCGCGCAGTTCAGGTAGGTGCCGTCTCCGGCGACGACCTTCATCGACGGCGTCGGCTGTGTGGCCTCGGGATCGGACACGTGCTCGTCGCCGGCGCCGTGACAGCTCTCGCACTGCACGTCCACGTACCGGCTGTCGCCCGT
>CBDUVN010000014.1:0-34831 GCA_965370685.1 uncultured bacterium | reverse complement strand
CCCCAGATCACGCCGAATAGCGCCCAGCCCCAACCTCCCCGAAGCCCGCCCAGCATGAACGGAGTGTAGGTGCCCGCGATCAGCGCGTAGATCGCGCAGTGGTCGGCGACCTTGAGCCGCGCCTTCACCGCAGGTTTCGGGATCGCGTGGTACAGGGTGGAGATCGTGTAGAGCGCCACGAGCGTGGCGCCGAACACTGCCGACCCGGCCGCCAGCCATGCGTCCCCGCGGAGAATCGCCAGCATGACGAGAGCGGAGCCGGCGGCTACGCTGGCAACCGCCCCCAGGCCGTGCGTCACGCTGTTCGCGACCTCTTCGTATTGCCTGCTCAGTTCCTTCATGCCTCGATTCCGCATGATCTGACGTCCTCTGCCGGCTGTGGACGTTTCCACTGATCCGGCGGGACCCGGACGAGCATACGCCCGGTCGGGGAATCCTGTAAACGGTCGGTCATACCCATCCGGGCGGCCGCGTTCCGGCTGCCGGCAGACCTTGACCCTGCAAGCCGGTTCTGTGTAGCCTCGTGCGCCCACGTTCGCACAGTGCGGCCGGGCGTGCTGGGGAACAGGAAGGTTGCAGTTGTGGTTCCCGGCAGTAAGGCCCCCTTCCGAGACGGGGCTGACCTGAAGCAGAAAAGAAAGACCATGACCGGATCGCCGGGAATCCGCCGAGGTGCGGGGAACGCGATCGACGTGTCGATCACCAAGGAGGAGGACCGATGATCTCGAAGCTCAACTGGATGGCACCAGCCACCGTGCTTCTGCTGGCCGCGTGCGGCGGCAACGAGGCGAACGCGGACGACAATGCCGCCGATGCCGCCTCGAATCCGTGTGCGGCGGCGATGGCCGACAATCCCTGCGCCGCGGCAATGGCCGCGAATCCCTGTGCGGCCGGCGGAATGGAGCAGGAGTTGCCAGTCGATGCGATCCGCCAGGGGGACAAGGTGCTGAGCGCTCATGGCAATTCGATGCAGCAACTGGTCGATATGGGGAAGAAGCTGTGGTCCGATCCGAGCTTGAGCGGTGGTGGAGCCACGTCCTGCGAGACCTGCCACACGGGTGACGGGACGGCGATGATGAAGCCGACCTTCGTCGAGCCGTATCCGCACATGGTGGCGATGGCGAAGGAGAAGGCCGGCCTCGAGACGGTGAACGCCGCGGAGATGGTGCAGCTGTGCATGGCGATCCCGATGAACGCGGAGCCGCTCGACTACGGGTCCGTCGAGCTCGCGGCTCTGACGGCGTTCGTAACCGAACTGCACGCCAACTCGCGCGGCGCCTCGGCTCTGCACGGTGACGGTGCGATGAATCCCTGCGCAGCGAATCCGTGCGCGGCGGGGATGAACCCGTGTGCGGCGAATCCCTGTGCCGCGAAGATGAATCCGTGTGGTGCGAACCCGTGTGCGGCGGGGATGAACCCGTGCGCCGCGGCGAAGAACCCCTGCGGCGGAATGTAGGGACCGAAACCAATCAGGTCGTTGTCGGCCCCCCGTCAGTCAGGTCGGGGCCGGCCGCGGCCAGCACCGGGATCACGCCCGACGTCTCGAGTTCCCGGTCACCGGCCTCGTCGCGGCCCAGGGCCGGTTCGAGGAGCAGCATGGCCAGCAGGGCCGCCCGGTCCGGCAGGCTGTCCACAAGCACGTGCTCGTGCACGGCATGTGCCCCGTTGCCGACCGGCCCCAATCCGTCCAGCGTCGCGCAGTAGAGGCTCGTGATGTTTCCGTCAGAACCGCCACCCGAGATCCCCTCCTCGATCTCGAGTCCCAACTCCTCTGCGGCCCTCAGAGCGCTCTGCCAGAGTCGACGGTTCCGGCGGGTCCGCTCCAGCGGTTGTCGGTTGATGCTGCCCGTGATCTTGAGCTCGGTGCCTGGAGTCTGAGCCTCGAGCGAGCGGATCGCCTGCTCGACCGACGGGGCGTCCGAGGCGTGGAGGATTCGGACATCGATCGTCGCCTCGCTCATCGGGGCCACCACGTTCGTACGCAATCCGCCGTCGATCGTCCCTACGTTTACCGTGATCCCGCGGTCAGGATCGTTGAGCTCGAACAGTCGCTGGATGCACAGGGAAAGCTCGAGGATCGCGCTCGCGCCCTTTTCCGGATCGAGACCGGCATGCGCGGCGCGGCCATGAACGCGGAGCAGGAACTGTCCATTTCCTTTTCGCGCCGTTTTGAGTCGTCCTTCAGGTCCGAGCGCCGGCTCGAGAACGAATGCCCGGTCCGCGATCCGAGCGAGCCGCTCGATCAGGAGCCACGAGTCGCTGCTTCCGGTCTCCTCGTCACTGTTCACGAGCACGACGGGGACGACAGTCGGGTGGAGATCCAGGTCACGGAGCGTCTCGGTCGCGAAAACGATCTCTACGAGGCCACCCTTCATGTCGAACGAGCCGGGACCGTACAGCCGGCCACCCTCGATGCGCGCTGGCATCTCTGCGATCGTGCCCACCGGCCACACGGTGTCGCAGTGACCGATGAGGAGCTGGATCGGATCCCCGCGCTCACGGACGGCGGGACGAGCGAGCAGCATGCCGCCCGACGTCTCTCCCGGATATCGGCGCACCCGGTAGTCCAGCGCCTCGAGCCGTTCCGTGAGAAGCTGTTGGGGAACTCGCTGCGATTCCGGGTCGAGCGTCGGCGACTCCGCTTCCACCAGCTGGATGAGGAATTCGGCCATCTCGGTCCGCCTGGCCGACAGGTGCTCGCGGATCCGCTCCGCGACTCCCCGGTTCATCCCGGTCAGCGTTTGAAACCGGCCGGAAACGGAAACGAGAACGTGCGCTCGACCGTGGCGAACCGGGCTGGCGGTAGATAGGCCAGCAGCGGCGCCTGTCTGATCAGGTCCTGGCCGTCATGCTCGAGCGTGCGCATCGAGTCCCGCGCGATGTGTGCTGCGACGATCTTCCCTGTGATCAGGCTGTTCTCACCGAAGCCGTCGATGACCTTGAATGTCTCGCACTCGAGAAACAGGTACGACTGCGCCAGGAAGTGCCCCTTCACGACGGTCGCCGGACGGGTCTGCAACGTTTCGAGCAGGGGTTTCTCGCCCTGCTCTCCGCCGCAGCGGGGGGTGGCGCACAGGCTCGCCAGCAGCACCTGATCAGGACGGGGCATGCTCACCGTGAACACGCCGTCACGCTCGATGTTCACGTAGGTGGAATGGCGGGGAGTGCAGACGAAGCCGAAATAGTTCTCCCAGCCCATGGGGGTCACCATGTGCTTCGGCGCGAAGTCGATTCGGCCATCGGGCTCGAGCGTGCCGATCACTGCCAGCGGTGAGACCCAGAAGAACCTGTCCCATATCGGGTGTCGGAGGTCGAGGTTTTCGAGCTTCTGCAGAGGCTTGTGGTCCATCGCGCACTCCCGACGACGGTGGCTCAGGGGGGGTGTGATCCGCCCCGGTACCCGTTAACATTTCGGTGATCGCGGCTGCTCGCAACAGCCACGCACGGAATGTTCCACAACTTGTCCAGACGGATTACCCGTAACAGAGGTCAGAGACTTGAACAAGCAGATTACGTGGCGAGGATTAGATCCGGATCCCGAGCTCGAGCAGCGGGTCGACGAGGTGCTGGAGAGACTGCCCGGCGGCGGCGCCGGTGTCACGCTGGCGAAGTTCGCGCTCGAACTGCGGGAGTCGGACGAGCATGCCGTAGCGCTCGTGCTCGCGCTCGCAGATGGAGACGAGCCGCTGGTCCGGCACGGTGAGGCGAAGGACTGGCCCGCCGCGTTCCTGGAACTGGATCGAAAGCTGGCGCGCGCGTTCGAGGAGTAAGCCCGGGCGCATGAACTCAGCCGGACCACACTTGCGCCGTTCACATCCGCACGCCCATCGTCCGGTGTTCCCACCGCGGCCCTGCGCTCCCCCCGGGCCCGCGCCCGGGGTCTCCCGTGGTTCGACGAATCGTCGAGACAGGAGGCGCATGTGGCACCCATCACCTGGGAGATCGATCTCACCGGATTCCGTTTCCCGAACAAGCTCCCGCCGAAGCGCGCGAACTTCAGGATCGTCGTGGACCTCCGATACGTCACCAAGCGTGGCGACCACACGACAGAGCACGCTGTCCTTCCCGGCCTCGACCGCTGGTGGGAGTGCGACCGTGACCGCAAGGACAGTCTCGATTTCGTGCGCGGACAGGACGAAGGCCGTTTTGCGACAATGGACATGTCCGTGGTCGATGAATGGGACCGGCTCATCCTGCTCGTGAGGGGAGACGCGATCCACTCGATCCAGTTCAAGGTGTTCGACGTGAACCGACCCGGTACTCTCGATCGAATCCGCCGGGGTCTCGGCGAAGTGCTGGGAGCGTTGATCGGCCGCGCCCGCAGTTCACTGCCCGACGTGGCGGGAGTGTTTTCCGATTCACTGGGGTCGGCGGCCACGGACCTGGAGTCGGCCTTGATCACACGCGTGGCAGGGGCCGACCGTCTCCTGTACCGCGGTTCTGCGCGTATTCCCGAGCCCGGAGACTACGTGGTCGAAGGGCGGGGAGAGAAAGGCCCGTACCGCATCGACTTCACATTGCGCACAGTGTGATCCGGAAACCCCATTGTGTCTACGGGGTGATGCTCGGGTGACGCTCGTGTGACCGTCCTTCGTCATACTCCATTGTGCGGAAGAAGGCGGTGAAGCGACGGGACTGGAACAGTAGGGGGGCCGCCCGGTCGCAAGCCGCCTTCTTCCGGGCAGATGGCCCTCCGGACTTCGGTCTGGAGGGCCGTCGCACGTTCGGGATGTGGGTCCGGGTCGCAGGCGGGTGGGCGGTGGGTGGTATGGCCGGGATCCCGACCCGGTCCACCGGTTGCGGTCTCTCCACCGCCCACCGACATTCGGCGCATGAACGAATGGACAGTCATAAGAATCAAGGGCACTCGCGCAGCGCCATCATTGGATTCGGTGCAGTTTCTGGGGTGTGTATCCGCGGTTCGTGAATTCCTCGTGGATACCAGGTGGCACTTCCAATGGGCGCTGGTGAACCGTCGCACCGAGTACGACGGGCTTCGGGTGGAAGTGCCGTACGGTACGAAGGCGAGCAGGAAGATCGTCGCCGAATTCGAGGCGCGGGTGCCGCCGCCTGATTCGGTCGTCTGTGAGCCACTGCACCCGGAGACCGACCTCGATTCGATCCAGACCGAAGCCGAGCTCGGCATCTGCCTCGATCTTCTGTGGCGGTATTCCGAGTTCATTTCGGACCTGAGAACGCGAAACCCCGGCGTCCAGCCACGTCAGATCCAGGGGCTCACGCCCGGAGCGCTGCTCACGTTCGTAACCGGCGACCGTCGCCACTTCGAGCGTGCTCTCGAGTCGAGCGGCGTGGGTCAGCTTCCCGCGGTTCCGTTCAGCAAGGTGATGGCACTGGTGAACGAGGCCTCCCTGTCGTACCGGATTCCGCCCGTGTCCAGGGACGAGGCCGTGAGCGCCGCTCGGATTCACCATCTCTCTGGCTGCACGTTCGCTGCCGAGTTCTACCCGTTCACCAGGGCTCCGTGACTCTTCGCCGGTCACTCATTCTGCTGGCCGTCAGCCTCGCCGTTCTTGCAGCGAGCGTGCTCGGCTATCGGACCGGACATGCGCTGACCGATTCCTCGGGCCCGGCCTCCGGCCCTGGCGCGACCTCCACCGCTTCGGGGCAGCCCGCGATCCGATCCGGCCGATCGGACTGGCTCGCGATTCCGGCGCCCGATGTCGAGTTCGCGACGGTGGAAGGTGGGACGGCCCGCCTGAGCGACTACCGCGGTCGGGTCGTGCTCCTGAATTTCTGGGGTACCTGGTGTCCGCCCTGTCGGGTGGAGATCCCGCATCTCATTCGAACGCAGGAGATCCTGCTCGGGTTGGGTGGCACGGTGATCGCGCCGGCCGTGGGCTCCGGCAGCTCCGAGGACATTCTGCGTTTCGCGGCTGAGTACGGGATCAACTATCCGATCTGGATCGCGCGCGACGCGGTCGCAGTGGGGAAATTCGCTGCGCCGGGCTACCCGTTCACGCTGCTCATCGGCCCGGACGGCATCATCCGTCGTACGTACGTCGGACCCCAGACGGAACAGACGCTGGTGCGGGATGTCGGTCTGCTGCTGGCAGAAGGCGCGGGAGAGAAGCCCGGGGGCTGACCTCGAACCGGGCGTCAAATCTCTGTCGGGGGATCCCCCAGCGAGGGACTCGGATCCAGGAGCTGACCCCGGTACAGCCGAGCATACAGACCGTCAGACGCCGCCAGCTCTCCGTGCTTGCCCTGCTCGAGTATCACCCCGCGGTCGATCACCAGCACGCGGTCGGCCCGCTGAACGGTTCGCAGGCGGTGCGCTATGATCAGCGTCGTCCGACCCTCCATCGCGCTCTCGAGCGCCTGTTCCACCAACTGTTCACTCTCCGTGTCGAGGCTGCTCGTAGCCTCGTCCAGGATGAGGATCTCCGGTTCCTTGAGGAAAATCCTGGCGATAGCGATTCGCTGACGCTGTCCCCCGGAGAGACGCGTTCCCCGCTCGCCGACCTGACTCTCATACCCTTCCGCCAGGCGCTCGATGAACTCGTGGGCATGTGCCAGGCGAGCCGCTCGTTCAATTTCCTCGGGCGCGGCATCGGGCCTGCCGTAGGCGATGTTCGCGGCGATCGTATCGGCAAACAGGAGTGGCTCCTGGGGGACGATCCCGACGGCAGTGCGAAGCTCGATCAGCGGGATTCGTCTCAGGTCCGTGCCCCGGAGAGCGATCCGCCCCTGGGTTGGATCCCAGAACCGCGGTACGAGTGACGCGAGCGTGGTCTTGCCGGCCCCGCTGGGTCCCACGAGGGCAACGGCCTCGCCCGGTCGGATCTCGACGCTGAGACCCTTGAGGATCCAGGGTTCTTCCTGTCCATAGCGGAACCACACGTCATCAAACGCGAGTCCGCCCGGGTCGCTGGCCGGCGGCAGTGCCGCGGAATGCCTCGGTTCCTTGATTTCCGGCTCGGTGTCCATCAGATCGAATACGCGCTGGGCGGCCCCCATCGCCTCCTGGTAGCCCGACCACAGAGAGGCCAGGGCCGTCATCGCCGCCGCCACCGTGACGGCGTACAGGAGAAACGACACGAGCTCGCCCGCCGTGATCTCCTGTGCGAGGACCAGTCTGCCGCCCTCCCACAGCACCACGGCCACTCCGCCGAACGCGATGAAGGTGACCAGCCCGAAGAAAACCCCTCGCACGAACGACTTTCCGATGGCCTCGCGCAGCGCGAGCTGAATTCGCGACCCGTAGCGTTGCTCCTCCCAGCCTTCGCGCACAAAGCTCTGGACGATCGGGATCTGGGTCAGGGCCTCCTCGGCGGCGGCGTTCGCCTGCGCGAGCCGGTCCTGCACTCGCGTGCTCTTCTTGCGGAGAACCTGTCCGAATGCGTACGCGCTCAGGACCACGATCGGCGCCACGGTTACAGTGGTCAGCATCAGCCGTGAATGGAGCACGGCGAGCAATGCCAGCCCGCCGAAGAAGAACAGCACCTGCCGGATGAATTCAGCCGCCTGGTGGCTGAGCACCGTGCCGAGAGTCGAGCAATCGGACGAGAGCCGGCTCGTGAGCTCGCCCGAGCTCTCGTTGGAGTAGAAGCCCGGTGACAGTGTCAGGAGGTGCGAGTACAGGTCGGTCCTGAGTCCGGCCACGACCTTTTCTGCGGTCGCGCCGAGCAGAAATACCTGTATGAAATTGAGCACCGCCTGGATCCCGAACAGGCCGATCAGCCCGAGGGCGACCCGGTTCAGCATATCGGCGTCGCGCATCTCGAACGCCGCATCCATCAGGTAGCGGACAATGAGCGGGAAGGCGAGCCCGATCGCCGCGCTGGCGAGAAGCGCGATGCCAGCCACGATCAGAGAACGCCGGTAGGGCTGGAGACGAGACAGCAGTCGCCTCAGAGGGGAAGTGCGACGTGTTCTGTTGCCGCTCGACTCGTTCATCTTCCTCGTCGGAGGGGAGAAGAGGGACTCGTGGCGATCCCCGGCCACGCCGTCTATTTTCTACGGCGTGACGACGGGAACCTAATCCCGGGGCGCCCACGGGGTCCATACGTCCGGGCGTCGCACTTCCGTTCCACTCTCCAGGAGAGCCTCGTGAATCATCCCGAGTCAGCCCGGAACCGGTGGGGTCGCCTCGCGATCGTCGGCGTGGGGGCCAGTCTCGCGTTGATTATACTGGGTGGAGTCGTCCGCATCACGGGAAGTGGAATGGGCTGTGGAGACGACTGGCCCCTGTGCAACGGCGAGTTGATCCCGCCGCTGGACCTTCCGACCATGATCGAGTACGGGCACCGGCTCATGGCCCTCGTCGTGTCGCTGATCGTGGTTCTGCTGGCGCTCCGCGCCAACCGGGCTTCACATAGCGAGGGACCCCCGGTGGGCGTGCCCGTAACGGGGAGCTGGAGGCGATTGCGACGGCTGAGCATCCTGGCCGTCGTCCTGCTCGTCGCGCAGATCCTCCTGGGTGCGATCACGGTGTGGCTGGAGCTCCCCCCGGCGTCGGTGATCCTGCACCTCGGCACTGCGATGGCGCTTCTCGCCACGCTCACGGTCGCGGCCAGCGAGGCGCTGGGACCGAGGCGAGAGCTGGTGAAGGACCGCGCCTCGGCCATCGGGCTGTGGAGTGCGGTGTTCGCCTTCGTGGTCGTGGCTGCCGGCGCGCTCGTGGCAAACATGGATGCGGGTCTCGCCTGCCTCGGCTTCCCGGCGTGCAACGGTTCGTGGATGCCGGCAGGAGGGAATCCGCTCATCCACATCCACTGGGGCCACAGGATGCTCGCCTACGTGCTGGTGGCGTGGTGCCTGGTTCTTCCGGTCGTGATGGCGCGGGCACGGCCGTGGGATCCTGCCGTCCGGCGGGTGTCGGTCATCGCGGCCGCCGTTGCCGTTGTCCAGCTCATCGTCGGCGCGACCATGGTCAGCTCGATGCTGAACGGAGGTCTCCGGGCGGCTCACGTGGGTCTCGGTGCGCTCGTGTTCCTGGTTCTCGTGAGGCTCGCATGGGTGGCCCGTCATCCGGCTACCGCTCGCCCGTTCAGCCTCGCGACTCGGGACTCCGAGCTCTCGTGAGGTCTGCCGGCGTCAGATCGCTTCGAGCAGTGCGACGTGCCCGAGCCCTCCCGCGGCGCATACGCTCACGATCGCGCGCGAACCGGCCGGGTGCCCGAAGAGCTCGGCAGCGCACTGCGACAGGATCCGGGCACCGGTCGCTCCGAACGGGTGACCGATGGCGATACTCCCACCGTTCGGGTTGATCCGGTCTCGCGGAAATGCCCCCAGGTCCGCTTTCACCCCACTGTTGTCGCGGACCCACTGTCGATTATCGAGTGCCTCGATCGTGCACAAAACCTGCGCGGCAAATGCTTCGTGGATCTCCCACAGGTCGATGTCCTCGTAGCGCAGCCCGTGTCGCTCGAGCAGCCGCGGAATCGCGATCGCCGGCGCAATCAGAAGTCCTTCCCGGTACGGATCGATCGCCGCCTGCTCCCAGTCGAGCAGACGTACCCTCGGAAGGGATGCCGGTAGCCGGCTCAGTCCTTCCGGTCCGGCCACCCAGCAGGCTGCCGCTCCGTCCGTCAGCGGTGACGAGTTTCCGGCCGTCAGGGTCCCGTGGCTCCTGTCGAAAACCGGCCGTAGCGCGGAAAGGGCCTCGACCGATGTGTCGGGGCGGGGCAGGGTGTCGGTGTCCGCGCCGAAGGTCCCGGGCGACACGAGCAGCGGCCTGAAAAATCCGCGCCCGGCCGCCGCCACCGCATTCCTGTGGCTCTCGACCGCGAATCGATCCTGGTCCGCCCGCGGGATCTCCCATTCCTTCGCCATCTCTTCGGCGTGCTCGCCCATCGACTTGCCTGTGGCACGCTCCTTTACGGCCGGGACGGCGAGCCGCACGTCCTTCAGGTGCACGGAGCGGAGCTGCCGAAGCACGGCTTTGGCGCCCCGGGCCGACCCGGCCCGACGGATGGCACGGCTCAGGCCTTCCGACAGGCCGATCTGCGTGTTCGACATCGAGTCGACGCCCCCACACAGGGCGAGCTCCCCGCGTCCCACCCGGATCGAGGCAGCTGCCTGGGTCGCCGCGGCGAGGCTCGTGGCGCATTGCTGAACCACCGACTGCGCGGGGACGTGTGGATCCAGTCCGGCGTCCAGCCAGATCTCCCGTGCCCAGTTGCTGACGCGCAGGTTGGGGATCACGGCGCCCCACAGGACCATGTCCACCTCGCCGGACCGCTCCACTCCTGTCCCCTTCGAGCCCGCGACAGTCTGCTGCACGACCGGAACGGACAGCTTCAGGGCATCGAACCGTGCGAGCTCGCGGTCGATCCGGGTGAACGGGCTGCGAAGACCCGGGAGCAGGTAGATCGGGGTTGAGTCGGACATGCGGATTCTCTCGCTCTCTCCGGTCCCGGTGATGATCGGGTGGCCTGCCGCCGGCGGCTGCGAAGCCGGACCGTCGCGCTGGCGCGCTGTTCGATTCGCCTGCAAGATGGGACGCGGGGTAGTGGCTCGCCACTCGCCGGGCCGGGCGCAGCGCGGTAGATCGCATGCGAGCGGAATTCCACCTGTCAGGATCGTAGATGTTTGACAAACAACATGATATCGATGATGCTAAATAATAATAATATAATCAGTTCACCACGTGTTCGCTTTGCTCCGAGTCCGACGGGCTACCTTCATGTCGGGGGTGCTCGGACCGCATTGTTCAACTACCTGTTCGCCCGGAACCGGGGTGGCAGCTTTCTGCTCCGCATCGAGGATACCGACCGAGAGCGCTCGAGCGACGAGATGACCGGGCAGATCCTGGACGCGATGGACTGGCTCGGTCTCGAGGTCGATGAGCCGCCGGTCCACCAGGCGGACGGGATCGAGCGGCACCGGGCGGATGTCCAGATCCTGCTCGAGTCCGGCAAGGTGTGGCGGTGCTTCGCGGACCAGGACGAGCTGGCCGAGGTGAGAGCCCGACTGCGGGAAGAGGGCCGACCCCTCCGTCGGGCGGAAGTCGCCGGGCACGGGGAGGAAGAAACGGAAGCCAGGCTCGCTGCCGGAGAGCCATTCGCCCTGTTCTACGCGATCCCGGTTGGAGCTACCACGTTCGACGACATCGTGCACGGGCCGACGACTGTCGAGCACGCCCACATGGACGACTTCGTGGTTCTGCGCTCCGACGGCACACCGGTGTACAACCTGGCCGTCGTATCCGACGACATCGACATGGGAATCACGCACGTGCTCCGCGGTGACGATCATCTGTCCAACACGCCGAAGCAGGTGCTGATCTACGAGGCCCTCGGGGCGACTCCACCGATGTTCGCGCACCTGCCGATGATCCTCGGACAGGACGGGAAGCGCCTGTCGAAGCGCCACGGAGCCGCATCGGTCGAGGCCTATCGGGAGGCCGGTATCCTGCCGGAAGCGCTCGTGAACTTCCTCGCGCTGCTCGGCTGGTCGCCGGGCGACGACCGGGAGGTGATGGACCTTCCCGAGCTCGTCGAGGCGTTCTCGCTCGACAGGATTCTGAAGAAGAGCTCCGTATTCGACCCGGAGAAGCTCGAGTGGCTGAACGGCCGGCACCTGCAGGGGAAGACCGCGGAGCGCCTCGCTCCCGCGGTGCTGGAGCTGCTGCCAGACACGGAGCGCCGTCGGGCCGAGCAGGAACGGGAGCGGCTGCTAGCGGTGACCGACCTTGTGAAGACGCGCGCCCGGACCGTCGAGTCGATGGCAAAGCAGGCGCGACCGTTCTTCACGCCGCTCGAGAATCTCGCGTACGACGAAAAGGCCGCGAAGAAGCACTGGAAGAATCCCCTGGAGGCGAGCGAGCGGCTTGCGGCAGCGCGCAGCGAGATCGAGGGAACCGAGCTGTTCGATCACGATTCGCTGGAGTCGGCGTTGCGCGCGTCGGCCGAGCGCCTCGAGATCGGTGCGGGGAAGATGTTTCAGCCGCTGAGACTGGCGCTGATGGGGTCTGCGGAAAGCCCCGGGATCTTCGATGTTCTGACGCTGCTCGGAC
Source organism: uncultured bacterium (assembly GCA_965370685.1). Taxonomy (GTDB): domain Bacteria; phylum Gemmatimonadota; class Gemmatimonadetes; order Palauibacterales; family Palauibacteraceae; genus Carthagonibacter. The sequence goes on along the minus strand of CBDUVN010000014.1, from coordinate 22,851 downwards.
GCGAGCGCTCGCTGGAGCGGATCGACCGGGCGCTCGACGCCCTGGCAGCGAGGGCCGCCGAACGGCCCGACTCCTCGTCCGCCGACGTCAGTCTCGATTCTGCGCCCCCGGACCGGTCGTCGTGACGGAGTCGTTCACGCCGCGCGACCGTGAGCACATGGAGCGGGCGCTCTCAGAAGCACGCCTCGGGGCTGAGCGCGACGAGGTCCCGGTCGGCGCGGTGCTCGTGGCGCCGGACGGAACCGTGTTCGCCGATCACAACCGCACCCGCGAAGCGGTGGACCCGACGGCGCACGCCGAGCTGCGGGTGATTCGCCGGGCCGCCGAGCGACTGGGCGATTGGCGGCTGCTCGATCACACGCTGTACGTCACGCTCGAGCCGTGCGCGATGTGCGCGGGCGCGATCGTCCTGGCCCGGATTCCACGTCTCGTGTTCGCGGCGCGCGATCCGAAAGCGGGGATGTGCGGCTCGCTGGACAACCTGGTGGAGGATGTGCGGCTGAATCACCTCGTGGCCGTGGAGACGGGCCTGCTGGGCGATGAAGCCTCGGAATTGCTGAGGGAATTTTTCGGGGCACGACGAGGGTCGGCCGCCGCGAGCCCGGCGCCCGGATCTGAGCCAACTGCATGAGCGAGCAGTCGATCGTCCTGGTCGCGCCGGAGCTGCGCGAGCTGTCAGGCGACGCGCCGGAGTGGCCCGGCGGGGCAGGGACCGTGTTCGCGCCGCCGGCCGAAGGAGCGGGTGCGGAGCACGATGCGCGGATCGTCGCCCTGATTCCGCTCGTATCGCAGCCGGTGGGGACCGCGGAGCTGGACCGGTACCCGGCGCTGCGCGTCGTGGCCAACTACGGCGTGGGTACCGACAACCTTGATACTCCGTCCATCCGGTCACGCGGCATCGAGGTCACGAACACGCCCGATGTTCTGACCGACGCTACGGCGGACCTGGCGATCGCGTTGCTGCTGGCGTCCGTCCGCCGGCTGCGTGAAGGACTGGACCTCGCGCGGGGCGGCGAATGGGACGGCTGGCACCCCACCCAGCTGCTGGGGATGGGACTGCAGGGGAAAGTGCTGGGGATCCTGGGGGCGGGGCGGATCGGCGTGGCCACGGCACGGCGGGCGCGCGCGTTCGGGATGGATATCGTGTACTGGGATCGGTCGAGATCCCCCGGGATGGAGGCGGAGGCGGGAGGCAGACGGGTGGATGAGCTGGATTCCCTGCTGGCCATCTCGGACGTGGTCAGCATTCACCTGCCGCTGACCCCGGAGACGGAAGGCCTGTTCGACGCCGAGCGACTCGCGGGGATGAAGTCCGGCTCGATCCTCGTGAACACGGCGCGCGGCGCAGTCGTGGACTCGAACGCCCTCGCCGAGGCCCTTCGATCGGGACAGCTGGCGGGAGCCGGGCTCGATGTATTCGAGGACGAGCCGAAGATCCCGGGCGAGCTCCGTGAGCTGCCGACCTGTTTCGTGTTGCCCCACCTCGGAAGCGCCACGCGGGAAGCGCGGCAGGCGATGTGGGAGCTGGCGGCCGCGAACGTGAGAGCGGTCCTGGCCGGGCTGGCACCTCTGACTCCGGTCGTTGCCTGAACCCCGATCTTCAAACCCGGATCGTAAAACCCGGATCGTCAGTCCGAGGTCGTAGCGTCCACTCGCTCCGCCGCCCACTGCGGCGAGTCGAAGTCCTTCTTTCCGTAGAACCGAAGCAGCGCGAACAGGACCGCCGCGCCCAGCAGCAGGGACACCCACACCGGGAAACCGAATGCGGTCGGGATGTTGCCGACCAGGATGCCCACGACACCAACGACCAGAGCATACGGCAGCTGTGTGCGGACGTGGTCCATGTGGTCACACGCCGAGGCCATCGAGCTCAAGACAGTCGTGTCGGAGATCGGCGAGCAGTGGTCTCCGAAAATCGCTCCTGCCAGCACTGAGGCGATCGAGCCGATCAGGATGACGTAGGCCGTTCCCGCCTCCGGGTTCACGGTGCCGCCCAGCGCCACCGCCAGCGGGATCACGACCGGGAGCAGGATCCCCATCGTCCCCCACGAAGTCCCGGTGGCGAACGCGATGGACGCGGCGGTCACGAACACGAGCGCGGGAAGCAGCTGTGGTGGAAGGTTTCCTTCCAGAAGCCCACTGATGTAGGGGGCCGTTCCGAGGACCTCGGTCACTGACCCGAGAGACCAGGCCAGGGTCAGGATGATCCCGGCGAGGAACATGGCCCGCATGCCTCCGATGAGACCGTCGATCGCCTGGTGCACGGAGAGAATCCGCTGTCCGACCGCGAGACCGATCGCGACGATGCAGCCGGTGAGCGATCCCCACAGCAGGGCATCGAATGCGCTGGCCGCGCCGAATATCTCCCACAGGGTGCCGGGCCGGCCCAGGTTCGACCGTCCTTGGAAATACAGGCCGAACAGCACCACCAGGACAACGGACAGGACAGGCAACGCCGCGTTGTACCAGCGCAGGGGCGCTCCCTCGGCCGGCTCCATGTTGTCCGAACCCGCTTCGGACATGAGCACGGCGCCTTCCCGGTACAGGCCCTCCCCACGCGAGGCGCGTCGCTCGGCCTGCAGCATCGGGCCGAAGTCGCGTTGCAGGAAGATGATCAGTCCGACCATCAGAAGTGCCAGCAGGGGATAGAACAGGTACGGAATCGAATGCATGAAGATGCTGAACGCGTTCGCCGACTCGAGCGCGGCGGCCACCTCGGGGGCAGTTCCGGACTGTGCAGCCGCCGCGGCGAGCCCGTCACCGATCAGCGAGATCTCGAACCCCACCCAGGTGGAGACGAACACGATGGCGGCGACGGGTGCGGCCGTGGAGTCCACGATGTAGGCCAGCTTCTCGCGCGACACCCGCATTCGGTCTGTGATCGGCCGCATGGTGTTCCCGACGATCAGGGTGTTGGCGTAGTCGTCGAAGAAGATCGCGAGACCACTCAGGTAGGTCGCGAGCTGGGCCCGCCGGGGCGTCGTGGCCAGCGGCCGGACCGCCTCGACGATCCCGTGCGTGCCACCGCTCTTGCTGATGACGCCCACCATCCCGCCGAGCAGGAACGAGAACACCAGGATGGCGGCGTGGTCGGCGTTTACGAGAGCTGGAGTGACGAAGGTGTCGATCGCCCGCATCGTCCCCGTGATCGGATTGAGGCCGGCGTAGATGAACGCCCCGAGCCACACGCCCACGAACAGCGATGTCACGACTTCCTTGAATACGAGCGCGAGGATGATCGCCAGCAACGGTGGGAGCAAGCTCGTCCAGCCCGGAAGTGATCTCGGGTGCACAGTGGAGACTACCGCCGAGTCCGCCGCTCGACCGCCGGTCCGGATGGTGAGCGGGAGCTCCTCTCGTCCCTCGACGCTCAGGTCCCGGATTTCGAGCGACTCGCCTGGCAGGAGCAATCCGCCGCCGAGCCGTCTGCCGGTAGCTCCCTCCACCGTGACGGGAACCGGGGCATCGATTCCCTCCGCCCGAATTGTAAGCGAGAACGGAATGCCGGTGAGGACGACCCGTGGAGCGTCTACCTCGACCGACTGGGGATTCGTCTCCGCCGACGGGGGGAGTATGTCCGGCGCTCGCGCGGCGACTGGCACCGGCGCGATGGCCGTGAACAGGGCAGCGAGGGCTCCGACTCCGAAGCGGCGCATGGTCCTCCCATCGATTCAGAGAACGGGCTCGGCAGGTCCCGGCCCGGCCATGGAAAAGCGGCGGCAAGCTAGGAACGGGAACCAACCGAGACAAGCGAGCGACCCCTGAGAATTCGCGGGCCGAGGAGTTTCGGGTCACGCTAAATCGGCCCGTTGATCCCCCGCAACGTGGTCGGTATACTGCGGCGGGTCGGATCCCGGACCTACCGCCTTTTCGGTCCCGAGGCCCGCCCACGCAGGCACATCGAACGCCGTTCTGACTCGATCCCGGCCCCGTTCGGACCAGGGAGGAAACACGGAATGACACCGGAGATACCCCAGCAACTTCTCGACGCGGCAGGAGTGGACGAGACTCTCCAGCGGCTGGCGTCGGAAATTACGGCCGGTGGTGGCGGAGAGGGGCTCCTGCTCGTGGGAATCCGCCGACGGGGAGTCCAGCTCGCCGGACGACTGGCGTCGATCCTGCGCGATTCCGGCGAGTTCGATGTGCCCACCGGAAGCCTCGACATCACGCTGTACCGCGACGATCTGCACCAGATCGGTCCCATGCCGATCATCGGGATGACGGAGATCCCCGGTGACATTACGGGGCGCCGTGTGGTGATCGTGGACGACGTGCTGTTCACCGGGCGTACGATCCGGGCAGCGCTTCAGGAGCTGGCCGACTTCGGCCGACCCCGCAAGATCGAGCTCTGCGTCCTCGTCGACCGGGGTGGAAGAGAGCTCCCGATTCAGGCTGACTACGTAGGCCTCGCCGTCGATGCCGCAGCCCGGGACCTGGTGGAAGTCCGGGTTCCCGAACTCGACGACGAGTCATCCGTCACACTCGTCTCCGCAGCGGGGGCGCCATGAGCGACAAGCGGCCGGACTCCGGGCTGGGCAAGGACCTGATCGGTCTCGAGACGCTGTCGGGCGACACGATTCGTGCGATCCTCGACACGGCGGAGCCGTTCAAGGAGATCAGCGAACGGGCGATCAAGAAGGTGCCCGTGCTGCGCGGAAAGACGATCGTCAACCTGTTTTTTGAACCGTCTACTCGAACGCGGATCTCGTTCGAGTTCGCGGAGAAACGCCTCGGCGCGGACACCGTGAATGTAGCGGCGAGCGGCTCCTCGGTCGTGAAGGGCGAGACGCTCGTCGACACTGCTCGGAATCTCGAGGCCATGCGGATCGACATGGTGGTGATCCGGCATGGATCCTCGGGCGCCGCGGAGTTCCTGGCGGACAGGATTCCATCGAACGTGATCAATGCAGGTGACGGCCAGCACGAACATCCCACTCAGGCCCTGCTCGATCTTCTCACGTTACGCGATTCGTTCGGGCGGATCGAAGGCCTGAAGGTCTGCATCGTGGGAGACGTCGTACACTCCCGCGTCGCACGCTCCAACATCTTCGGTCTGCAGAAGCTGGGCGCCGAGGTGGCGGTATGCGGACCGAAGAGCCTGATCCCGGCGGCAATCGAAGACCTCGGCGTCCAGGTGTTCACGCACGTCGAGGATGCCATCCAGTGGGCCGATGCGCTCAACGTGCTGCGTCTTCAGCTCGAGCGCATGAACGCAGGCTTCATTCCGTCGCTGCGTGAGTACAATCGAGTATACGGGGTTACGAGCGCGCGGCTCGCCAAGGCACCCCGGGATACGCTGATCCTCCACCCGGGTCCGATGAACCGTGGGGTCGAGATCGACTCGGACGTCGCGGATGGGGAGCAGTCGGTGATCCTGCCACAGGTGACGAACGGTGTCGCCGTTCGCATGGCGGTCCTCTACCTGCTCGCCGGCGGAGCGCCTGAACGGGCCGAAGAAGCCAAGAAGGGGGAAGCATGAGCCGGCCGCTGCATATTCACGGTGGCCGGGTGGTCGATCCCTCGCAGGGACTCGATGCTCCCGGGGCAGTTCTCGTGATCGACGGTCGAATCGAAGCGGTCGGCCCGGATGTCGAGGCCCCGGACGGCGCGGAGTCGATCGACGCCACGGGCCTTATGGTATCACCGGGACTGATTGACGTTCATGTCCACCTCCGTGAGCCGGGCGGGGAGCACAAGGAGACGATCGCGACCGGGTCGAGAGCGGCCGTCGCGGGCGGCTTCACGACGATCTGGGCGATGCCGAACACCGATCCTCCGATCGATGACCCGGCAGCGGTGGGGTATGTCCGGGCGGCTGGAAGGGCAGTACGCGCCTCCCGGGTGATGCCGATCGGGGCGGCATCGATCGGCCAGAAGGGCGAGAAGATGACTGAGATCGGGGAGCTCGTCGCGGCCGGTGCGGTGGCCGTCTCCGACGACGGTTACCCGGTCCACGATTCCGGCCTGATGCGACGGCTGCTCGAGTACACGCAGACATTCGACATACCGGTACTTCAGCATGCAGAAGACCGGGGTCTCACGCCCGGCGGAGTGATGAACGAGGGCCGGGTGGCCACGGCCCTGGGGTTGCGCGGAATACCAAATGTGGCTGAAGCTGCAATGATCGCCCGGGATGTACTGCTCAGCGATCTCACAGGCGGGCACCTGCACGTGTGTCACGTGTCCGCCCGCCAGTCGGTCGATCAGTTGCGCTGGGCGAAGGACCGCGGGCTTCGTGTCACGTCCGAAGTGACACCGCATCACCTGCTTCTGACCGAGGAGATGGTGCGTGGGTACAATACGCAGGCGAAGGTGCACCCGCCGCTGCGAGTGGAAGAAGACGTCGAGGCCGTTCTCCAGGCGCTGGTCGAGGGAGTGATCGACGTGATCGCCACGGACCACGCCCCGCACCACTACGACGAGAAGGAGCGGGAGTTCGACGACGCTCCGTTCGGAATCAACGGACTGGAGACGGCGTTTTCTGTGTGCATGAAGGCGCTCGTAGAGCCCGGGCACATGACGCTTTCCGGACTGATCGATCGGATGTCCTGTGCGCCGGCGCGAATCATGGGACTCGACACCGGCACGTTGCGACCGGGGGCACCGGCGGACATCGTGCTGTATGCGCCCGAGGAGTCCTGGACGGTGGATCCGGCACGCTTTCATTCGCGTAGCCGGAACACGCCCCTCGTGGGATGGGTGCTACCGGGCAGGATCCGGAGGACGATCGTGAGCGGCGAAACTCGCTTCGAGGCAGAGGGGGACGTATGACCGCGGAGCAGGGAGGACAGGATCTCGTGATACCCGATGCGATCCGTACGCTTCTGGAGCGGCGGGCTCAGTACATGGAATGGCTGGCGAAGCTCGACGATCTTGGCGGCAAGTACCGGCCGGAAGTGGCCAAGCGAGTCCGCGCCGATTATCGGGACCGGCTCACGGGAGTCGAAGACGAGCTTCACGGCCACAGAGAGGAGCTCGAGGCCTCGCTGTCTCAGCGGCAGGGGCAGTTGGCAGGGTTCGAGCAACGCCACAACGTATGCGCGGCGGAACTCGAGGAGGCCGAGCTTCGGCACCAGGTCGGTGAGTTCGATGAGGGTGAGTGGGAGAATCGGAAGAAAGCCCACGAGCTCGAGATTGCCGAGGTGACGAGCGCACTGAACGTCGAGCGTGAGGCCGTAGCGGAACTCGGGGCCGTGCTCCTCCAGGTAACGGCGCCGTCCGAGGCGGCGGCCACGCGACGCGTTGAGCCCGGTGCCTGGTCGGAGCCCGGTGATGTCCCTTCACGCAGACCGGTGGCAGAGACGTTCCCGGCATCGGGAAAAGAACCGGTCGGCGAGGCCGTGGTCGAAGAACTGGTCGAAGAGGAAAGCTCGACGGATGTTCTCGAAGCAGCCGAAGAAGTGCTCGGTGACCTCGGTGCCGTTATCGAGGAGACCGCCGATCCGGAGGTAGTCGAGGAAGTCCTGGAAGCGGTGGTCGAGGAAGCGACCGAGCCGGAAGAATTGATCACCGAGGAGAAGGGGTCCGGCGACGGGGACGAGTTTCTGGATGAGCTCGAATTCCTGGAATCTCTAAGCCTCGACGATCCGGAGAGCTTCGACGCCGTATCGAGGATGCTGGAAGAGGAAGGCGAAACGCCGCCGGAGGGTGACAGTTCCGACAGGGGAGGCGCCGGCTGAAACGACGGACCCGCGCCCGCCCCGAACGCCGTTCCGGCGCGGTGGGACGAGTCGCGGGTTGTGGCGTGAACCAGCCGCGGGCTGCGGCCGGGGGGTCAGCTTTCGAGGCGACTCACGTAGAGTGCCAGACGGGACTTGCTGCGATTCGCGGCATTGGACGGGATCACTCCCTTGCGGGCGGCCCGGTCGAGAAGCGACACGACGATGCGATACTGCTCGGCCGCCTCGGTCGCGTCTTCCGTAGCGAGCAGGTTCTTGGTCCGCGTCCGGAGCTCCGAACGAACTGCCCGGTTCCGGTCGCGGCGAACATGCGACTGACGGAGTCGCTTCTTTGCACTCTTGATGGTCGGCACGGTCTCTATCCTTCGTTGTTCTGGTTCAGCTCGAGAATCAATAAGTTTAGCCCGACTTCCTACCGGAATCAAGCTCGGAGCGGTTGATGAATTCGACGTCGACCATACGGGCACCGGGTTCACCCGTCGGGATCGGTGGCGAGTCGTTCGTCGTCGAGCTCGAGAGGTTCCAGGGCCCGCTGGACCTGCTGCTGCATCTGATCCGGTCACAGGACATAGACGTCTTCGACATTCCTATCGCTCACATCACTGGCCAGTTCCTCCAGGCGATCAAGGATGGGCTGGACGAGATGCCGCTCGAGCGAGCCGGCGAATTCCTGGAGATGTCGGCCACGCTGATCCGGGTCAAGGCACAGCTGCTCCTTCCGAGGCCCGACAAGCTCGAGTGGGAAGAAGACCCGCGGGCCGAACTCGTGCGTCGCCTGCTCGAATACGAGCACTTCCAGGACGTCGTGCACGTGCTCCAGACGGCCGAGGCGCAGCGGGGCAGGCACATGGCCAAGGGATATGTTGAAACGAGGCCGCCTCCCCCGATGTCGAGAACCGTCCTCCAGTTGACGCTGGAGGAGCTGCTGCAGGCGGCAGCGCGTATTCCTGAGCCGCTGCCTCCAATCCTCGTCCGGGCCCCATCAACCACGGTGACGGTCGGGGAGAAAATCTCACTGCTGCGACGGTTGATCAAGCGAGCGAAACGGGTCGCGCTCGACCGATTGATCAAGCCCTGGGGCACGCGCGCGCACGCGATTGCCGCGCTCCTCGCGGCCCTGGAGATGGCGAGGCAGCAGATAATTCGCATCGAACAGACGAAGCCGTTTTCGCCGATCTGGCTGCTGTCGAATGGCCAGAACGGTGAGGAGCCGGACGCAGAGGAGATCTCGTGAAGCCGGAGCAGATCGTCGAAGCGACCCTGTTCGCGAGCCAGACGCCGCTCACACCGGCCGAACTTGCCCGGGCCGATGAAGGTCTGTCGGACGCCGTGGTGGAAGAGGCGATCCAGCTCCTGAGGGAGCGCTACGAAGCGGACGAGGCCGCCTTTCAGATCTATCAGCTGGGAGATGGATACCAGGTTCTGACCCGACCGGAATTCGCGCCATACCTCGAGCGGTTCGATTCGGTTCCGCGTCCGCCGCACCTTTCGGCCGCAGCCCTCGAGTCACTGGCGATCATCGCCTATCGCCAGCCGATCGGTCGCATCCAGATCGAGGACGTACGGGGCGTCAGCGCGAGTTCGGTCCTTCGGACGCTGCTGGACTGGGAGCTGGTCACCGTGGTGGGTCGTGGGGAGGGCCTGGGCCGCCCGCTGCTGTACGGCACGACGGATAGGTTCCTCGATCACTTCGGGCTGAAGGGGCTCTCCGATCTCCCCTCAGCCGAAGAACTCCCGGTCGAGCTTGGAGCGCCGGAGGATCAGCCGGATTGGGAGCCACTGCCCGAGCCGGAGGCCGAGCCGGAGGCAAAGTCGGAGGCAGAGCCCGAGCTGGAGGCCGGACCGGAAGAAGAGTCGGAGCTGGAGGCCGAGCATGAGCCGCCGGCCCAGCCTGAGCGGGACGCCGGGTTCGAATTCGTGATCGAGCAGGATCCGGCTTCGGCGGACGCCGGGGAGCCCCCGGCGGTCGGGGCGCCCTCATCCGACTCACTGCTCTGACCGGTAGGAACGACGGATGCGCCTGCACAAATTTCTCTCCAGGGCGGGCGTAGCGTCGCGGCGGGCCTCGGAGCGGCTGATCGCCGAGGGCAGGGTCCGGGTCGACGGGGAAGTGATTTGCGAGCAGGGGAGGAAGGTCGATCCGAACTCGAGCGTGGTCGAGGTGGACGGCCAGCGGGTGGAGATCGCGAGCCCGGAGTGGATACTGCTTCACAAGCCGCCGATGGTCGTCAGCACCCGCAGTGATCCGCAGGGACGCCAGACGGTGTATGACCTGCTCGAGCCGGAGCACCAGGGCCTGTTTCACGTCGGCAGACTCGACGTGATGAGTGAAGGGCTGCTGCTGTTCACCAATCAGGGGGATGTCGCGCGCGATCTGCTTCATCCGAGTCGTGGAGTGGAACGGCGCTACGAGGTCCTGGTCGAGCCGCCGATCCCGCCGGACATTCGCGTCCGGTTGGAGTCCGGTCTAGAGCTCGAAGACGGTCCGGCCCGAGCGGAAGACGTGCGGACCCGGCGAACGCGGGACGGTACGCGTCTCATACTGGAATTGACGCTCCGCGAAGGCCGAAACCGGGAAGTCCGTCGGATGTTGAAGGCCGTCGAAGTGCGTATTCGAAAGCTTCGTCGTGTCAGCTTCGGGCCGATCGAGCTCGGCGAACTACCGGTTGGAGCCTGGCGCTCGCTGGATGCGGACGAAATCGAAGCGTTGAGAACCACAGGTCAATAGGACCGGATCATGGACATACAGGGCAGGAATATCCTGATTCTCGGAGGCTCCGGCCTCATCGGGATCGCCATCGCTCGCAAGCTGCTGCCCCTCGCCCCGGCCAGGATCGTGATCGCGGCACTTCGCCGTGATGAGGCGGAGGAGGGGGTCCGGACGCTGCAGGCGGAAGGATTCGGAGACAATGCGGAACTCGTTGCCGAATGGGGCGACGTGTTTCTGCGCGCTGCGCGACGCGACGAATCCCGTCGGGAACTGCTCGCAACGGACGAAGGCCGGGAGGAGATCCTCGATGACCTGTTCGGCCATCTGGGTGAACATGAGTTCCAGCGCTCTCTGCTGTACGACCTGCTCGCCAGGCACGAGCCCCAGATCGTCATCGACTGCGTCAATACGGCGACGGCGATCGCCTACCAGGACCTGTTCCGCTCCGCGTCCACGACCCGGGACCTGATCCGGAGCGGAGGGCACCCGACGGTGGCGGACATCGAGGCGCACCTCACGACGCTCTACCTGCCGCAGCTCATCCGTCACGTACAGGTGCTGCTGCACGGAATGCGGAAGGCGGGTACGGAGGTCTACCTGAAGGTCGGCACCTCGGGAACCGGAGGAATGGGACTCAACATTCCGTTCACCCACTCCGAAGAACGGCCGTCCGCCATGCTGCTCTCGAAGGCGAGCGTGGCCGGGGCGCACTCGTCGCTCCTGTTCCTCATGGGACGAACGCCCGACACGCCCGTGGTGAAGGAAGTGAAGCCGACGGCCGCCGTGGCGTGGAAGAAGATCCGCTACGGACCCGTGCTCAGGGGCGGGCAGCCGATCCCGAGATTCGACTGCACGAAGCCGCTGTCGCTGGACGTCGCGTTCGAGGATGACGCGCCGTTCGAGTGCAACATGACTGCGGAGGCGCTGGAATCCGTGTTCCTGGACGCGGGCGAGAACGGCCTGTTCAGTCTCGGAGAGTACGAGACGATCTCGGCACTCGGCCTGATGGAGGTGATCACAGCCGAGGAGATCGCCGACGCAGTGATCGCCGAAATCCAGGGCCGCCCGACCGGGCGAGACATCGTTGGCGCGCTTGACGCTGCGACGATGGGGCCCACCTACCGCGGCGGCGCGATGCGCGACGTCGCTCTGCGCTACATGGAAGAGCTCGAGGAGCGCCATGGCGTGCGCTCGATCGCGTTCGAGATGCTCGGGCCTCCGCGTCTCAGCAAGCTGTTGTTCGAGGCGGAAATCCTCCGTCAGCTGTTCGGAGGCGTCCGCGAGGCAGCCGCGCTCGATTCCGAGGAAACCTCCGCCCGGGCGTACGAGCTGATCTCGTCCGACGCGACCCTCCGTTCCGACATCCTGTCGGTCGGAATCCCGATCCTGCTGCCGGAAGGCGACAGTGTGCTCCGGGGACCGCGTCTCGCGTTCCTGCCGGATTCGGACGGCGAGCCACTCGATCCGGCGTGGGCGAACCGGGGCTGGGTCGATCTGCGTCCGGTATCGTGGGAGCGGTGGCGGGAGAGGTGTTCGGGCTACGTCGAACGGGTGCTCGATGCCCCGAGCGCCGGGCACGGCTCAGGATCGGATCTCGACGTCAGGGCCCGCAGCGGAGAGGTACGCCCGGGTGCGCTCGCGGCGTTCGTGTTCCGATACGAAGACGAAGGCGAGAGGATGAAACGTTGATCGCCGACCCGGGCAGCGGTCAGGTCGATACGGTCACCGAGGCCGAGTTGGAGCGGCAGGCAGAGGAGTTGCGCCAGGCGGCCGCGGTATTCGAGAAGATTCGGGAGTCGGTTGCCTCGCGGGTCGTGGGCCAGAACGCGATGATGGAACGCCTGCTGGTCGGTCTGCTGACCGGCGGGCACGTGCTGCTCGAAGGAGTTCCCGGGCTGGCCAAGACGCTGGCCGTGCGCACGCTCGCGGATGCCGTCCATACCACGTTCCGTCGGATTCAGTTCACGCCGGACCTGTTACCAGCCGACCTGATCGGAACCCTGATCTGGGATGAGAAAGAGCGCGAATTCGTGCCGAAGAAGGGTCCGATCTTCGCCAACCTGGTGCTGGCGGACGAAATCAACCGGGCCCCGGCAAAGGTGCAATCGGCGCTGCTCGAGGCGATGCAGGAGCGCCAGGTGACGATCGGCGATGCGAGCTGGCCGGTTCCCGTTCCGTTCCTCGTGCTCGCGACGCAGAACCCGATCGAGCACGAGGGGACCTATCCCCTGCCCGAAGCGCAGGTCGATCGATTCATGCTCAAGATCCGGGTCGACTACCCGGATCGGGAGGAGGAGCGGGAGATTCTTCGCCGAATGTCCTCCGACGAACTGGCCCCGGTCGAAGCGGTCGCGACCCCGGAGGAGATCCTCGCGGCCAGGGCAATGCTCCCGGGGATCCGCCTCGATAAGCGGGTCGAGGACTACATCCTGGATCTTGTGCGGTCGACCCGGGAGGCGGGCTCGATCGATCCCGAGCTGGGGCGCTGGGTGGAGTACGGTGCGTCTCCCCGCGCGTCGATCTTTCTGGCGCGCACCGCACGGGCCCATGCGTTCCTCGAGGGACGGCCATTCACGGTTCCCGAGGACGTTCGCGCGTTCGCGCTCGACGTGCTCCGGCACCGGATCATGCTCACGTTCGAGGCCGAGGCGGAGCTCATCACCTCGGAAGAGATCCTCGATCGGATCCTGGCTGCCATTCCCGTCCCCTGATGCCGGTCCGCCTGTTCCGCCGTCGTCACCCGGATCCCGTACGGACGCTCCCGGCGCCGGATCCGAACGACGTCCGGCGCCTGGAAATTCGCGCTCGCAAGTTGATGGAGAACCGCGCACTCGGCGCGTACGATTCCGTGTTTCGCGGACATGGCGTGGAGTTCGCGGAGGTCCGTGCCTATCAGCCGGGTGACCCGTTCCAGGCGATCGACTGGAAGGTGACGGCCCGGATGGGTCGGCCGTACGTCAAGAAATTCGTGGAAGAGCGGGAACTGAGCGTGCTGATCGTGGTCGACGTCTCCGGCTCCCTCGAAACGGGAACCCGCGGCCGAACGAAGCACGAACTCGCGCTGGAAGTGGCCGCGCTCCTCGGCCTTGGCGCCACTCGAAACAACGACCGCGTGGGGCTGCTGCTGTTCAGCGACCGGGTGGAGCGCTGGATCCGGCCCCGTCGTGGCCGGGGGCGGCTTCGTCAGCTCCTGCATGTCCTCGTGAACCACGAGGCGCAGAGCCTGGGAACCGATCTCGGACTGGCTCTCCGGACGCTGGTCAGGGCGCTGGACACCCGCTCGCTGGTGTTCGTGCTGTCCGACTTCCGCGAACAGGAGTTCGAGCGGGAGCTCGCGGTGGCCGGGAAGAAGCATGACGTGGTGGGGGTCCAGCTCGTGGATCCGTCCGATGAGTCTCTGCCGAGCGCAGGGATCATTGAGGTCGTGGACCCGGAGAGCGGGCTGTCCGGAACGCTCGACCTGGGAGACCGCCGGGTGCGCGAGCAGCTCGAGCAGCGGGCCGCCGAGCGTGAGAGCTGGCTCACGGGAGTGTTTCTTCGCGCAGGGTGTGACCGGGTCGTGCTCCGTACCGACAGCCCGTATGCCGCGGAGCTGGCCAGCTTCTTTGCCCGCAGGGCCCGGGCGCGCCTCCATTGATGGTCCTGCCCCGGTCACTCGGTTTGCGCCTGCTGGCGCTTCTGGTGGTCGCACTGTGGGCGGACTGGTCGTCGGGTCCCTTGATCGCCCAGGGAACCCCCGGGACCGGTCCCGAGCGCGGCGTCGCCGTGATCTCTCCGGACACGGTGCGGGTTGGCGAGACGTTCGTTCTCGGCATCACCGCCGTGTCTCCCGACCGACTTCAGTTCCCGACCGTGCTGGTCCTGCCCGACGAGCTGGAACAGACGGGCCCGCCCCGCTCCACCCGCGATTCGGCTGGAGTATGGAAGGCCATCTATCCACTCGTGGCCTGGAAGTCCGGCCGCATCGAGTTGCCGATCGTCCGTATTCCCGTGGTCAGCGCGAGAACCGAGAGATCACTGGCGGTCCGGCCGCCAGCCGTCGAAGTGAGCTCCGTGCTGCCGCCGGCCGAAGAGCAGCCGCGGCTCCATCCGCCCCGGATGCCGACTGAGCCGCGGACGATCCCATGGCTGTGGCTGCTCGCACTCGTCCTGACGGCTGCGCTGGTTCGCGAAGTCGTGCGACGTCTGCGGGCGCCGCCGCCTCCGGTCGAGGTCGAGGAATCTCCCCGGGCAAATCCGCTCGACGAGGCCCGTGACGCTCTGCTGGCTCTGCGTGAGCGGGCAGTCGCGGGCGAGGCGCGAACCGATCGGTTCTATGACGGGATCGAGACGGCCGTGCGTGTCTATCTCGTCCGAACCCGGGGCTGGCCGGCGCAGTTTCCGGTCCGCAGTGCCCTGCACGACGGGCTCCGGGGTCGAGTCGACAGCCTGGATCCGGTGCTCCGGCGAGCGCTTCCGGCCCGGTTCGGGGCCCTCGAGGTGGCGGAGGAGACGCTCGTGTCGGATGTCGACTCGGTGCTGGCGTGGCTGGAGACGGAGGAGGCGGCATGAGCGACTTCGGACTCGCCGCCTGGCCGTTCCTCGGGCTCGCCCTGCTGATCCCGATCGGTATGTGGATCGCGAAACGACGACGGCGTCGGCTGCCACTCGCCGGGGCGGGAACCGATCTCCCGCTGTCGCGCGGTGGCGTATGGGCGCTGTGGCCGATCCTGTTCCGTCTTGGCGCTCTGGTGTTGATCGTGGGTGCGCTGGCCGGACCGGTTCGCACCGTCCGCCGGGTCGAAGAACGATCCGAGGGCACCACGATCCTCGTCGCGTTCGACGTATCCAGCTCGATGCTGGCCGAAGACTTCCGGCCCGAGAACCGCCTGGCGGTAGCGCGGGCGGAAGTGCGCCGGTTCGTAGAGGGCCGGGCGAACGACCGCATCGGTCTCGTTGCCTTCGCCGGCGAGGCGTTGACGGTCATTCCCGGCACACTGGACCATGAACTGCTGCTCCAGGCGGTCGAGGCCCTCGGTGTCGGGCAGCTCGAGGACGGGACGGCGATCGGAACGGCGCTGGCGACGGCGGTGAATCGGCTCGGATCCGTCAGCGAGGGGTCCCGAGTGGTCGTGCTGCTCACCGACGGAGACAACAACCGGGGTTCGATCGACCCGCTGGATGCGGCTGCCGCGGCCGAGGCGCTCGGGGTGCGCGTCTACACGATCGGGGTGGGGCGCGATGGTGTGGCACCGGTCCCGATTGGACGCACCCGGTTCGGCTACCAGTACGCGAACATGCCCGTGCAGGTGAACGATGAGCTGCTCGAGGCGATGGCGACCCGCACCGGCGGTCTGTATTTCCGGGCGACGGACCCCGAAGCCCTGGCTCGGATCTACGATCGGATCGACGCGCTCGAGACCGCGCCGATCCGGGAGGAACGCACGGTCGAGCGCGCCTCTGTGCGGCACGAGCTCGTGATCCTGGCATTGCTCGCGCTGCTGTTCGAGCTCGTCGGGTCGGTGCTGAGGGGCCGGCGGTCCCTCGGGCCATGAGCGGCGGGTTGATGGACGCGCTGTTCAACGCCGGCGCGGCGCCCTGGATCGTCGGATTCGGCGCGGCTGCGGTCGCTGTCGCGCTCCGGGGACTGGCCGCGTATCGGGCACGTGCGGACAGGTACCGCCTGGCGGACTCCAGCGTGCTCGAGTCCGTGTCGCGCGCACCGGCGCCCGCCGGCGTCATCATCCGGTTTCTCCTGCTGGCGATCGGAGCGGGAAGCCTGGCGGCCGTCCTCACGGGTTCGGGTGGGAAGCCGTTCGATTCGGAGGCCGGCGCCGGAATGCACGAGATCGTGCTGGTGCTGGACGCCTCGAATTCGATGCTGGCCGAAGACGTGGGCTCGAGTCGAATCAGCCTCCAGCGCGCGGTGGCGCGGCGTCTCGTGGCGCAGATCGATGCCCGGTTCGGCGTCGTTTTCTTCGCGGGCGGCGGATATGTCCTGTCGCCGTTGACCGAGGACCGGGATGCCACGCTGATGTTCACGGAGAGCGTGGATCCGTCGGTCGTGGGACGTGGTGGCACGTCACTGCCTGCCGGACTGGCGCAGGGCCTCGCCGTCCTGAGCGGCGGCCAGACCGACTTGCCGAAAGCGCTGGTGCTGCTGTCTGACGGCGAGGCGACGACGGGCGTCGCCGAGCTCGAGGCCGTGCTGGCCGAGGCGGCATCCCGCCAGATCCCGATCCACACGGTCGGGTTCGGTACGGCCGATGGCGCCCGGATTCCGATGCCGATCGATCGTGCCGTCGCGCCGACAGAATCCGGCATGCCGGCTGTTTCGCGGCCCGATCCGGGCGCGGCAGGCCGGGCGTGGCTGCGGGATTCGGACGGACAGCCGGTTGTGAGCCGGCTGGATGAGTCCTCTCTACGACAGGTGGCGGCTGCGACGGGGGGGCTGTACGTGCCGGCCAATGACGCGGGGGTGGACGCGCTTCTCGAGCGACTGCCGAGGCTAGGCGTCGGGAGCAGATCGGGAACGACGACCCTGGCACTGCTGCTCGTCGCATTCGGCGCGCTATTCGCAGAGGCCTATCTGTTCCGGCGGGCGTGATGAGGCGCATTCGACTGCCCCGTCCCGGAGCCGTTGTATCGCTTGCCGCGATCCTCACGGCATACCTGGCCGTGAACCCGCTGCATGCACAGCAGGCGGATCCCGAGCAGGGGCGTCCGGCAGCTCCGACCCAGCTGTGGCAACCCGTGCCCGTGAGCGCGGCGGCAGCCGACCTGCTCGAACCCGAGACGCTGTCCAGGTTGCGCGCCCGGGCGGAAGACGACGGAAGTTCGACCGACTGGCTCGCTCTCGGTGCCGCGTTGCTGCACACGGGCGATTGGGAGGGCGCGACTCCTCCTCTCCGGAGGGCGCTCGAGACTTCGGAGCCGGAGGTGCGCGACGACGCGACCTATGACCTGGCCCTGGCGTACGCGGTGTCGGGTCATCCCGAGTCTCCGGCGCGGAACAGCGTCTCACGGCTGCCAGGGACAGGCCGAGACGGCGAGGCGGAGGCGGAGGATGGAGGGACTCCGCGGGACCGGCTCATCAGGGCGCGTGACGGGTTCCGGGCCGTGCTGCGGGAGAACCCCGGCGCCGAGGATGCGCGCTGGAATCTGGAACTCGTGGAACGGTGGCTGGTGAGTGAAGACGCCTCGGGAGGCGGTTCGGGAGACGGAGGTGGTGGAGGCGGTGAGGCGGCCGGTGGTCCACAGTCCGGCGGCGACGCCGGAAACGCACCGATGACTCCAGAGGAGGCCCAGAGGCTGCTGGACGCCGCGGCGGGACAGGAACGGGAGGTCCAGTCCCGGCGGCTCGAGCGGAACCAGAGCCGGGATCCCCGGCTGGAGAAGAACTGGTAGCCGGCTCACTCTCTCAGTCCTACCCGCCAGGTGGATCCTCGATCAGGGGAACGAACACCGCACCCTCGATGTCGGTGGTCTTCCAGTCGTCGTTCCAGCGGCGGTAACGTCGGATCACCTGTCCACGAGTGCTTCCTACGGGTGCGATGAGCTGACCGCCGGCTGCCGTCTGCTCGAGCAGGGCAGTGGGCACAGCGCCGGCCGCCGCCGTGACGATCACCCTGTCGAACGGTGCTTCTTCCGGCCAACCACGGCTGCCATCCCCGAGCCGAAGGTGGACCCGATCGCCGTATCCCTGAACCTGCAGGACTTCGGACGCCCGGGCGTGAAGCGCCGGCACGCGCTCGATCGAATAGACCTCGCACCCGCATTCCGCGAGCACAGCGGCCTGATAACCGGATCCGGTGCCGACCTCGAGCACTCGCAGCCCCTGTGTGTCGATCTGCAGCGCGGCCGTCATGAGGGCGACGATGTACGGTTGGGAAATCGTGGCGCCGTGTCCGATCGGGAGTGCGCGGTCTCCGTACGCGGAACGACGGATGGACTCGGGGACGAACTCGTGGCGAGGAACCGCGAGCATCGCTTCGAGCACTCGCGAGTCCGAGATTCCACGCCGCCGGATCTGGGTCTCCACCATCTCGCGGCGAAGCTCCGACGGGTCACGCCGGCCAGGGATCCTCATTTCCACCTCCCGTGAGGATCGGCAACAAGGAAGATGCGGTCGCCCGTGCCGTTGCCGCAAAGGTCGGACGTCGTCTAGCTTGGCGTCCATGAACACACCTGCGGCGGAACGAGTCCGCCTGACGCAGTACTCTCGCGGCGCCGGCTGAGCCTGCAAGCTGGGTCCGGAGGACCTGCGCGCCGTGCTGAGAGCTCTTCCCGCCGGGGTTGACGAGAACCTGCTCGTCGGGCTCGAGACCCCGGACGACGCCGCCGTGTATGCTCTTGACGGTGACCGGGCACTCGTGGCGAGCGTCGACTTCTTCACTCCGCTGGTGGACGACCCGGATGACTTCGGAGCCATCGCCGCCGCGAATGCACTCAGTGACCTGTACGCGATGGGGGCCAGGCCCGTGCTGGCCCTCAGCCTGCTCGGCATGCCGGTGGGATCTCTTCCCGCCGCGGCCGTCGCGGGAATTCTTCGCGGAGCGTCCGACAGCTGTGCCGAGGCAGGGGTGGTGATCGCCGGCGGCCATTCGATCGAGGATCCCGAACTGAAATTCGGTCTCGTGGCTCTCGGCCTCGTGCATCCCGACAGGATATTCCAGAAGTCGGGGGCACTGCCCGGAGATTCGCTCGTGCTGGGAAAGGCCCTCGGAACCGGAGTGGTCGCCACCGCGATCAAACGTGGACTCGCGGATGACCCGGCGGTCCGGGCAGCCGTACGCTCTATGAGGAAGTTGAACGCAACCGCGGCCGATCTGCTGGAGGGCCACGAGGTTCACGCACTGACGGACGTTTCCGGGTTCGGCTTCCTCGGTCATCTGAGAGAGATGTGCGAGGCCTCCAGCGTCTCTGCGCGGGTGTTTGCCGGGGCGCCGAGGTACCTGCCGGACGCCGAGCACCTGGCCGAGGCCGGCTGCGTGCCGGACGGCTCCCATCGAAACCGAGCCTCGGTCGAGACCGTTACGTCGTGGTCCGAAGCGGTGCCGGAAACCGTGCGCATCCTGCTGTGCGACGCACAGACCTCGGGAGGTCTCCTGGCGGCCGTTGCTTCGGAAGACGCGTCGGAGCTGGTGTCCGAGTGGGAATCAGCGGGCTACGCCGCGGCTGTCGTCGGGCAGTTCGAGTTTCCCGGACCGGACCTCATTCGCGTGGAGGCCTGATGTCCGGGACGGCGTTCCCGTTCCTGCGGAATCCGAAGTATCCGAATCTCGTGGTGACCAGGCATCCGCTGCCCTGGACAGCGGGTTAGATGAAAACAGCTATATTGTGCCAGGTCTGGGAGATGCGGGGGATCGACTGTTTGGTACTTGAGCCGGGAATTCAGCCGGTTGTCTGACTGCTATTCCTTCATCGGCGGCCACGAGCTGAGCGGGTCGGCTTCCCCTCTCCAGCCTCGAAGCCGCTTCCTCATCGCGGTCAGCTTCGGGCGCGGGGTCCGGTGCCCGCGGGCCCAGGTGCTCGGGACGAGCAGCACGAGCAGGGTGTAGAACTCTAGCCGACCCAGCAGCATCAACCCCGACAGGACGAGAAGAGCCGCACGGCTCATGTGTCCGTAATTGCCTGCCGGTCCGACTTCGCCCAGCCCGGGGCCGATACTCGACAGGGCCGCCAGAGATGCGCTCATCGCGGTCACCAGGTCGCTTCCGAGGGCGGCGAGAATCGCCGTGCCGATCGCGTGCGTCCCCATGTACATCGCGAGGAACGCGAGAACTTTGAGCACGAGGTCGGAGCGGATCGGCAGCCCGCCGACACGCGTGACGATCACGGCCCGCGGATGGAGGACCTTTCGGATCTCGCCCAGCACGTGCTGAGCAACGACGGCCGCTCGGATCATCTTGAAGCCACCGCCGGTCGAGCCACCCATCCCGCCCACGAACATCAGCCCCAGCAGGAGGGACTGGAGGAGGACCGGCCACGCGGCGAAGTCCGTGGTCCCGAATCCGGTGGTGCTGTGAATAGAGACGACGCTGAACACGGCATCTCGCGCGAGGTCGGTCGACCAGGCGCCGCCGGACAGGCCGAGCACGACGAAGCAGATGATGGAGAACACGATCGCCGACGTGAGATACCAGCGAAATTCCGCGTTTTGGATGAGCGCGAGCGGTTTTCCGGTGAGCGCCCGGTAGTGAAGCGTGAAGTTCACTCCAGCGAAGAACATGAACACCACGGTGACCCACTGGATCGGCGCCGAATAGTACCCCATCGATGCCGTGCGCGTGGAGAACCCGCCCGTGGCGAGGGCGCTCATGGAGTGGTTCAGAGCGTCGAAGAACGACATGCCCAGGAGCAGGTATGCCGCCATCAATGCGCCGGTGAGACCGACGTAGACACCCCACAGCAGCCGCGCGGTCGTGGCGATCCTGGGTCGGATCTTGTCGGTAGTGATCCCGGAGGCCTCGGCGAAGAACAGCTGTGCGCCGCCGACGCCGAGCAGCGGGAGAATCGCTACCCCGAGCACGATGATTCCCATGCCGCCGATCCAGTGGGACAGGCTGCGCCACAGGAGAATGCTGGCGGGAAGGTCCTCGATGATCGGGAAGATCGTGGCACCCGTGGTGGTGAAACCCGACACCGACTCGAACAGGGCGCCGGCGACCGTTGGTGCGGTCCGGGTGGTGATGAACGGGATCGCGCCGACGACGACGATCGTGAGCCACGCGAGACCGACGATCGTGAGAGCCTCGCGGGCGTTGAGATCCGAGCGCTTTGGCGTCACGAACCACAGGAAGAGTCCGAGCAGTCCCGGAATCGCGACCGCGAGGAGCCACGCTTCGGTCAGGCCGTCACGAATGCCCAGAGCAGCGGCCGGAAGCATCGCAAGAGCCACTGCGACCAGCAGGCCTCCGAGCAGGTGCAGGATATGACGATAGCTCAAGACACGGCCGGATCAGCTGGGGAACAACGCCATGACGTCGCTCACCGCATCGGCGAGCGCGAACACGATTGCCTCGTCACCGGCTTGCAGTCTGTCCGACCCGCGCGGGATGACCACCTCCTCATCGTGCACGATGGCGGCGAGGATCGCGTGCTCGGGGAATTCGATTTCCTCGAGCGGCCGGCCGACGAGAGGGGAATTCGCCGCGACCGCAAACGAGATCACTTCGGCGTCAGAGTCCTTGAATACCGCAACCCGGCTGACGCTTCCCCGGCGCACGTACCTCAGGATCGCGTTCGCCGCACTGATCCGCGGGCTGACAGCGGTTTCGAGGCCGATGCGGCGAGCGAGCGGCAGGTAGTCGGTTCGATTGACGAGTGTGATGATCTGCCGTACGCCCAGGTCCCGTGCGACGAGTGACGAGATGATGTTGGCCTCGTCCTCCTCGGTCAGGGCCACAAATGCATCACTCTCGCCCGCGCCCTCGAATTCCATCAACTCCACGTCCGTCGCGTCGCCCTGCAGGATGAGCGTGTGCTCCAGCCGCTCGGCAAATTCCCGAGCCACCTCGGGGTCGGGAACGAGGAGGGTACCGTGCACACCATGCTGATCCAGCAGGCGGGCCAGGTAGAACGCCTCCCTGCTCGGACCCGCAATCAGGACCTGGCGCAGCTCCGTACGCGCGTGCCCGGTCAGCTCGAGCGCGGTCGGGATCTCCGCCTCGGTAGCTACCACGTACACGTGATCGTGCGCCCGCAGCTCGGTACTGCCGTTGGGGATGATCGTCTCGCCGTCACGCTCCACCGCCACTGCCAGCAGCGAGCGGTTCTCCCTGGCGATCGCCAGCTCGCCGAGCGTGCGTCCGTCGACCGGGGATCCCTCGAGCACAGTAAGCCCGATCAGCTGCACTTTTCCGTCAGCGAACACGGTAAGGTCCGTGGCGGCAGTGGACTGAAGCAGCCGGAAGGTCTCGATCGCAAGCTCCCGTTCCGGGTTGATCAGCACGTCCACGCCGAAGCGGCTCGGATGCAGGGCGTCTCCCTCCCGGTAGAAGTCCGGGTTGGAAACACGCGCCACCTTGACCAGGTCAGGACGCGCGGGAACGGCCATGCAGACCACGAGGTTCACTTCGTCGATGCTGGTGACCGCCAGGAGCAGGCCGGCCGATTCGATCCCGGCTTCATCCAGTACCGTCGGATTCACGCCGCTTCCCTCGATGACCGCCACATCGATATGAGTTTCGACGTAATCGAGACGATGGCGATCCACGTCCACCACGACGACGTCGTGCTGCTCTTTCGACAGCCGCTCGGCGACGTGGTATCCGACCTCGCCGGCACCTACAATTACGATACGCATGCCGCCCAATGTTCCCGCGTTCCCGGTGCACGGCAAGAAGGGCTGTCGGCGAGTGTTGCCGAAGGTGGGGGAGCGAGGGCAAGATGGGGTCGCGGGCCCGTAGCTCAGTTGGTCAGAGCAGCCGACTCATAATCGGTAGGTCGCAGGTTCGAGTCCTGCCGGGCCCATTCACCTCG
>CBDUVN010000013.1:0-36281 GCA_965370685.1 uncultured bacterium | reverse complement strand
GGTGGCGACTTGAGTTCGGCACGGGACGTGGTGAAGCAGAGCGAGGCTGATGGCGTCAGATCGGTGGACCTGGGGAAGATCCTGCGGCGCACCGGTGTGCCTCGCGCTCGTCGCGCTCGTCGTGTCCGGCTGTGCAGGCGGGAAGTCCGATGTGGAGGGCCCATCCACCGTCCGGGTTCAGCACGTCGCACTGGCCCTCGATGGGTACCGGGATCGCGGCTTTCTCGCGGGAACGATCGAATTCCCGGTCGTCGGACGACTCGTGCTGCTGCAGGGTCCCGCCGACTCCGCATGGCTCGGCTTCGCAGCTTCGATGTCTCCCTCCGCGCTCCGGTTCTCGAAGGACGGAGATCTGTACGCCGCCCGCTACCAGGTACGGCTGCGTGCGGTCGCCGGCTCCGACACGGTGTTGAGCTGGGATCGGCGCGAGGTCGTCCGCGTGGATAATTTTCCCGAGACCGTGAGTCGTGAGGAGCGCGTGTTCTTCCAGGAGTTCGTAACGCTCCCGCCGGGAACGTACGAGGTCGACGTGGCGCTGCGGGAGCTTACATCCAGGCGCGAGGTTCACCAGGTGTTTCCGGTGTCGTGGCCTCCGGCCGGCGACGACGGAAGCCTCCTCTCGAATCCCCAGCCGGTATTTCACGCCGTGGCTCGCGAAGCCTTCGAGCAGTCGCCCCCGATGCTGGTGGCGCCACGAGCCACCGTGAGTGCTGGCCGGGAACCGCTTCTCCTGGTGGTGGAAGACGGGTCCGGCGAGGCCGGGCCGCTGGTCGTCGAATTGCTGGCCGAGGCGGACTCCGGAGTCCCGCTGTGGCGGGACACGGTCGCGCTCCTTCGCACGGAAGGCGGTCCGGCGACCGCGATCGGTCCGCTGCCTCAGCGGAGGGTTCCACCGGGCGTGGTCAGCCTTCGAGTCTGGCGACCGGACTCCCGGACGGTGCGCGAGACGGCGCTCCTGGTGACGCTGGATGACGAATGGGCGTTTCCGGACTTCGCCTCCGCCGCGGAACATCTCGAGTACGCCGTCTCCCGGGACACTCTGAACATGTGGCTGGTCGCCGCACCGGCGGACCGGGTCCGGATGTGGGAGCAGTTCTGGGACGAGACGGATCCGGATCCGTCCACGCTTCCGAACGAGTTTCTTCGTCTCTATTTTGATCGGATGTCCATTGCGAACGACCGCTATGCAGAGCCGGGAATTCCGGGCTGGAAGACGGACCGGGGCCGTGCATTCGTGCAACTCGGAGCGCCTGATGAGGAAATCGCGCGCCGACCGAAGAGGCAGGGCGAGTTTCCGGAGATCGAGTGGGTGTATGACGAATCTGTTTCATTCCAGGTTCGGCTTATTTTTCGGGATTCCGGCGGCTCCGGCGTATTTTCTCTAGACCAGCGATCGCGGACGGCGCTGGGAGACGCGGTGAGGCGCTTGAGATCGATCCAGAAGCAGGAACGGGACGCAGCAGCGGCCACGGACAATCCAGTCGAGGAGCCGGACTCTTGAGCCGGGTCGTATCGGCACTGGCGATCCTTGCTCTGGTCCAGGTCGCGGGGAGTTCGGTGGGGTCGCTCGTCGGAGCAATCGTTCCGCAGGACAATCCCGCGTCCGCGACAGACAGCCTGGTCCCACGCGGTCTCGGCCTCGCGGACAGCCTGTTGGCGGTGGGACTCCCGCTTGCAGCCAGCAGACTTCTTGCCGCGCAACTGGCGGCGGACGGACCGGAAGCTCAACCCCGGGTAGTGCTGACAGCGGCACGGGCGCAGGCCCAGATCCGGTCCTGGGGTACCGTGCGACGCCTGCTGGCCGAGCGGACCTGGCTCGACAGTCTGGCCGGTGGTGAGGGTCGGCTTCTCCAGGCCCGGGCCGAGCTCGAGGGTGGTGACGCCACGGCTGCACTCGAGCACTTCGACATGGTCCTGGCCGGGCTCCGTGACGGAGGAGACCGCGATCCCTACGTGCAGGCGCTGGTCGGCCGCGCCCGCGCCCTGAAGCGCCTGGGTCGAGATACTGAAGCTGCGGAGACGTGGCTCGAAGCTGCGGAGGCGGCTCCCGGTATCTCGCGCTGGTTCCGTTTGTCTGCTCTTCAATCACTGGGCCGGGCCGGTGAGCCCGACCGGGCGTCCGAAGTCTCGGCTAAGCTGTCGGGGGAGAGAGCGATTTCCCTCGACTCCGTCCGCATCGAAGTTGCCCGCGCGGCGTTCGCGTCCGGGGACACCTCGCGCGGACTCGAGTTGGCCAAATCTCTCTCGGCCCGTGGATCGGCTCGACTCGCCGGTCGTTGGCTCGTTCCGGCACTGCTGGCCGGGGGCGATACGGCGGCGGCCAGGCGTGCGGCCCGGCAGTCGCTGGAGCTTCGCCGGGCGGACTCCTCGGTCGGTGAGACGTACCTGGCCCTCGATACCACCCTGTCGGCTCTGCAGCTCGTAGCAGAGTCCGATCTGGCCTCCGGGCGGTCGCGCCGGGCGGTGGAGTTGCTGGAGAGGGCCCTGGAGCAGGCACCGGAATCGGAGCGAGCAAAGGCCAGACTGGCCCTGGCCGAGGCGTGGTTCGCCCGCGGTCGATATACGGACGTGAGACGCGTGCTCGCGCCGTGGCTCGAAGGCGCCGAAGGCAGACCCCCGGGAGACTCCGACCGCTTGCGCTCGAGAGCGTTGTTCCTGGCGGGTCGGGCCTGGTATCGACAGGGCAGCCAGTCCAAGGCGATGGCACTGTGGCGCCAGGTCGCCGATGTCTCCGGCGCTCCGGATGGTGCCTATGCGGCGTTCCTGATCGGGGACATCAAGCACGATCGAGGAGACCTGACAGGGGCGGCGAGCGCTTACGAGACGACGGTGGAACGTCACCCGAGATCTGGATATGCCGGCACAGCCATGTTCCGGCTCGGGATGCTCGCGTTGCTCGAAGAACGGCCGGACGACGCGGTACAGTACTTCGACAGGTATCGCAGGCGATCTCCCGGCGGAAACTGGTACCACGCCGCGATCTACTGGTCGGCCCGCTCCCGCGAGGCCGCGGGCGACAGCGCGGCGGCCAGAGCCCTGTTCCGGGAAGCAATCGGCTACGACCCGCTCGCCTACTACGGGGTGCTGGCAGCTGCACCCCTCGGACTCGACGCCTGGGACCAGGTTCCGCGTCGCGCCATGGCGCCTCTCGCTCCGGCGCGCCCGGTGGACACCTCGCTGCTCGACCGGATGGATGCCCTGCGGGACCTGGGGTGGCGAAATCGAGGCATCAGAGAACTCTCCACCCGAGACAGATCAGGAGAGACGTCGGCCGTTCGGCTGCGCCTGGCACTGCTGCTCAACGAGCGCGGATGGACCTGGCAGGGAACGGCGCTGGCCGACGCCGTGCGCCGTTCCGGCTCCGGAGCGTGGTCCGACGACCTTCTCAAAGGCGTCTATCCGCTCATCTACGTGGATGCGCTGCAGGCAGCCGCCGACAGGCACCGGCTGGACCCGGCGCTCGTGGCCGCGGTAACCCGCCGGGAGTCGCAGTTCGACCGTGAGGTCGCCTCACCGGCCGGCGCGGTGGGCCTGATGCAGATTCTCCCGAGAACCGGAGCCGAACTGGCGCGACGCAGCGGGATCGCCGGGTTCGAAACGGACCAGCTGAAAGTCGCCGAAGTGAATCTCGCCCTCGGGACCCTGTACCTGCGCGAACTGCTGGATCGAAACGCCGGATCGCTGGCGCCGGCACTGATCTCCTATAACGCGGGGCCGCATCGGTACGCGAAGTGGCGCGATTTTCCCGAATTCTCGGCCGATGCGGAGCTTATGATCGAGCGGATTCCCTACCGGGAAACGCGCATCTACGTGAAGACGATTACGGCATACAGGCACATATACCGGCGTCTGTGGGGACTCGGAACGCGTCCGGTTGACGACCCACCGGCCGACCGGTAGCATGGCCTGAGGCCGTGCTCAATCACGGGCGGCCGTCAGTTGTTCCACTCACCAGGAGGACATCCATGTCCAAGGGCCGGGTCAAGTGGTTCCACGACTCCAAGGGATACGGGTTCATCGAGGACGAGGGAGGACGGGACATCTTCGTCCACTATTCCTCGATAACGACCGACGGATACAAGACTCTTGCCGAAGGGCAGGAAGTCGAGTACGAGCTGCTGGAGGGAGACAAGGGCCTCCGGGCGACCAACGTCGTGAAGGTCTGACGCGCCACTCCACCAACGAGCCGCGACGGCTCCTCGACACGGCGCCCCGGCGATCTCGACCCGGGGCGCTTCTGCTTACTCCCCTGTCCACGAGCGCCCCGCGACTGTGAACGAGCCGAAACAGGACTTCCCCACGCTGTACCTGCTGGATGGACACGCGCTGATCTATCGTGCCTTCTACGCCATGATCAGCCGACCGCTCACCACGTCGAAGGGCGAGAACACCTCCGCGCCGTTCGGTCTGTCCCGCTTCCTCGTCCGAATTCTCGATGAGTACCGGCCCGACTACGTGGGAGTGGTACTCGACGCGGGAGACAGCTACAGGACGGAGTTGTACGCGGACTACAAGGCGACCCGCGAGAAGATGCCCGACGAGTTGGCCGCGTCGATGGATCGGTGCCGGGAGGTCGTCGAAGCATTCAAGGTTCCGGTGATCGAGGTCGAGGGGTGGGAGGCGGACGATGTGATCGGCACGCTGGCACGACAGGCCTCGGAACAGGGTCTGCGCACTGTGATCGTCTCCGGAGACAAGGACTTTTACCAGCTGATCGCCGATGACGTTCACCTCCTGAATCCGGGCAGACGCGGACCCGGAGCCGTGGAGGAGGCTGAGGTGACACCGGAGAATGCTTCCGTTCGTCTCGGTGTGCCCCCGCGGCTCGTGGTCGACTACCTGGCCCTGATCGGTGACAGCTCTGACAACGTGCCCGGTGTACGCGGAATCGGCCCGAAGACGGCGCCGGGACTGCTGGAGCGGTATGGGTCGCTGGAGCAGCTGCTGGAGAACGCCGAGGAGGTGGAGCGTGCCGGCGTGCGCAAAGCGCTGCTCGAGCATGCCGACCTCGCGAAGCTGTCGAAGGAACTCGTCACCATCCGCACCGATGTGCCCGTCGAGCTCGATCTCGACGCCCTGCGTCGCGGGCCGCCGGACCGGGCCCGCCTGCGGGAGCTGTTCCTCGACCTCGAATTCCACACGCTGGCGCGAGAATACGCTCCGGAAGAACCGGACCCGACCGAGAGTGCGCCCGGTCGGCCGTCCGAGGAGCGGAGCTACGAGACCGTGATCGATCCGGAGCAGCTGGCCGCCGTGCTGTCCGAGCTCCGGAAGGCCGATACGATCGCGGTCGATACCGAGACCACTTCGATCGATCCGATGCGCGCGAGGCTCGTGGGGATCTCCCTCTCCTCAGAGCCGGGAAAAGCGTGGTATCTCCCGTTCGCGCACGTGCCGCCCGCGAGTGTTCTCGACGCCGACGGAAACCCCAGCTTCGCATTCGATACGGTCGACGTGCCGAATCTACCACCGGTGACATCGGAGGCGATGTCCGACCTGCGCGCGCTGCTCGCGGATCCCGAGGTGGCGAAGATCGGCCACAACATCAAGTACGACATGATCGTACTGGAGCGTGCCGGAGCTCCGCTCGGAGGCGTCGAGTTCGACACGTCGCTCGCTTCGTACGTCCTCGACCCCGGAAAGCGGGCTCACAGCCTCGATGTGCTCGGACTCGAGCGGCTGAAACGAAAACTGATTTCCTATTCCGACGTGTGCGGCAGCGGCCGGGCCCAGATCCCGTTCTCGGAGGTTCCGCTCGATCGCGCCACCGAGTATGCAGCCGAGGACGCGGACGTGACCCTCGAGCTGTTCACGCTTCTGAACGAGGACCTCGAGACGCATGAGATGCTGGATCTGCTGCACGAGGTGGAGATGCCGCTCGTCCCGGTCCTCGCCGCGATGGAGATGCGCGGGATAGGGATCGACAAGCCGTTCTTCGACCGGCTGGCCGGGAAGTTCGCAGGCGAGCTGGAGCAGGTCGAAGATGAGATCCGAAAGCTGGCGGGGAGCGAGGTGAATCTGCGCTCGGTCCCCCAGTTGAGGACGCTGCTGTTCGAGAAGCTCGAGCTTCCGGTCGTGAAGAAGACGAAAACGGGTCCGTCGACGGACGAGTCCGTCTTGTCTCGACTCGCCGAAGAGGGTCACGAGGTCCCGAGGTTGATCCTCGAGTACCGCGAGCTCGACAAGCTCGATTCCACTTACGTCCGCAAGCTCCCCACGATGGTGAACCCGGAGACCGGACGGATTCACACGAGCTTCAACCAGACTGTCGCGGCGACCGGTCGGCTCTCGTCGTCCGACCCGAACCTCCAGAACATCCCGATCCGCTCCCCGCTGGGGCGTCAGATCCGAAAGGGGTTCGTGCCCCGGGAGGGCCACCTGTTCGTCTCTGCCGATTACTCGCAGATCGAGCTTCGGGTTCTGGCGCATCTGTCCGGCGATCCGGCCTTCGTGAACGCGTTCCGCGCTGGCGGCGATATCCATCGGGAAACGGCAGCTCGTATTTTCGGCGTCTCTCCCGAGGCAGTGAATTCCGGAATGCGTGACCGGGCGAAGACGATCAACTTCGGACTGATCTACGGACAGGGGCCGGTGGCGCTCGCGCGGCAGCTCGGAATCTCGCGCACAGAGGCGGATGAGTTCATCGAGGGCTACTTCGAGCGCTTCTCCGGGGTGCGGGACTACCTGGAAACGATGAAGGACACGGCGCGCGAAAAGGGATTCGTCGAGACCCTTCTCGGTCGGCGTCGCTACATCCCGGAGATCCGATCCCGCAACCCCGGTGTGCGTGGGTTTGGCGAGCGGACCGCGACGAACTCGCCGATCCAGGGCACAGCCGCCGATCTGATCAAGCTGGCGATGATCCACCTGCATGCCCGACTCGGAGACGGGCCGATCCGCATGCTGCTGCAGGTGCATGACGAATTGCTGTTCGAGGTGCCGGAGGAGGATGTCGACGACGCGATCCGCATCGTAACCGAAGAGATGGAAGGGGCGATCGAACTGTCGGTGCCGCTGCGGGTGGACGTCGGCTCCGGTGTTTCCTGGTACGACACCAAGGACGGCTGACGAGCTAGAGCGGTGCCCTGAATGCCGGTGTAACCGACACCATCCACTCCCACTCGCCGTCTTCGAGTCCCCGTGCCGCATCGAGCCGCACGAGGTCGTAGAACAGGGACAACCCCACACCGAGGGATGTTCGCACGTTCCCGGTGGCCCTGGCTCCGAACCGCTCCGCCGCAACTCCGCCAACGCTACCGAGGTGAGTCCAGCCGGCCGCCGCCAGCCCACGGAGTCGTACCCACGGGTGCCACAGCGATCGCGAGATCGCGACATTGGCGAAGGCGACCGCGTCTCCGGCGAACGGCCTGAACTCGTAGCCCGGGACCGTTCCCCGCCCACCGAGCAACAGCAGTCGCTGTTCCGGCAGGGTGCCCGTACCGAATCCGGCGCCTGCCGAACTCTCCCACGACCAGGTTGCGTCCGGCTCCCGGGGCCGGGTCGAGAGCACCGCCACCCACCGCGTGTACCCGAAATCGGCCAGGGCCGACAGCTCCGCCTCCAGTGACAGGGTCGAGGAAGATCCGAGCCAGGTGCCCAGACCGCGTTCCGCTCCGATCTCGAGGCGCAGGTCCGCTCCCTCGGTGATCGGCCTCACGGCCCGGGCATCGGTGCCCCCGAGCGGATCGAGCTCGAGAGTCGCCTCGTCCTGCCACTCCCACACCAGCGCCGCCCGCCCCAAGGCGACCGTGCCGAGGGGAGTCGCGATCCCGAGACTCCCGCCGCTACGGAAATAGGGGTCGGTCCAGTCGTCTCCACGGAGAGTGGCTCCGATCGTGGAAACCAGGCCCGATGCGGCACTGAATGGGCCGATGTCGGTGAGCTCGTTTGCCCAGCCGGCCGCCGTCAGCACACTGCTTCCGAGGGTCCAGTCGAGACCGCCACGGATCTCGGCGCTGCCTCGCCCGAACGCCCAGCCGCCGCTGGCCGTGAGTGTACGGACCCCGTCAATCTCCCACCGCATTCCGGCGCCGGCAAAGATCCCCTCGGCCCGCCGGACCCGGAACGCCGATGAGATACTCGGTATGAACAGGCGAACGGACGCATCGCCTCCGAGGTAGTGTCCTTTCGCGATCGCCGCCGCCTCCGACCGGACCTCTGCGAGTCGGATCGAATCCGTGACGACGTCCTCCGGCCAGGCCTGCAGCTCCGGGGTGTGCCACCCGGCGTATCGCTCGAGTTCCGCAGTGGGCCTGGCCTGCACAGTGTGCCCCGCCCCTACCCCGCCGCTGCCGCGCGGCTCGAGGTCATACTCGAGTACACGGAAGCTGGCCCTGATCGTCGAGCCGAACGGCAGTTCCATGAACTCCATCCGGCGCTTGATCTCCACTCGCTGTGACGTCGGGAGCCAGTACCTACCATGTACGAGGCCGTTCTCGAGCTCGATGCTTACGGTCACGAGTCGCGGGTCGATGTACGATGCGGGGGTGAATGAGACGGCGAGCCGGGTGAGTGCGCTGGATTCGCGCTCGAGGTCCATCGTGCCCACGACGGCCGGCTCAGATGGGTCTCGCGGCCGGACCTCGAGCCGGTACAGGCGCTTCCATTTACCCAGGACTTCCATTGCGAGCGAGTCTACGAGACGAAAGTCGTATCGGCGCAGGGCGTCATGGGCGAGCGGGTGCGGGGCGTGTCGGATCTCGTCCCCCTCCCCGACCTGAATCCGATCGCCGTAGTTGTCGACGACGAGTGTGAGATGGTCCACGTGGTAGTGAAGCCGGGTCGGAAGCCATTCTGTCACTCGCCGTCCGACGATCTCCTGCATCGAACCAAGGCCCTGGCGCCAGCGGAATTCGAGCGCGACCTGGTCCGCCCGGACCGCCTGTTGTCCCTGGCCGCCCCCGAAGTCCGCAATGAAGTGAACGTGTCCCTCGGCGTACAGGTCGAACCCCTGCAGCGTGCTGTCTCCCCAGGTATGGCGCCGGGCATCGATAGCGGCCTCGACGAGCTCGATAGCACGGATGTCGTTCCATTCCGACGGCCCGTCCGCTTCCTGGCCCGCGAGCGATGCGGGCAGGCAGACGAGCAGCATCGGCAGCGACTTCCAACCAGATCGGAATGCACGCGACGTCGTGTGTCGCGCGCCGCCGCGTGCGATGAGATGGATCACGAGAGGGAGTACCGGCCAGCCGGACGAGGGTTTCGCGGGCGTTCGGGACTCAGCCTTCGTCGAACAGCTCCTCCTGCGGTTCATCTTCGTCGGAGGGCTCCCGGTCGGCGAGGGCCCGCAGACGCCGAATCCAGAAATCTGCGTCCAGGCCGCCCTCCCGCTTCAACAGACGCCGCAAGACGGGGGGCATATCGGCGAGCTCTTCGAGCAGACTCTCGAGCGCCACGCGCATCCCGGAGGCGTGCGCGGCATCGTCCGGAAGACTGGCCATCTCGCCGAGGATTGTGTGCTCGGAGCGCGAAGCGAGGATCGGCTCCTCGCGGGTGGAAACGAACACTTCTGTTCGCCGGCCGGGACCACGGCCCTCCTCGATCGGGAGCAGTCCGACGATTTCGTCCGAACGCCAGAATTTCCCGTAGCCCAGGTAGATCATTCGGCCCGGAAGGATGTTCACGGCCCCTCCTGTGGACAGCGGTTCATACAGTTCATCGTGAAAGTGTCCGACGTGCGGAGCGGTTGCAAGCGGAGCGGCCGGGGGGTGGCGCTGAGCCCTCCGCCGAGGCAGGGTACTTGCACTGCTATGACCAGTCTGTTCCCCATCGGGAAGGACTCCAGAACGTAGACCTGCGAACGGAGCAACGCACCGTGGCCAAGATTCGAAAGCAAGAGGCGCTCCAGTATCATTCCGAAGGCCGGCCTGGGAAGATCGAAGTCATTCCCACGAAGCCGTGCGCCACCAGCAAGGACCTGTCGCTCGCCTACACGCCCGGCGTGGCCGAGCCGTGTCGGGAAATTCACAAGGACGTCGAGAACGTCTACAAATACACGGCACGCGGCAACCTCGTCGCCGTCGTTTCGAACGGCACGGCGATTCTCGGCCTTGGAGATCTCGGCCCCGAGGCGTCGAAGCCGGTGATGGAAGGCAAGGGCGTGCTGTTCAAGCGGTTCGCGGACATCGACGTGTTCGATCTGGAGATCAATGCGTCCACTCCGGCCGACGTGATCCGGTTCTGCGAGATGCTCGAACCGACCGTCGGCGGGATCAACCTCGAGGACATTCACGCCCCCGACTGCTTCGAGATCGAGCAGACTCTGAAAGAGCGCCTGGACATCCCGGTGTTCCACGACGACCAGCACGGGACGGCGATCATCTCCGGCGCCGCGCTGATCAACGCGCTGGAACTCGTGGACAAGAAGATCGACGAAGTCCGGGTCGTGTTCTCCGGCGCCGGTGCGGCCGCCATCGCGACCGCGTGGCACTACGAGCGTCTCGGGGCGAAGCGGGAGAACCTGTGGTTCGTCGATTCGAAGGGCGTGATCAACACGAAGCGGGACAACCTGACCCCACAGAAGGCCCGCTACGCCGTCGAAACCGAGGCGGAGACCCTCGCGGACGCGCTGGTCGGGGCCGACGTGTTCATCGGACTGTCGATCGGTGGTCTCATGACCGCCGACATGGTCAAGTCGATGGCGAACGACCCGATCGTGTTCGCGATGGCGAATCCTGATCCCGAGATCCTGCCCGAGGATGCCCTTGCGGCGCGTGATGACGTGATCATGGCCACGGGGCGCTCCGACTACCCGAACCAGGTGAACAACGTCCTCGGGTTCCCGTTCATCTTCCGCGGTGCCCTCGACGTCCGGGCGAGCACGATCAACGACGAGATGTTCATCGCCGCCACGATGGCGCTCGCGGAGTTGGCGAAGGAGGATGTGCCGGAGTCGGTGTCGGCCGCCTACGAGGGGCGATACCTCCACTTCGGCCGCGAGTACCTGATCCCGACCCCGTTCGACCAGCGCGTCCTGATCCGCGAGGCGTCTGCCGTCGCACAGGCAGCGATGGACACGGGTGTGGCCCGGAAACCGGTCGACATCGAGGAATACAAGCGCGAGCTCGAGGCGAGGCTCGGGCCGGGGCGCGAGCTGATGCGGTCGATCATGGAGAAGGCGAAACGAACGCCGAAGCGGATCGTCCTGCCGGAGGGCGAAGAGCCGGTCGTCATTCGAGCGTCTCACTCCATCGTCGAGGAGTCTCTCGGCACGCCCGTGCTGCTCGGGGACCCGGATCGAATCCGGCAGCTCGCCGAGGAGATGGAGGTCGACCTGGAAGGAGTGGAGATTCTCGACCCTGGCGCCTCGGATGTGTTCGAGGACTACGCGCAGGCATTCTTCGAACGACGGATGCGCAAGGGAATCACGATCACGAACGCCCGTAACTTCATGCGTCAGCCGATCTACTACGCGGCGATGATGGTGGAGCGCGGCGACGCCGATACCCTTATCGGCGGCGCGAACATGAGCTACCCGAATTCTCTGCGCCCGGCGCTGCAGACGATCGATCTCCAGCCGGGAATCGAAAAAGTGGCGAGCCTGTACATGATGGTGTTTCAGGATCGACTGTACTTCTTCGCGGACACGACCGTAAACATCGATCCGGACGCGGAGATGCTCGCGGATACGACGGAGATGACGGCCGACTTCGTTCGGCGGCTCGGAATCGAGCCGTATGTCGCCATGCTCTCATTCTCGAACTTCGGCTCGGCGCCGCATCCGGAGTCGGCCAAGGTCAAGGAGGCCGTTCGACGGGTCAAAGAGCGCAGGCCGGACATCAGCGTCGAGGGCGAGATGCAGGCGGACACCGCAGTCGTGAAGGGTCTTCTTCAGCAGTCCTACCCGTTCTCGAACCTGAAGCGGCCGGCGAATGTGTTGATTTTCCCGAACCTGGCCGCGGCCAACGCCTCGTACAAGCTCCTGTCCCACCTCGGCGGTGCCGAGGCGATCGGACCGGTCCTTCTCGGCTTGAGCAAGCCGGTGCACCTCACCCAGAGGGGTGCCACGGTGGCCGAGATCACGAACCTCGCGGCGATCAGCGTCGTCGATGCCGAGCAGCGCCGAAGTCAGACCGGAGGCGGAAGCGGATCCTGATCGCAGGACCCCAGGCGCGATCGTGGAGGGTGTGAGCGCAGACGGTGCACGCACCGTCCGCGACCCTCTGTGGGGAAACATCACGCTCGATCGGGCCGCCGCGTCTATCGTGGATGCCCCCGAGTTCCAGCGCCTTCGACGGGTGAAGCAGTTGGGATTCGCCCACCTCGTGTATCCGGGCGCGGTTCACACCCGCTTCCTCCACGCCCTCGGCGTCTACCACCTGACCGGTCGGGCAATCAGCACGCTCGACCGGAAGGGTGTGCTGGCAGGGCTGACCGATGACGAGGCGGCCGCGCTGCCAACGGTTCGGCTGGCGGCGCTGCTGCATGACGTGGGGCACTACGCCTTCTCTCATGCGATGGAGGAGCTGGAGGCCGATGCGATCCCCGGTCATCACGAGGAGGCGGCAGGTCGCTTCCTCGAGGCACCGGCGATCAGCTCTGCGCTGGCGTTGTCGGGCGAGGGGTCCGCCGATCTCGTGATGAGTCTGATCCGTGGAACCTCGGACCACCCCCTCCAGGGGCTCATCTCCGGCTCGCTGGACCTGGACAAGATCGATTACCTGCGTCGAGACAGCCTGTTCTGCGGCGTGCCTTATGGCGCCGTGGACGTGGAGCGGTTGCTGGAATCTCTGACCCTGGCCCGGGAATCGGACGACTCTCCACTCGAAGTGGCGGTGACGGAGAAAGGACTCAGCGCACTCGAGTCGCTGCTGTTCGCCAAGTACCAGATGTTCCGCAATGTCTACTGGCACCACGGCGTACGCTCGGCGACCGTCGTTTTCCGACGCCTGGTTGAAGGCGCGCTGGAGGAAGGGTTGCTCGACCGCGAGGAGCTTGCCGGCCCGACCGACGAGGAGCTCCTCGGCCTGCTGGCGGCCCGCATGCGGGATCAGCCGGCTCCGCCGATCCTGCACGATCTCCTCGCCGCGCTGATCCACCGCCGTCTCCCGAAACGGGTCCTGGAACTACAGGGAGACGAGCTGCCGGAGGGGATCGCGGAATGGGTTCCGGAGAATCGCGACCTGGTACGACGCCTGGAGGATCGGCTTGCCCTCGAGTGGGGCCGGGAACCCGGCTCGGTGTTTCTGGACTATCCCTCGAACCCCGACATGCTGCAGCTCGGGTTGCTGCTCGTTCGGCGGCGCGGCGAAGTGCAACGACTGACGTCCGAAGGCGAGGAGCACCTGATCGACCTGCCTCGTCTCGGTCGTTCCCTGCACCAGGCGACGCGGGCTCTACGGGTGCTGTGCCTGGAACCGGTGGAGGTCCGGGACACCGGACCGCTGCTGGATCTGCTGGCGGCGCCTGCCCGACAGGTCGAGTCCCGCCTCGCGGATGATCGATCCCTGTTCTGACCCTGCAATCTACTCCCGGTCGTGGACGTGGACGACGAGCGCCGTGACGTTGTCGACCCCCCCTGCCAGGTTCGCCTCGCTGACCAGTCTGGAAGCCGCGTCTTCGGGTTCCTCCACGGCCCGCAGGACCTGGGCAATCCTGTCTTCGTCGACCATGTCCGAAAGTCCGTCCGAGCACAGCAGGAATCGGTCTTCGGCGTGGATCTCGCCAACAAAGAAATCCGGGGCAGCCACGGGGTCGGTGCCCAGGGCACGCGTGATGATATTGGATTGCGGGTGGCGGAATGCCTGGTCCCGGGAGATCACACCGCGCTCCACCTGCTCTTCCACCCACGAGTGATCGGTCGTGATCCGGGCGAAGCTGTCGTCGCGCAGCAGGTATGCCCGGCTGTCACCGATGTGTCCGACGATGTAGTTGTCATCCGGTCGCAGAACCAGGGCGGTCGCCGTGGTTCCCATTCCACCGCGAGCTGAGTCTTCACGTGCCTGGCGGATGATCTCGCTTGCTGCTTCACGAAACGCCTGCAGGAAGAGCGACCGGACCTCATCCAGTTCTTCGCCTGCTCCGAGGTAGCACAGCCGTCCGCCGATCAGCTCCGACGCGATGGCGCTCGCGACTTCTCCAGCGGCGTGGCCACCCATGCCATCCGCGACGACGAATACCCCGGCTTCCGCGGAGCAGAACACGGAATCTTCGTTCGTGCTACGTACTCGGCCAACATCGCTGACGCTCGCACAGGTCCACCGGAACCGCCCCATGTTCTCCTCATGATCGAATGCTGACGACAGGCTCATGCCCCGCTGATTGAGGGCTCTGCCCTCCTCAATCCCGTTCTGCACGGGAAACAACTTGCACCTCTGGTTCCGGTCCGCCACCCCCTTGCGCAATCGAGCCAATTTGACGGGTGTACCACAAGGTCCGTAGGTTTCTGCTCCCCTAAACCTGACGAGGGTACCACGGCGAGTCGAACGACGGGGCGAAATGGGCGCTACACTGGCGCGGTTCTGAAAGGAGAACACGCCAGCATGGTAGACCTCTACCTGGATGATGTCAGCCGGCATCCGCTGCTCACGCCCGAGGAAGAGGACTCACTCGCGCGGAAAGCGCAGAGCGGAGACCCGCGCGCCCTCGAGCATCTCATCCGGGCGAATCTCCGGTTCGTGGTATCCGTGGCCAAACGCTACCAGAACAGGGGCCTCGACTTCGGAGACCTGATCCAGGAAGGAAACACAGGCCTCGTCACGGCAGCCCGGAAATTCGACCCGGACCAGGGAGTGAAGTTCATTTCTTACGCCGTGTGGTGGATTCGCCAGGCGATCCTGGCCTCCCTGGCCCGTCAGAGCCGATCGGTCAGACTTCCGTTGAACAGGGCCACTGAACTGGCGAGAGTGCTGCGCGTGTCGGAAGAGCTCAAGCAGACCTTCGGACGCGACCCGAGCGCACCGGAAATAGCGCTCAAGGCCGAGCTGAAGCCCGCGATCGTGGAGATGCTCCTCGCCCTCAACGTGTCGGAGGTCCGTCTGGACGCCCCGATCGGCGAGGCCGACGACAGCAATCTGATCGAGAGATTCCTGGTGGACGAGGCGCGGGTCGATATCGGGGTGGAGCACCGAATCCTCCAGGAGCGAATCGCCGTCGCTCTGTGCGAGATTCGTCCGCGGGACGCGCGCGTCCTGCGGCTGTATTACGGTTTGCAGGGCGAGTCAGAGCACACGCTGGAACAGATCGGACAGGTTCTCGGTGTCACGCGTGAGCGTGTGCGTCAGCTGCGAGACCGAGCGCTGATGGAGATCCGGCGAAGCGAGTCCGGAAAGGGTCTCGAGACGTTCGCCGTCGCCTGAGCCGTCGTCTGAGCCGTCGCCTGAGCCGTCGCCCGGCGAACGCAGCACCCGAGTTGACGGGACTCGATCAGGGAGTGGCGGTCGCTTCCAGCATCAGCTCAGACCGGCATACCGCATCTTCTGTCCAGTCGAGCTGACGCGACTCTCCCCGGTCGATGCTCGCGGCGATTCGGACCGCGCCACTTCCGTCCCGCATGTCGACGAAGTCGATTCGTCCGACCGGTGCATCTGCAGCGTCGACGTAAGCGAAGACTTCCTTCCCCGCCCCCCCGTCGTAGCGGCGAAATTCCGACCAGACGGGCACGTAGCCGCCCTGCGTGAAACGGGCGATGAAGAACAGCGAGACAGCCTCGCCATCAGGGGACGGAGCGTCCAGCTGGTCGTTGATCAGGTACGTCGCCGCGAAGGCCGGAGTCGGATCGCCGGGCCACGAGACGACCTGCACGTTGACGCGCTGGGCAAGATACGGACGGATCTCGCCACGGCTCCGCATCAGTTGCTCGGCGAGGATCGGGCCGTACGTTCGCATGCGGTTGCTCACGATATCCACGGGATATGAGACGGGTGCAGCCGGCCCGGTGCCCGCCACGAACGCGAACGCCCGGGCGGGAGCGGTCGATCCGACGGGAACGAGTGCCTGACCGGTCACGATCGGGAGACAGGCGTCGCTCGGTGTCGTGGTCGAACCGTCAAGCACGAGACTTCCGATCCGCCGTCCCGCGGCATGCAATTCCAATTCGGTTCCCTGTGCCATGAACGCGGTGTCGAACCGGGCCTGCCAACCGGCATCGGGATTCTCCGGCAGGCCGAGCGGCGCGAGTCCGTCCTCGACCAGTCGCGCGATCGGGAATGCTCTCGCGGCGCCGTCGGACGGATTGATCCGGACGGCGAACAGCAGAGGTCCCTCGGGCAGAGGCGCTGGCGGAGTTTCCATCTCGCCCTCGGCGACAGCCTCCGCAGGTGGCTCTGGTGCGGGATTCTCGAGCCTGAACTCAGCGCCGCCCCACTCGAAATCACACCCTGCGATCACGAGAACGAGGGCGATACACGCACCAATTCGGGCGACGGTCCTCGAAGACTGTAGATGAGTCGGAACGGAACTGTAGATTGTACCTTCTCCAGGCCGGTCAGGGACGTGTAAGTTAACGGCCGGAAGCTAGAGCGGGAATCGGGACCGATCAACCTCCGTGCCAACCGGAGGTGCGGGGAAGGACGGTCGATCCACCTGAACCGGGATGAAGAATTTGGCACCGGTCGGACTGTTCCACCACGAAGCGTGCAGTCGACATGATACCGGCTGGGGCCATCCGGAGCACCAGGGTAGACTCCGAGCCGTCGTCCAGAAGATGGCCAGGTCGCTGCCGGATCTTCACGGCTTCGTCGAGCCCGTCGAGGGAATTCCGCTGGATGCGGAACTCCTCTCCCGCGTGCACACGCTGCCCCATATCGAGGCTGTCAGACGGGCCGTGGATCGAGCTGAAGCCACGGGCGAGATCATCCGGATCGACGCGGACACCGCCGTCTCTGCCGGTTCGTGGGACGCGGCCCTGGCTGCGTCCGGGTGCGCCGTCGATGCCGTGCGGGCCGTGGTGGCCGGTCGCTTCACCTCCGCTTTCTGCGCAGTTCGCCCGCCGGGGCATCACGCGACACCGGAGACGGCGATGGGGTTCTGCCTGTTCAACAGTGTGGCGATCGCCGCCAGGAGCGCGATCCAGGAAGGCCTGGCGGAAAGAGTCCTGATCGTCGACTGGGACGTTCATCACGGAAACGGGACCCAGGACATCTTCTATTCGGATGGCTCCGTGTACTACCTGTCGATGCACCAGAGTCCGCACTACCCGGGGACTGGATCGGCGGCGGAGCGGGGGGGGGGCGCGGGTTCGGGGACCACCCGGAACCTCCCGATGCCACCTGGACTCCCGGCGGAACGGTACGTGGAGACCCTTCTCGAAGCAGTTGACGAAGCGGCGGAATTCGCGCCGGATCTGGTGATGATCTCGGCCGGATTCGACTCCGCGGCAGGAGATCCGCTCGGCGGGTTCACGCTCGAGCCCGAACACTTCCGCCAGCTGACACTGGAAATCTCTCGTCGCACGGCTGCGAGCGCGGCTGGCCGCATCGTGTCGGTCATGGAGGGCGGATACGATCCGCGGTCGCTGGGGGAGAACGTCGATGCGCACCTCCGCGCGCTCGTGGAAGCAGCGACGGGGACCGCACCAGGTACGGGCAATGGTGTCTGACCGGCCCGCCGGGCAGCGGCAACAGGGGTCTCCCGACGGCCGGATCACGATCCACGCGGTCGTCCGCAGCCGCCGGACGGACCGGGCGATGGACACGCTGGCGAGGCGAGCCGACACTCCCGCGTTCGACATACTCTCTGATCGCGAGATCGCCGCGATCGTGACTCGGCAGTCCGTGACTCGGCAGTCCGTGACGGACAGCACGAGATCGCTTCAGGATCACGGCCGCGTGGTTTCATCGCTTCTCCGGAGAAGCGCTGTCGTGCCGATGCCGCACGGTTTCACCGCGCCCGATGATGCGGCGGTGCTCGCGTTCCTGCGGGACGAGAGAATCCCACTGCTCGAGGCACTGGAGTACCTGGAGGATTGCTACGAAGTACGGCTCCACGTCTCTGAGGCCGATCCGGCCTGGAGTGCGATGGTCCGGCGTGAGGCGGGCTCCACGATTTTCGCGGAGGCGCGAGCCAGATCGAGAGCGGCCCGACTCCTCGAGGAGCGAGCTGGAAACGTGCTGGACGCCGCATTCCTCATCCGCCGTGGAGAGTGGATTCACTTCGTGGAAAGCCTGTCGGACTGGGAGAGGAGGATCGACGGACTGCGCGTGGATGTCACAGGTCCGTGGCCCGCCTGGGATTTCGTGCAGCTGGCGTTGTGCGACTCGAACAAAGTGGAGATTGACTAATGAAGCTGAGCTGGGAGCAGCTGTCACTGCGGCCCGAGGTACCGTTCCGGATCAGCAGGTCGGTCCAGGAGCGAGTGGAGCGAATCTGGGCACGGGTCGAGCTGGACGGACTGGAGGGATGGGGTGAGGCGGATCCGTCTCCATACTACGGCGAGTCGGCGGAGACCGTCGCGGACGCCCTGGCGCGGATGCGACCTGTCCTCGCCTCCGAGCGGGATCCGGATCGCCTGGAGCCGATCGAGACTCGACTGCTCGAGGCCGTGCCGGGAAACGGGTCGGCACACGCGGCCGTCTCCGCGGCGCTGCACGATCTGTTCGGCAAGCGTGCCGGAATGCCGGTGTGGAAGCTGCTCGGACTCGATCCGGCGGACGCGCCGCTCAGCTCGTTCACGATCGGGATCGACGAACCGGATGCGATGGCGGAGCGGGTCCGGGCAATGCCCGGATGGCCGATTCTCAAGATCAAGCTTGGAACCGACCGTGATCGGGAGACGGTCGAAGCGATCCGGGATGTCGATGAATCCCGCCGGCTCCAGGTAGACGCCAACGCAGCCTGGACGCCGGACGAGGCGGTCCGAAAAATTCAGATGCTCGCCGATCTCGGGGTCGAGATGGTGGAGCAACCTCTTCCCCCCGGAGACGCACCGGCCTGGAGACGGGTTCGCGACAGTTCTCCAGTTCCGATCTACGCGGACGAATCGTGCATCCGCTCGTCGGATGTGCCGGGACTGGTAGGGCTCGTGGACGGAGTCGTCATCAAGCTGGCCAAGTGCGGAGGAATCCGGGAGGCGCTGCGAACCGTGCATACGGCGCGTGCCTGCGGACTGGAGGTCATGTTCGGCTGTATGCTCGAGAGCACCCTCGGGATCGCGGCGGCAGCTCACCTGGCGCCCCTGGCGGACCGTCTCGACCTCGACGGGGCCGCTCTGCTGGCCGAAGATCCGTTCCATGGACCCTCGGTACGGGAATCCAGGCTCTACCTGGGTCCGGAGCCGGGCCTCGGCGTCCGGCTCGCCTGACGCTGCTGGATGAGAAGGCCGGGGTTCCGCGCAGGCGCATGGATCGCGCTGGGCTTGATGTTCGGAGCCTGGCCGGCCGAAGCGCAGACTGTACGGGGACGCGTCGAACAATCCGACGGTGATGGGATTCCCGGTGTGTTCGTCATGCTGGAAGACTCGACCGGTGTCGTCTCGAGACGGGTCCTGTCGAGCGACTCGGGTTCCTACCGGATCGCCGCACCGGTTCCCGGCACTTATCGGCTTCTGGCCGAGAGAATCGGATACTCCGCGGCGGTATCGGACTGGCTGAATCTCGCCGAGGGAGAGGACCTTACGTATCGCTTCGTCATCGAGCCTCGTCCGGTTCGCCTCCGGGATATCAGGGTAGAAGAGCGGGCTCGTTGCACGGTTCTTCCGGACGAGGGCATCGAACTGCAACGCGTATGGGACGAAGCGCTCAAAGCCCTCACAGCGACGGCGTGGACCGGCCAGCAGCCCTACTTCCGGTTTGACGCCGTGATGCATACACAGACCCTGGACGATCGGGGCCGGCCGGCTTCCGAGGCTATCCTCGAAGAAGTCAGGTTCTACGGAAGACACCCTTTCCGAGCTATCCCCGCGCGAGACCTGGTTTTCGGTGGATTCGTCCAGAGGCCCGAGGGACAGGTGGCCTACTACGCTCCCGACGCCGAAGTCCTGCTGTCGGATACGTTCGTCCGGCGACATTGCTTCCGGCTGGTCCGTGGTCAGGCCGAATCGGCGCGCCTTCTCGGCCTCGCGTTCGAGGCACTCCCACAGAGTCGGCTGCCGGACATCGAAGGTGTGATGTGGCTGGATCCAGCGAGTTCGGAACTGCGCAGGCTCGAGTTTACGTACGTGAACCTCGCGGCGTCCATCGACCAGCCGGGACTTGGCGGAATGGTAAGGTTCGCCCGCCTCCCATCGGGTGCCTGGATCATCCGCAGCTGGTGGATCCGGGTACCGATCGCCGAGTGGATTGCCGGGCAAGGTCAACGCCCGGGCAGGTTTCGATTGACGGGCATCGACGAAGGAGGAGGCCAGGTGGTGGCCGTGTGGCTCACCGCTCGAATCGCCGGTTTGCTCCCGACCGACACGCTGCACGTCACTCCCCCGGCCGACTCGCTCCTGATGAGATTCGAGCTGGAAGAACCCGGATCCTGGGCCACGAACTGAGGCGTGTCTACATAGTGTCGAGCGGCGCGCAACACGTGACTCACATGATCTACAGCAGACTCTCGGGATCGCGATCGATCTCCAGTCGCAACCCGGATGGAATCGGGGCATTCGTGGCCGCAAACCGGAGAACCGATCCGAGCGCCAGCGGATCGTCGCTCTTCAGCAGAAGGTGCCATCGCCAGCGCCCTCGCAACCGATCTATCGGACAGGGTGCCGGTCCGAGGATGACGGTCGATGTGACACCCTTCTGCTCGATGAGAGCCTCGAGCCAGTCGCCCAGGGCGTCGGCGGCATCCGCCACCGCCGTCTCGTTCGGCCCCGTGATGACGAGGTTGGCCAGGCGGAGATGTGGCGGATATCCAGGTCCGGCCCGGTCGTCCAGCTCCTGT
The DNA here is from genome assembly GCA_965370685.1 of uncultured bacterium. GTDB lineage: Bacteria > Gemmatimonadota > Gemmatimonadetes > Palauibacterales > Palauibacteraceae > Carthagonibacter. The sequence continues at coordinate 15,479 of CBDUVN010000013.1, read as the reverse complement.
GTCGCGAATGCCTCGAAATCATGCCGCAGCGCCGTCTGTATCGCGAAGTGGGCCGGTCTGGCCGACTGGACGTAGACCTGTCCCGGTAGCGACCCGCGTCCGGCGCGGCCGGCTACCTGGGACAAGAGCTGAAACGTGCGCTCCGAGGCCCGGAAGTCAGGCAGGTTCAGCCCCACATCCGCATCGATCACGCCGACGAGGGTGACGCCGGGGAGATCGAGCCCCTTCGAGATCATCTGGGTCCCGAGCAGGATGTCGACATCCCGGCGTCGGACCGACTCGAGAATGTCGCGGTGCGACCATTTCGTACCGGTTGTATCAACGTCCATGCGGGCAATCCGCGCCTCCGGAAACTGCTCTCCGAGGTAGCGTTCCACCTGCTCGGTGCCGACGCCCGTGAACGCCAGGGTCCCACCTCCGCATTCGGGGCAGGTGTCACGCGATGGTTGTTCGTAGCCGCAGTGATGACACACCAGGCGTCCACGTTTCCTGTGCCAGGTCAAGGACACGTTGCAACTGTCGCACGCGGCGACCCAGCCGCACTCATGACACGAAACCCAGGTCGAGTGCCCGCGCCGGTTGAGGAGAATGATCGATTGCTCACCCCTCGAGAGCGTGTCGGAGAGCGCCTCCTGCAGCCGAACCGACAGAATCCTGGGTGGGGGCGCCTGCTCCTCGCGCATATCCACGACCTGCACCTCCGGAAGAGGGTGCGGTGTGGCGCGATGCGGGAGCACGAGCGACGCCCATTTCCCACGCCGGGCCAGCTCCCAGCTCTCGAGTGACGGGGTCGCGGACCCGAGAACGCACAGCGCGCCTGCCATCCGGGCACGGACGACCGCTACCGAGCGGGCGTGATATCGCGGGGTTTCCCCCTGCTTGTAGCTCCCGTCGTGCTCCTCGTCCACGACGATGACTCCCAGCGCCGGTACCGGAGCGAACACCGCGGATCGAGTACCCACTGCCACCCGCTTCCGTCCCTCGCGCAGCGCCGCCCAGGCATCCCTCCTCTCACCGTCGGACAGACCGGAGTGAAGAACCGCGACATCGTCGCCGAACTCCGAACGCACGCGCTCCACTGTCTGAGGAGTGAGAGAGATCTCGGGAACGAGCAGGATGGCGGATCGGCCCTGGTCCAGGATGGAGCGCATCAGTCGAAGGTATACGACGGTCTTTCCCGATCCGGTGACTCCCCGGAGCACGGCGACCCCTGGATCGGTCAGCTCCGTCAGGCGAACAAGTTTCTTCAGAACACTCTCCTGCTCCGGGTTCAGACCGGGGGGCGGTGGGCCCGCCTGAAGGCCGGCGAACGGGTCGCGCTCGATTGCCTCGCTCGTGATCTCGGCCAGCTCCCGCTGCACCAGTCCGGTGAGAATCGCACGCCCGAACCCGAGCTGCCGCTCCATGTGTGCGACTTCCGCCTGGCCGCCGATCGACTCCAGCGTTTCATACGCCTCGCGTTGTCGCCGGGCCCTGCCGAAAGCGCGTTCGCGCTCGGTCAGGGTGGGAAGCTCCCGTACGATTCGGATCACCTGTCGCCGAAGCTCCCCAGCTCCTCGTCCGGTGCGGCCGAGCAGCCCCGGGGGAAGGGCGGCGCGGTATACGAGCCCGGCGGGAGCTACGTAGTAATCAGCCACCCAGCGGCACAGCTGGAGAAGCTGAGGCGACAGAATCGGCTCTTCGTCGAGGACGGCATGCAGATCCTTCAGCCTCGCCCTGCTCCCCTCCGGAGGATCGACCAGCGCTTCGAGAATGCCGGTCTCTCGTCGGTGGCCGAACGGGACCATGACGCGAACCCCGGGCACCGCAGTCGGTACGAGGTCCCGGGGAATCCGGTAGTGAAAACTCTGCAGAACCGGACGCGGAAGGCTCACTCGGGCAACCGGTCCCGGGAGCCCCTCAAGCGGACGAACCGACTCGGGCTGTCGTTCAGTCATCTCTGATATTCTTGACGATTCACTTGATCGTTCTCTAAACTTCACCGATACGTTTGAAACGCCGGCGACACGCTGGCTGACTCGTGAAGAGAATACATGGGCTGTCTGGCACTTAACGCCTCATACGAGCCGCTGACGATTATCCCGGTCCGCCGGGCCCTCCGGCTCGTCATAGACCGCAAAGCCGAAGCGCTGGAGGTGGACGAAAGCCGCCTCTTCCGTTCGGAGTGCTCGACATGGCCCACGCCCATCGTGATCCGCCTCGTCCGCTACATAAGCGTGCCCCGGCGATTCCGCCGGCAGGTCACGAACACGTTCCTGTTCGCTCGGGACGGCTACCGCTGCCAGTACTGCGGGCGACACAGGAACGACCTGGGATATCGCGAGTCACTCACCCGTGATCACGTGATTCCCATCTCCCGCGGTGGCGACAGCGGTTGGCTTAACGTCGTCACCGCCTGCAGCCGGTGCAATCTCCGCAAGGCGAATCGACTGCCATCGGAGTGCGGATACCGGCTTCTCAGCACGCCGAGCGTACCCGGCGGAGTGGAGCTCATCTGGGCAGTGCGCCGGGTAACCCCGATCCAGACCCGCTACATCCGGATGTTCTACGGCGAAGATGTCCTCCGGGCCCTCTCCGGCTGAGCGAGACGCACAATGGGCTTCGGCACACTGGGAATCTCCGAACTGCTCGTGATCTTCGTGGTCGTGCTGGTGTTCTTCGGGCCCAAGCGAATGCCAGAGGTCGCCCGGTCGCTGGGCAGCGCGATGCGGGAGTTCCGCCGCAGCTTGAACCAGATCCAGCGGGAGCTCGAGGAAGCCGATCCAACGAGCGAGTTGAGGAAAGAGACGAAGTCGATTCTCTCACAGCTCCCGGAGCAGGTCCGACCTGCAATGGCCGACGATAAGTCACCACAGCGGACCACGGAGTCCCAGGGGGCGGCAGTGCGGGAGCCGGCATCCGAACCCGAAGCAGAGCAGTCGTCGGAACCGACCGAGGCGCCGCCGTCTAGCGAGACTGGCAGCGAATCCGGCTGAGTTGCGGCGGCCGGCCGGCCCTCCCCTCGCTTGCCAGGTACAGGACTTCCCCGTCGGTGGCCCATGCCACGCCCTCTCCCTGCGGTTCGAGCGCTGCGAACAGTGGCGCCGTGTACGGTACTGCAGCCGTGTCCTGGTGGTCCGCTCCCGACCACGGCAACAGGTACAGGCTCGCGTAGCTTCGTACTGCGAGTCGAGTTCCGTCCGGGGAGAGGTCTGCCGCCGTGACGAGCTGCGAGATACCGCCGCCGATCGGTATCGTCAGCCGGCCGATCCTGCGCAGAGTGATTGTCGAACCGTCACTCTGCTCTAACTCCGCCAGGTCCAGTGAAAACAGAACGATTTCCCCCCTGCGTCCCTTGGTGAAAATAGACAGCTGGCCCCGGGCGTCGTCGATCACCAGCCCCTCCGCGTCCCGCGGGCCATCCGGGTAGTCGAGCTCCCATGTAGACAGCGGAGACAGCACCTGGTCGAAAACCTCGCTCACGGCCCCATCGTCGGACCCGATGCCAGGGAGAGCCGGAAGCGGAATGCGGTGGATCAGAACACTGGGATACCTCGCGCGGTTGTCCCCGATGTCCCCGAGATAGACACAAAACTCCGGTCCGCACCGTCCGATCGCGATGTCTTCAATGTCGCGATTCGTCACACCCGGCACTCGAGCCGTGGTAAGCAGTGCCCCCGTCGTATCGACGCCGAACAGCACGGTCTCGTTTTCACCGTCGTTATGGAGCCAGAACAGGTCGTCCCGGCGGGGATCCCTGGCGATTCCGGATGCTTCTCTGATCGACTCGGGGAGCATCGCCACGACCGTGACCGGACCGCATGTGAACTCCGTCGAGAGCGCGGAATCCTGGCGCGCCGCCCCTTTGGAGCAGCCGGACAGTGAGACTCCAAGCGCGACACAGGCGCCCAGAATCCGCACCGGAGTCGTCATCGGACCCGGCTCACGGCACGATCCGGGCGAGCGGATCCTCGACGACTACCGGGAGGCCATCCCACGCACCACGGGAACGGGCCAGGATCTCGAGCTTCTGGCCTTTGCGACAGTCGGTACACAGCGGAATCACATCGGACTCGCCGAACGCACGCTCATCGAGCCGATAGTCTCCGGGCGCGCCGTCGGTGCGCAGGAACAGGTTCCGCCCGGCCAGGGACTGCGGCACCTTCCACTCGCCCGACATCATCCATCCCGCGTCATCCGGCAGCGGGCCCGCGGGCCCGATCCTGTCCGGTTTCGATCCCGATGGAACCGATTCGACCTTCCACCCGGCGAGCCTGATCTCCGACGCATCGGGGCTCGTGGCGATGGACTCGATCGGTCCCGGGAGGCGCTGCTTCACCTCCTCATCGAACCACTTCAGCTCGACCTCGAAGCCGTCTGTCGAGCGCCGCGCCCGTTCGAGTTGCTCGAACGGCAGCCACAGACTGACTGACGCCGGCGTTCCGGGAGTCAGCCAGCGGGCACCGCCCCGAGCGTCGGCGCCGTCGGCGCGCAGCCGGACCTCTACCGTGTCGATCGGAGTGCGACTCCAGGCGGTCACCTCGAGCATCAGCTCACCGGACAGCTCGTCCTTGCTCCATGCGACTCGGCCGGTGGGCCGGAGCGTCGGCTCGGCCAGGACCCACGGTGCGGGTCCCGTGCGGATGTCTCCAGGAGGACGGGAAGCCTGGACCCGCACCGGTGTGTCGTGGTCGGGTGCGGTCAGCGCGGCCGAGAACCCGAATACGTCTCCCGCCTCCTCGGACCGAAACAGCAGCGTGTTCCACCCGCCGCCGAGCCGCACGGATACCGTGACTTGATCAATCGCCTCGATCGGCTCACCGTTTCGATCCCTGAGCAATCGCCCGTTGACCCACGCGCGAACGCCGGTATCGCCGAGACCGCCCCACGTCAGCAGCACCGTCCGGTCCTCCGGCAGACGAACGTAGGAGTGTGCGTAGACGAACACAGGCGATTCACGATCCGGGAGCAGAGAATCCAGGCGGACGCTGCTCAGGCCATCCCGCCTGACGAGCATCCAGCTCGAGCCGGCTTGCTCTCGACCGCGATCCGGAAGCACGCCCTCCTCTCCGGGACCGGTGAGCGGTGAATCACCAGCGCCACCATCGGTCGGGAATGCGGATGATACGAGCCAGCGGTCGAGCGGTACCCCGCCGATCGCTGCTTGAGCTCCGGACTGCTGTGCGTGCGCCGCACGAGGTAGCAGGATGAACGCCGCACAGATGCAGGCCGTGGCGATCACAACTCGCCGGATGACTACAGGTGCCCGATATGTCATTTGACGCCGCATGGTTTCCCGTCGCGCTTGACCTGTGAAAGAGCCCGAGTCTAACCTGATTGACGCCATACCGCACCGGACCGCCCGGAGATCCGCTCCCGGCGACCTGCGTTCGGACCTGGCGGCGCACGGCGGAGGAATCGGATGAAGCGGATCGCGACCCTGAAGGTGAATGGCGAGCTCCACGAAGTGGGAGTTCCGGTTCATTACACACTTCTGGAGACGCTTCGCTACGAGCTCGGCCTGACCGGGACCAAGCAGGGATGCGACAAAGGGGATTGCGGCGCCTGCACGGTCCTGCTGGATGGCGAAGCCGTTCTATCCTGCATTCTCCCGGTGTGGGAAGCGGAGCAGCGGGACGTATGGACGGTAGAGGGCCTGGCCGGCCCCGACGGACTCCACCCACTGCAGGAATCGTTCGATCTGACGGGCGCCGCGCAATGCGGCTTCTGCACACCTGGAATGCTGTGCAGCGGTGTAGATCTCCTGTCCAGAAACGACGATCCGACGCGCGAGGAGATTGCCGAAGCGTTGTCGGGGAATCTCTGCCGGTGCACGGGATACACGAAGATCTTCGAGGCCGTGGAACTGGCGGCTGCCTCGATCCGCGCCGGAGGGCGGCCAGATGCACCCCGATGAGCTGAACGCGATCCAGGTGGTCTCGGCGGACGACCCGGAGACGATCGCCGCGCTCGAGGAGGGGGAGCACGCCGTCCTCGGACATCGCAACCGGCGTTACGAGGGGCATGCCAAGTCCACCGGGCTCGAGGTGTACACGGATGACCTCGCGCTGCCCGGGATGCTGCACGGGAAGATTCTCCGGAGCCCGCATCCGCACGCCCGAATCCTGGCGATAGACACGTCAGCGGCCGAGGCGCTCGACGGGGTTCATGCCGTATTGACCGGCAAGGACATGCCCGAGCCGTACGGCATTATTCCCTGGACTCGCGACGAGCACGCGCTCGCGCTGGACAGAGTCCGCTACGTCGGCGATGCGGTCGCGGCAGTAGCGGCGGTGGATGAGGAAACTGCGAATCGGGCCCTCGACGCGATCCAGGTGGAGTACGAGGTGCTTCCGGCGGTGCTGGAACCCCGGGAGGCCCTGGAGTCGTCGGCTGTCCAGGTCCACGAGCCGAAGAAGGAGGGACGGAACGGGAATGTCACGAAGCACGTCCTCCTCGAGTTCGGGCCGGTAGACGAGGCGATGGACGAAGCGGATGTCGTGGTAGAGGGGGAGTACTTCTTCCACGGTACGACGCACGCGCCGATCGAGCCGCATTGCGCGATCGCCCGGGCCGACGCGAACGGCAGCCTGACCGTCTGGTCCTCGACCCAGGTTCCACACTACCTGCAGCGGGAGATCGCCCGGGTCCTGGAGCTGGATGTCGCCCGGATCAGGGTCATCCAGCCTGCCGTAGGCGGAGCGTTCGGCGGCAAGTCGGAACCGTTCGACCTCGAGTTCTGCGTCGCGCTGCTGGCGCTGCGGACCGGCCGCCCGGTGAAGATCCTCTACACGCGGGAGGAGCTGTTTTACTCGCACCGGGGCCGCCACCCGATCGACATGTGGTACAGGGTGGGCTGTTCGAAGGACGGCGAGATCAAGGCCGTCGATGCCAGGTCCCTGCTCGACGGCGGAGCGTACGCCTCATTCGGGCTCGTGACCACCTACTACAGCGGACAGCTCCTCACCGCCCCCTACAGGATCGGGTCCTACCGATTCGAGTCGACCCGGGTCTATACGAACAAGCCGGCCTGCGGGCCGAAGCGCGGGCACGGGTCCGTGCAGCCCCGCTTCGCGTTCGAGATCTCGCTGGACAAGGTGTCCGAGCGCCTCGGCATGGACCCGATCGAGCTTCGGCGCAGGAATTCGATGGGCACCGGTAAGACGGTAAACGAGTTCATCGTCAAGTCGAACGGCTTCCTGCAGTGCCTGGATGCGGTCGAGCGGGAGAGCGATTGGAAGCGGAAGTTCGGGAAGATGCCTTATGGGCGGGGGGTCGGAGTCGCCGGCTCGTGCTACATCAGCGGGACGAACTACCCGATCTACCCGAATCAGATGCCGCAGGCGGCCGCCCAGATCCAGATCGAGCGGTCGGGCAGGGTGACGGTGTTCCACGGGGCGAGCGAGATCGGACAGGGTTCGGACTCGACGATGGCGGCGATCACGGCCGAGGAACTCGGCGTTCCGCTCGGCTACGTGCGCGTGGTTTCGGCGGACACGGACCTCGTGCCGGTGGACCTAGGCGCCTACTCCTCCCGGGAGACGCTGATGGTCGGCAACGCCACCCGGATGGCCTGCGAGCAGCTGGGCGCGATCGTGCGTGCGGCGGTCGCCGGAGAGTGGGGCGTCGCGGCGGACGATGTCCGACTCGCCGGCGGCTGGGCGCTGGAGACAGGGGAGGCGACGACGGCCGGCCGGCGGATACCGATCGCCGAAGCGTTCCAGCTCGCCGAAGCCGTGAACGGGACGCTCGGTGCGGTCGGTCACTACGACACGCCGAAAGACGTGCACGGCGAGTACCGTGGCGGGACGATCGGCTCCTCCCCGGCGTACTCGTTCACCGCGCACGTCGCGGAGGTCGAGGTGGACCCCGAAACCGGACTGGTCGAGGTAAAGACGATCTGGGCGGCACACGATTGCGGAAAGGCGCTGAATCCGATGCTGGTGGAGGGGCAGATAGAAGGCTCGGCCTACATGGGATTCGGCGAAGCCATGATGGAGCGGCAACTGGTGAAACGGGGCGATCCCGAGGGCGGGCTTCACGACGCGCCGTCGTTGCTCGACTACAGGATCCCGACCTCCGTCGACTGTCCGGATTTCGTTGCGCTGATCGTTGAATCGAACGACCCGGAGGGACCGTACGGGGCAAAAGAGGCCGGCGAGGGTCCGCTGCACCCCTCGCTTCCCGCGATCGCCAACGCAATCTACGACGCGGTCGGTCTCCGCATGGACCGGCTGCCGTTCACGCCCGACCGTGTGTGGCGGGCCCTGCAGGAGAGCAGGACCACGGGCTGAAGTCCCGGGGAACTGTCAGAACTTCTCGCCCTTTTCCTCCCGGAGATGGCTCCCCACAGACCTGATGCGGGGCCACATCGTATGAAAGTACAGGGCGAGTCCGGCTATCTGTGCCATGCCCGCGGCGACAATCGTCCATCCCAGCCAGCCGCCCGGCGATCCGGGCCCCGCCGCCTCCGCGACGAAGCGAGCCGCGGTCGCCGGAGCGAGAATCCACCAGGTGAGCTGGATCCGTTCCGGTCGGTACCGGTCGTCGTCCTTCGAGGGGCGCGGGAACAGCCACAGGGCGACCCCGAGGATGAGGAACATCACGAATCCGATGCCTACCAGGTGGGCATGCGCGGACAGCTGGTGCGGTGAAGGCCAGTGACCGAGAATTTCCCGTCGATACAACAGAAATCCCCCGTAAGCCAGCCCGACGAACAGGAACAGGATCGCCGTCTTGATGAACCGCCGCACCGTCGAGAACACGGCGTCAGGACTCCGCCCGCCTGAGCATCACGAGCATCATCTTGAACGGTGACAGAGCCTTGACTGCGTGAGGAACGTCGGCGGGCAGGTGCAGCGCCTGACCGGGGCCTACGATGTGAGACGTGGCTGCGATCATGATCTCGGCCTCCCCGTCGAGTCCGTAGATCAACGCCTGGTGTGGGGTAGTGTGCTCGGACAGCCCCTCTCCCGCGTCGAACGCGAACAGCGTGACGCTGCCCGTTGGCTGCCTGAGTACGGTCCGACTCACCACCACTCCTGCCTGCGGCTCGACCAGAAGACCTGGCTCGAGCGGTCGTTCGAAACCCGTATCCGGAATTCCGCTGTCGGTCATCGTCTCCTCCTGGATCCTGGTTCGTGGGTTCCGATGCTTGGCTTCCGATTCCCTTTCAGGCATCGCCCGGTGGCGATCACTCGGCAACCGCCCGCCGTCGATCAGCCGGCAACCGCTCGCCGCTGAGCATCCAGAAGCATACGGATTCCCTCTTCGCCGAGTCCCAGCAACTCACTCAGCTCGTCGCGTGAAAACGGGCTCTGTTCCGCGGTTCCCTGCACTTCCACGAATCTGCCGTCCTCCAGCGCGACGAGGTTGAAATCGGAATCCGCCCGGGAGTCCTCCGGGTAATCGAGATCCAGGCAGGCGACTCCGCCCACGATGCCCACGCTCACAGCCGCGACGAACGAATGCAGCGCGCTTCGCTCGATCCTTCCCTCGCGCACCAGCCAGTCGCACGCCTCGTGCAGCGCCACGCAGGCGCCGGTGATCGAGGCGGTGCGGGTGCCGCCGTCCGCGCCGAGCACGTCGCAGTCGATGAGCACCGTATGCTCACCGAGCGCTGCGAGGTCCGTGGCGGCGCGCAGGGAGCGGCCGATCAGCCTCTGGATCTCCTGTGTACGCCCGCGCGGGCCGCGGCGCTCGCGATCAGTCCTCGTATGGGTCGAGCGAGGAAGCATCGCGTATTCCGCCGTGACCCAGCCGCCCCTGCCCTCGCGGAACGGCGGAACGCCTTCGACCACCGAGGCCGTACACAACACACGCGTGTTTCCGAAGGCGATGAGGCACGATCCCTCCGCGTTGGGTGCAGCGCCGAGCTCGAACGATACGGGTCGAAGTTCGCCGGGGGCTCGACCGTCGTGCCGTCGGTGTATCATGTTGCTCCTCGTTTCGGACGTGCGATCGGTTCCTGACCAGCTGTCGGGGCCGAAACTGCACCATCACACGCCGGTCCGCGAGCGAGCCGCCGGAACCAGGCAGGAAGAGCGACGCAACGCCAGGCTGACAAATGGGGATAGAGGAGACGACACGATGGAAAAAGCCACGTTCGGCGGAGGGTGCTTCTGGTGCACGGAGGCGGTGTTCGACCGGATCGAGGGAGTCGAATCGGTCGTATCCGGATACACGGGCGGACACGTGCCGAATCCCACGTACGAGCAGGTGTGCGGAGGGGATACGGGACACGCCGAGGTCGTCCAGTTGACGTTCGATTCTTCCGTGATCACCTACCAGGAGATCCTCGAGATCTTCTTCGGCACCCACGATCCCACCACGGACGATCGCCAGGGAAACGATGTCGGCACACAGTACCGTTCGATCATTTTCGCTCACGATGACGAGCAGGAGCGCATCGCCCGCGAGGTGATCGCCTCACTCGATTCCGAAGAGGTGTTCGAGGCGCCGATCGTCACGCAGGTGGAGCGACTGTATACCTTCTGGCGCGCCGAAGACGGTCACCAGGAGTTCTTTGCGCAAAATGCGGAGCAACCGTATTGCGTGTTCGTGATCGCGCCGAAAGTGACGAAACTTCGCGAAAAGTACGCCCACAGGCTGAAGAGCTGATCTGACTTCAGGGAGACGAAGTTGCACATTCCGCCGTTCGAGATGGAACGCTGGCAGTCGCTGTGGGAGAACCGGGTAGAGCACAACCTGTCCGAGAGCGGAGTCGCGCCGTTCACGCTTTCGGAGCTGTGTGACCTGACCGGCGTGGACCCCTCGGACACGAGCCTCGGATACGGCCATACGGAAGGCTCTCCGTTGCTGCGAGAACGGATCGCGGCGCTCTACCCGGGAGCGTCGGCGGATGACGTGCTGGTTACCTGTGGCAGTGCCGAGGCGAATTTCATTGCCTGCTGGCGCCTGGTGGAACCGGGTGATCGCGTCGTGATCGTGACCCCGACTTACGGCCAGACTCCGGGCCTCGCCGAAGGGCTTGGCGCAGATGTGATCGAACTTCCGCTCGAAGAAAAGCGGGGCTGGCAACCGGCGCCCGGCGCCGCAGCAGAGGCGATTCGGGCCGGCACGCGACTCGTCGTCGTCACGAATCCGAACAACCCCACCGGCGCAGTGCTGTCTCCCGCCTCGCTGAATGAGATCCTCGCGGCGGCGGAGAGCGTCGGTGCATGGATCCTGGCGGACGAAGTGTACGCCGGAGCCGAACTGGCCGGTCCGGTGACGCCCACCGCGTGGGGCCAATCCAGTCGAGTCGTGGTCGCGGCGTCGCTGTCGAAGGCATACGGACTTCCGGGACTCCGGATCGGCTGGCTGGTGGCCGACTCCGACTGGCGGGATGAGATGTGGGCCCGGAAGGACTACACGACGATCGCGCCGTCCGTGCTGTGTGACCGGCTCGCGGCGGCCGCGATGGAGCCGACGGCCCGGCAGCAGATTCTCGCTCGCGCGCGAGGCATTCTCACGACCCATCTCGCGATTCTGTCCGACTGGATCGCCGACTACGGCGAGATTCTCCGATTCCGACCGCCCGACGCCGGCGCGATCGCACTGATCGGCTATGAGATGGAGATCGACTCCGCGACCCTGGCGGAGCGTCTGCGGGTGGAGCACAGCACGCTCATCGTGCCGGGATGTCAGTTCGGTCGCGAGCGGTTCTTCCGCATTGGCTTTGGCTACTCCGAGGCGCATCTGAGAGGCGGGCTGGCGCAGCTTTCTTCCCTCCTCGAAAAACTCGCTGAAACACGGCCGGCCCCGACTCCGTAAGGAGATCGGAGACGGCCCGACGACGGGCCACCGGATGTAAGCGAGGAGTCAAACGATGCGCAATCCAGGGACCGCTGCGGTTCTGAGTGTTCTTATCCCCGGTGTGGGGCAGTTGTACAACGGGAAGATCTGGCGGGCGCTGTTCTGGCTGATCATCACGCCTGGCCTGTGGATCGGGTCGGGCGGATTGCTGGGGTGGATCTGCCACGTGATCTCCGGGATCACGGCTTACAACTACGCCCGCGACAACCCTCACCGCTGATCCATCCGCGGAGGCGCCGGACATAATCCGGCGCCTCCGTCAATCCGGCCTGGAGCCTGTCGCGAGCCGGGTGCCCGTTGGTGCCTTGCCGCGCGCCGATTATCTTGGCGTCCATGCTGCGACTTCACCCCTACGAATATCATCGGCCCGAGCGCCTTGAAGACGCGCTTGCCCTGCTGTCGAAGCACGGCCCGGCGGCGATGCCGATCGCGGGCGGCACGGATCTCGTTCCGAATATGAAGCACCGCCTGTTTACTCCCGAGCACCTGGTCTCGCTGCGGCGTGTCGTCGAGCTTCGAGGATTCCAGGATGAGGGCGAGGGCGCATTACGTATCGGAGCGGGCGAGAGCCTGGATGCGGTGAGTCGCGATTCCGCCGTTCTGGCCCGGTGGCCGATGCTCGCCGATGCGTGCGCCAGGATCTCCGGTCCCCAGCTCCGGCGGGCAGGCACGATCGGTGGCAACGTCTGTCTCGATACCCGCTGTACGTACTACAACCAGACCTGGTTCTGGCGGAAGTCGCTCGGTTTCTGTCTCAAGAAGGACGGCGACGCCTGCCATGTCGTGAAGGGCGGTACTCGCTGCGTGGCTGCCCACTCGGCCGATGGAGCTACGGCATTGTGCGCGCTTGGAGCCGAGCTCGAAATCGCCGGCCCGGACGGACAGAGGCGGAAGGTGCCGATCGATGCGTTCTTCACCTCTGACGGGGTGTGGAACCGGCGGATGGAACCCGGTGAGATCCTGGTCGCGATCCGGCTTCCGGCGCCTGCGCCCGGCGCCCGCGGTGCCTTCCGCAAGCTCCGGGTGAGGAACGCGATCGATTTTCCGCTTGCGAACATTGCCGCGCTGGCCGAGCTGGACGACGAGCGCCGGGTCATGGCCCTGCGTCTGTACGTTTCCGGCATGGGGTCGTACCCCCGCAGGGTCGGAAAGGTGGAGGAGATCGCTCGCGGATCTCAGCTTACACAGGAGGTGATCGAGTCGGTCGCGGACCAGGCGTACCGCCAATGTCACCCGCTCACCAGCATCACGGTCGATGCCGAGTGGCGACGGGCGATGGTCCCGGTGATGACGCGTCGGGTTCTGCGCGAGATCGCCGGGCCCTGAATACGACGGGGGCGAAGCCTCGCGGCCCCGCGCCCCCATCCCCCGGCGTTTTCCGGCCCGCCAGAAAACGATCTCGCTTCCCGGCCACCGGACTCCTGTTAGAGCGACACTCCTCCTGAGCCGAACGGCTCGAACACGGCTTCGACGAAGTCGAACACGTCCTCTACGACGTCGAACACCTCCACGAGCGCCACTGCTTCGGCCGACGAAAGCGGATCACCGCTCGCGTTGGTGAACACCGGTGCGGAAGTCGAGCCATCTATCTGGGCGACCGTCTGGCCGTTGTGAAGGACCGTGCCCGTGATGTTCTCGGTCTGGTCGACGGTGATGTCGAGCACCGTGACGTTGCCGCCGTCGGTGATCGTCATCATGACATCGAGTGACAGGTCGGACGCGCTGAGATCGATGTCGCTTCCGACGTCGACCACGACCCGCACGTTTTCGTCGTCCATTCGCAGGTCGTACAGCATGTCGACGCGCATCGTCTCGTTCACGGTGTTGAACGCCACCGTCTGAACGAGGTCGAAATCGAGCCGGCGGGTTCCATCAGAGATGTAGCCGGCGCCCGTGGCCGTGGCCTCGATAACGTCGCCGAGCAGAGCGTAGCTCGCGGTCACGGTGTAATCGAGGCGGGCGATCCCGCCGGTCTCGGCATACACTCCGAGGCGGGTTGCCGAGGCGCTACCCTCGTCTGTGAGATCGAGAAACCCGATCTCGTTCAACGGCAGTGCGGGCTCCCCGGTAAACGGATCGACGGCATAGAGAATGAAGCGGATGCCGTCTGCCGGTGCCCCGGTCCGCTCGGTCATCGCGTAGCGACCGAGCCCCTCGTCCCACTCGAACGTGGTGCCGAGGAAGTTGGACGGGAAGATCGGCTCCATCGAGAACGACGGATCCACAATCATCTGGGCGTTGAACGGCTGCGCGGGACGCACCAGGCCACCCGGAAGCAGCTGTGCGAGCGCGCCGCCCTCGGCCTCGAGCGCCGGGCTGACGAGTGCGAGTGACATCATCACGTCACTGTCGACGTCCAGCCGGCTCTCCAGTTCGGCTGCGGCCTGTGCCGTGGCATCCGGGTCGAACGGCGTGACGGGACCCGAGGGCCCATCGTCTCCGCTGCAGCCGGCGAGGCCAAATGCGACCACGGCGGTCGCGAGCAGAACTGCCGGTGAATAAACACGATACCGCATTTGAATCCCCCTCGGTTTCCTTACTCTGTTTTCTTACTCTGTGCCCCTGGTGGGCGTGACAGGTCACAGGCCACACTTGCAAGCGGCATGCCCGGGTCGCTCCATAGCGTAACCACTGTTGTAACATCAGGTTAGACTGCACGCACCCGTGGCCCGGACCGTTCCCCGGTCTGACGAAAGTGCACTGTGCGACCTCGGTTTGCGCTCCGCCTGCCGGCTTGACAGATCGGGTGTTGCTTGACGGATCGGGGGCTGACGGGGAAGTTGTGGCGCCCGCCAGCAGGCCGGGACTCGAGTTTTCTGGTCACGGCCGGGTCGAAAGTTCCGGCGGACGGCCATTATCGACAATACGACGACGCCTGGAGCGCCCGTGGCACATATAGGAATCCTGGTCGGGGGTGGGCCCGCCCCCGGAATCAACAGCGCGATCAGTTCCGCTGCCCTCAAGATAATTGACGAGGGGCACGAAGTGATCGGGATCCTCGACGGATTCGAGCATCTCATCGAGGGACGGACGGAGATGATCCTGCCTCTCTCCGCGGAGGAGATCTCGCGGATTCACGGGACGGGGGGGTCGATCCTCAGGACATCCCGGGCGAATCCGACGAAATCGCAGGAGCGGCTGGACCGGACCGTCGGTTCTCTTCAAGAACTCGGGATATCACGCCTCGTGACGATCGGCGGTGACGACACCGCGTTCGGGGCGCGGGAAGTCGCGGCCGCGGCCAGGGGGACGATCCGGGTCGCACACGTCCCGAAGACGATCGACAACGACCTTCCGCTGCCGGGCGACATGCCGACATTCGGCTACGAGACCGCCCGCGACCTCGGGTCGCGGATCGCCCAGAACCTGATGGAAGACTCCCGCGCCACGAGTCGCTGGTTCTTCGTTACCGTGATGGGACGGAAAGCCGGGCATCTCGCCCTCGGTATCGGCAAATCCGCCGGCGCCACGCTGACGGTGATTCCCGAGGAGTTCTCCACAGAACCGATCACGGTGGACCGGGTGTGCACGATCCTCGAGGGCGCGATTCTGAAGCGGCGGGCGCTCGGCCGGCCAGACGGGCTCGTGATTCTCGCCGAGGGACTCGGGGAGAAGATGGATCCGGATGAGCTTTCCCGGATGCCGGGGGTCGAGGTCGAGTACGATTCCTACGGCCACCTCCG
>CBDUVN010000012.1:0-37354 GCA_965370685.1 uncultured bacterium | reverse complement strand
CCGGCTGTCAGCTCTGATGCACGGCGTGCGGCCGTTTACGGTGTGAACGGGGTTCCGTCGGGAAGTGCCAGGTGCGTGATCTCGACTTTCCCGCCCTCCACGTGCGCGATCGCGACCGACGCGGGGTGTCCGGCTCGACCCCTGGTGGCGGCGCCAGGATTCACGATCCATCGGCTGCCGAAGCGCTCGCAGCGCGGCACGTGGCTGTGTCCATGCACGATCACGTCGGCCGTCGGGAATCTCTTGAGCAGAGATTCGAACCTCGGCGCGACGAGGTCCCCGTGTGTCACGGCGAAATGCACCCCTTCGAGCTCGAGTTCCACCGACTCAGCCGTCCACCTGCGGACCTCGTAACCGTCCACGTTGCCCCAGACAGCATCGAGCGGTGCGATCAGCTCGAGCTCATCGAGCAGTTCGAGCCGCTCCACATCCCCGGCGAACAGAATCCGGTCCACGCCCGCAAGCAGATCGAACACCTCGGCGCGGAGCCTGCCATGTATGTCGCTGATCAATCCGACTCGCACCGATCTCTCCTCGGCCCGGACCTCAGGCGTACCGCCCGGAGGGGAATCTTCAGGAACGCCGGGATTCCTGTTGTCGGGGCACCGGCCCGGCGTCTAGGTTCCCGCCACGGTAGGGTGGAAGTGACGGGGCGGCAACGCCGGCGCTGAGGCAGCTCGGGAGGAGCGGCGGTACGGATTGGATTACGGCGAGAAGACCGACAAGGATCTCGTCCGCCTGAGTCGGCGTGGCGATGAGCGGGCCGCTCGCGAGCTGGTTCACCGTTTCGAGCGGCCCGTGTTCTCGATCGTCTACCGCATGGTACGCGACCGTGAGCTGGCCGAGGACCTGTCGCAGGACGTCTTCGTCCGCACGTTCAACAACCTCGATCGCTACGACCGCTCGTATCGCTTCTCTTCATGGCTGTTCAAGATCGCCTACAACCTGACCGTCGATCACCTGCGGAAGCGGGGGCTGCCTACGATCTCCATGCACGGCGCCCCGGACGCGCTGACTCCGGAACGGCAGGAAGCGACTTCCCTGAGACTGGAATCCGACGAGGAGGCGCCCGACGACCGCCTCGTCGCGAAGGAACTGGCCGGCGAACTGGAGGAGGCGATCGCCGGCCTGCGGGAGGACTACCGGACCGCAATCCTGCTGCGCCATGTCGAGGAACGTCCGTACGAGGAAATTTCAGAGATCATGGGAATCCCGCTGGGAACCGTGAAGACATACATCTTTCGCGCGCGGCGCGAGCTGCGGGCCGTCCTTTCGCAGTCTTACGGGGATGCGGAAGACTGAAACCCGACTCCCCCGGCCTCCGTACGGTCGAGGGAATGGAGGAAACGCTGTCATGACCGACACGACAACAGGGACGAACTCGCACCTGGCCCCCGAGGCCAGAGAGCGCATCGGTATGGGCGGAGAGCCCGGACCGGGCGAGTCGCGTCATCTTGCTTCCTGCGATCGTTGCAGGCGGGAAGTGGCGGAGATCGGCTCGCTGCAGGCGCGGTTCAGCGCCCTGGTGCCGCTCGTCCCGTCGGCAGGGTTCGTCAATCGCGTCATGGCTCGTGTCCAACTGCCGGCCCCCGGATGGAGTCGGGCGCTGGACGGACTCCGTCTGCACCCGCCACGGGCAGCTGCGTTCGCCGCAACGGCGGTCGCAGCCGTGATCGGCACGATCGCCTGGCTCACTACCTATCCGCAGGTCACACCCGGTGTCGTCGCGAAGCTCGTGTTCGAGCGCGGGACGAGCCTTGTCTGGCAGGCGGTCGTGGCGGTCGGGAGGGTCGCGTACGACTCCGGCCTCCTGACGTTGGTAGAGGCTTTCCGTGTTGATTTGAATGCGTGGAGCGCCGTCGGCGCCCTGGCAACATTGACGCTTGTCGGGATGGTCTCGCTGTGGACGCTGCTGAAGCTGATGGAAGTCTCACCTGGATTGATAAGAATCGGAGTAAGGCGAATTGGATGATCGACTACAGGGCGCACGCGGCAATGTGCGCCGTACGACTGGACAGACTTCCGGAAGATGGAGGTGGATGATGATGAAGGTCGAATCGCGATCGGACAGGGGGAACCTCCGTCTCGTCTGCAGAGGAGCCGCCTCGGCGGCAGTCCTGCTCGGACTCCTCCTCGTGACGGGAGCGGAGGCCGTGGCCCAGGAGAATCCGGTCTACGGCAGCGCCGTGACGATGTCGTCCAGCCAGGCGACGCTGGAGCTGGACCTCGCCTCCGGAGAGACGCGAACGATCTCGTTCCGGGACGGCGACGTTCTGGTGGACGGGGACGTCAGTGGATCGTACGAGACGGGTGGAGCACTCGAGCGATCCTGGCGGGAGCTTCTGCGTAATCCGGACGTGCTCGATGCCGACGCGGTGGACGAACTGCTGCTCGACTGGACTCCGCCGTCGGAAGCGAACTCCGTATCGGTCAGTGCGCTCGCCGCCGCGTTCGGCGTGCTGCAGCCGGCGGCGCCGGAAGCGGTGCTCGCAGGCGAGAGCGCCGCAGCTGACGACCTCGGAGATGGTCGCGTCACCATCGTGCCTGGTATTCCCTCGCTTGATGGGCTCACCCGGAGCATGGAGCAGCTCCAGCGCTCCCTGTCGCGCATCGGCTCCCAGGCACTCGTGTCGGGCGAGGACGTCGCGCTCGTCATTCACGATGACTACGTCGTCGGCGCTGGCCAGGTGATCGAAGGTGACCTGGCACTGCTCGATGGTGATGTACTCCTCGAGGGCACGATTCTCGGCGATGTGATCGTGCTGAATGGTGAACTCACCCTGGCGGAAGGCGCCCGGGTGGAAGGCGACCTGCTCCAGGTGGGCGGAGAGGTGCTGAACGAGGGCGGCGTTGTTCTGGGCGAGCTCGTATCCGTGTCATTCGACCTCGCTGATCTCGCCGATCTCGCTGATCTGGACCTGGACGTCTCGGTCGCGCCGGATGTCCGGGTTCAAATGGAGCGTCACCGACCGGGCTTCTTCGGCCGGATCGGAAGCAACATCGGCCACGCGATCGGCGGTATCGCCCTTACGCTCGGCTGGCTCATCGGACTGGGCGTGCTCGGAGCCGCAATCGTCTACTTCTTCCGCCCGCGGCTGGAGATCGTGGCAGATACGGCACGCCTGAATCTCTCCCGGTCGTTCGGCATCGGCCTGGCCGGACAGCTGCTGTTCGTTCCGATCGGTCTGGTCCTCGTCGTGGGAATCGTCACCTGGCTGGTGATCCCGTTCTACGTCCTGGCTGCGGCGCTCGCGATTCCCGCCGGGCTCATCGCGGCCGCGCATGCGACGGGCGAGGAGTTCGGCTTGAGACGATTCGATTGGGTCGAGCGCCTCAATCTCCGTCGCTCGAACTCCTACTGGTACGTGTGGACAGGCCTTGCGCTGCTGTTCGCGCCGTTCGCGATCGGCTCGGCGATGTACCTGTTCGGCGGTATGCTCGGATTCATCCGCGGGCTCGTGTTCTTCGCGGGCGGGGTGATCACCTGGGCGGCGATCACGACCGGCCTGGGAGCGATTTTCCTCTCCCGTGTCGGGAGCCGCCGGGAGTTCGTCGAAGGCTCAGCCGCTGACCTGTTCGCCGAGGCGGAGGAATTCGCCTCCGAGGCGCCCGGTGCATAGGGCGGGAGTTGTTGCCCTGGTATTGATGTTCGGGCTCTGCGGTCCGCTCCTCGCGCAGCAGCCCGACTGGACGGACCTCTCCGCGCGCCGGCAGACGGACGGAATCCGCTCGATCGACGTGCGAATCAGTTACATGGCTGGAGAGCTCGAAGTGTCTTCGGCCGAAGAGGGACTGCTGTACGATATCGGCCTGCGATACGATGCGGCCCGGCTCCGGCCCGAGCGATCGTGGACGGTCGCCGGTCACGAGGGACGGCTCGACCTCAGTTTCGAGTCGGCTGGCGACGGCGACACTGAATGGAACTTCGACGACGATGAGTTCGGCGAGCTTCGCCTCGGACTCAGCCGCGAAGTCCCGGCGTCCCTCAGACTCGAGGTCGGGGCGGCCAGGGCTCGGCTCGAGCTGGGCGGAATCCCGCTCACCCGCCTGGTCTACCGGACCGGCGCTTCGAGCACCGAGATCACCTTCGACTCCCTCAATCCAGTCCGCATGGACCGACTGGAGTTCGCAGTCGGTGCGGCGGAGTTCGAAGCGTCGGGCCTGGGGAATGCCGGATTCGAATCCCTCGAATTCGAGGGCGCGGTCGGAGATGTGACTCTCGACTTCACCGGCGAGTGGACGCACGACGCCAGTGCCGAGATCTCCGTTGGACTTGGCGCCATGCACCTGGTTTTTCCGCGGGATATCGGGGTGCGGCTGGAGAAGACGGGATTTCTGGCCGGGTTCGACCCGCGCGGGATGGAGAAGGTGGAGCGCGGCTGGCAGACGCAGAACTGGGACAGCGCGCCACATCAGCTCCGGATCGACCTGAAGGCCGCCTTCGGGAAGATCGATATCATATTCGACGACTGATTCGCGGGCCCGGGAATCCAGGTCCGCGGACCCCGGGCGGAGGACGTATTTCAGTCCCGCTCCGGCCTCACGCTGACCGGCTCTCCACGCCCCACCGACAGGCGATCGGCCGCACTCCCGTCCCGGACGGCGATCTCGAGAGTTCCGGCTGAGCCGATCAGGGCCACGAGTCGATCCGGCTCGACGCTCGTGTAGCCGCTGCGGACGCCGGAGATTCCGAACCCGGCGATCTCCGTAAGTGCCGACGGCGCTATCCACGACGCGGGAATGTCTGTGATCAGATTTCCGAACCTGTCGACGTGTGCCACCCGACCTTGAACCCAGTCACGGCTCCGATGCGGCTCGGGAAGATCCAGCCGGACCAGGTCTGCGGCTGCCAGCGGCGCTCCAAGCTCTTCCAGCGGTCTTCCGGCTACGATGAGAGCCGCCGCGGGGGCGAAGGCGTCGCGACCGTGAAATGTCGAACTGATCGGGCCCGGAGCGTATCGCGCGGGATCGAGCGCCCATGGACTCCCCGGTGAGCCCGCCGGGAGAACCCGACTGAGGGTCCCGTTGTCCGGTCCGATATACCAGCGGTCCCGCGTGTTGAGGGCCAGCGGCCGGCGCGGTCCCCCCACCCCTGGATCCACCACGACAACGTGAACGGACCCGGCGGGATAGCGCTCCCAAACCCGCCCCAGGATCCAGGCTGCCGCCTCCACGTCGCCCGGCTGGATGTCATGCGCCACATCCACCAGCGTGGCATCGGGCGCCGCTGAGAGGATGACGCCCTTCATTTCTCCCACGTAGCCGTCCGCGGTTCCGAAGTCCGTGGTCAGGGTAACAATTCCCATGTCGCTCGCCTCCAGCCGGGCGAATCCGAGCTATTCGGTCAGGTGTCAGACGTCTCCCGCTCCCCGGCGGAGATCAACTCCTCGACCCGTTCGGCCACCGCGGTCAGCGCCAGCGACTCGGGCGAGTCCGGGCGCCCGATCACGGTCGGCGTGCCACGATCGCCTTCCTGTCGAACGGCCATCCCCAGCGGCACGGCACCGAGGAACGGCACGCCGATCGATGCGGCCAGCTTCTCGCCGCCGCCCGATCCGAACAGATCGTGTGTCGTCTGGCAATCGGGGCACACGAACCCGCGCATGTTCTCGACGATTCCGATGACTGGAACGTCGACGCTCTCGAACATCCGGATCCCTTTCAACACGCCCTGGACTGCCACGTCCTGCGGAGTCGTCACCATTACGGCGCCCGAGACCTTGACCAGCTGTACCAGGGACAGCTGCGCGTCCCCCGTGCCCGGTGGCAGGTCCACGATCAGATAGTCCAGCTCGCCCCAGGCGATCTGGTGCAGGAACTGGCGGATGATTCCCATGATGATCGGCCCACGCCAGATGGCCGGCGTGTCGTCCGACACCAGGAACCCGAGGCTCATCAGCTTCACGCCGTGCGCTTCGACCGGGATGACTTGCTCATCTTCCATGCGCGGCTTCTCATGCGCACCGAACATCGTCGGGATATCCGGCCCGTAGATGTCGGCGTCCATCAGCCCGACCCGGTACCCGGCCCTGGTCCACGCCGCAGCGAGGTTCGTCGCCACCGTGGACTTGCCGACTCCTCCTTTGCCGGAGCTCACTGCGATCACATGCTTTACGCCTTGCAGTGGTTCCGCCTCGCTCGGGTGGCGAGTAGCCTCCTCACGGCTGACCCGGCCCGGTGACGGCGGCGGAGTCCGGTCGCCCCCCGGTGGTGCCATGACGGGCAACGGCCGGCGCCCGCCTCTCCCGGACGAGCCCGCCGCTGCGCCCGCCGTCGCACCCGCTTCTGCGCCCGCCGCGGGCCCGCTGCCCGCTGGAGGCCCACCGGACGGGTGCGCCAGCTCAACGGTCGCCGCCGCGACGCCCGTCACTCCCGTCGCCACGAGGCGGATCGTGTCCACGATCTCCGGCGGAACGCCCGGTCGCAGTTCGATCTCGATTCGGACCTCGCCTTCCTGACCGGCGGTCACAGACCGTACGACGCCTGCGTCCACCACGTTCGGACCACCGGCCTCGGTCCGGACCCTTGCCAGCGACTGCATCACGCGATCTTCGAGGGAATGGGTTTCCATGTCGTGTATGTCTCGCATCTGTGGTTGACTAATGATGTCGCTACGAATCCGGCAGGCGTCAGTCCAGGGGCTTCGGCAGCTCAGCCGGTCTCCACGGACTCGACGCTGCGGACCTCGGGAATCAGCATCCGCAACCGCTGTTCGATTCCCGCCTTCAGCGTCAGTGTGGACATTGGACAGGCGTAGCAGGCGCCTACCATCCGGATGCGGACGACTCCGGTCAACTCGTCAAACCCGACCAGCTCGATATCACCGCCATCAGCACGGATGGCCGGGCGGATCGATGCGAGAACTTCCTCGATTCGATCTCGAGCCGGGCGTGTCGGAGCGGAAGCCGTCGCGTCATTCATGCGGGTCCGTGTGCACGTCATCGTGGAGGCGCCGACATCCCGGCCAGCGCCGTCGGGAAGCTATCCGAGCCGCGGAAGCCCGTCAACGAGACGCGTTCTCAACGAGTCCGCGATCCTGTCGCCGTGCTCCCGGCCATTCTGAATGAAGATCCGATTCGCGTCGAATCCCGCCGCCAGGACGCCCGCGATGAACAGGCCCGGAACGGTCGTCTCCATCGTAGCTGGATCATGCGCCGGCACTCCCGTCTCCGGGTCGATCCGGGCTCCGAGCGCTTCCAGGAAACGCGGGTCCGGCCGAAAGCCCGTCATCGCAAGCACGAAATCATTGGAGATCCAACGATCAGCGCCACCATCCACCGGACCGATCCTCACGCGGTCGGGCTCGATCGCGAGCACGCGGCTGTCCCACACGACCTCGATTTCACCGCTGCTGACTCGATTCCGGATGTCCGGCAGCACCCACGGCTTCACGCCCCGGTCGAAGTCGGCCGCCAGGTGAACCAGGGTGACGTGGGCCCCGGCCCGCCAGGTCGTCAGAGCTGCTTCCACCGCCGAATTGCCGCCCCCTACCACGAGAACGTCCTGGTCGAAATATCGGTGCGGCTCGCGGAAGTAGTGCGTGACCTTGGGCAGCTCCTCGCCTTCGACCTCGAGCAGATTCGGCGTGTCGAAGTAGCCGGTCGCCACCACGAGGCCGGTGGCCCGATAGCCGCGACCGGTGCCATCCGCGCACCGGGTGTGCACGACGAACTCCCCGTCCAGCTGCTCGACCTGAACGACTTCCTCGTACTGCCGGACGTCGAGGGCGAAGTGCTCAACGATCCGGCGGTAATAGTGGAGAGCCTGGCTGCGCGTCGGCTTGTCGCTGTCCGTGATGAACGGAACCCCGCCGATCTCCAGGTGGTCAGCCGTGCTGAAGAACGTCATTCCGATCGGGTAACGCTCGATCGAACTGACGACAGGGCCCTTGTCGAGCAGCACACACGAGAGGCCGGCCGCGCGCGCGGCCGCTCCTACCGCCAGACCGCAGGGTCCTGCTCCGATGACGAGAAGAGTCGTCCGTTCACTCACGGGGTTCTTTCCCTCATGGCTCGAGCACGAATGTATTCACGGATCGGGCCCTTGCCGATTCCGCGTCGAGCGGAACGTCGACGAGCTCTCCGGCGCGCCAGCGCTGGTTCATGTCACGATAGTGTTCGCTCAACGGATTCCCGCTCTGGCCGGTCGGTAACAGGAACCGCCCGTGGATTCCTTCCGGCGACACATCCGCCACGAACCTCTCTGAAGGACCGTACTCGCTGGTCCAGGGCGGCGTCCACGAGCCAGCGTCCAGTGCCGCCCACACGCGGTAATCATCCGGCCTGAGCGTGTTCGGCCCGCCGCCGGACGCATAGGGTCCGATCTGGAGCCCGAGGAGACGATTCAGCCAGCCGACGGACCCGAGCGGGTGCGGGTGCCGTTCCGTGTGCAGCTCCCCCCATGTCGCTCCGGCGGTAACGCGAATCGCATCTTCCAGAGCCCGCTCCTCGAGTTGCTCGAGCGTCTCGACCTCCGGTGTCGACACGTCATCGATCCACGGGTTGCCGTCGCCTTCCTCGAGCGTCCGCAGGGTCGCTTCCAGCGGAAAGAACGCCCACTCCGGCGCCGCGCTGTACTCATCGGCGGCGATCAGGCTCCGTAACCGGTAGAACCAGCTGTAGAACAGCGGCGCCGCCCGGGAATCAATCCGGACATCGCGATCCCAGCGCTCGAGCCGCTCTGCTTCCGCGGTCAGCCCGAGTCGGCGAGCGGCCGCCACGGCTCGCCCGATCGTCCGGTCCGCCAACAGGCTCCGCGTGTCGTGCTGCAGGTCGTAGGTATCCTCGGTCGTCCAGTTCCTGCGCACCTCCAGCGCCTGCGTGATCCGCAGTGCGCGGAGTGGCGCCGCGTAGTCGGAGCTGATCGACCGGCCGAGTCCTCGAGCCTGCAGATTGTTCGCCATCGCAATGTATCCCCGGCGCGGATTCCGCTCGGCCGGATGCGCGTCCGTCGGCCAGAATCCCAGCCAGCCCGGACCAACGGAGTCTGACGGCAATGGAGTCGCGCCGTCCCTCCCGCCACGCAACGGAATCCTGCCTCCGAGCCGATATCCGATCGATCCGTCCCGCCCCGCATAGACGACGTTCTGGTGCGGCTGCTCGAACTCCCGGATCGCGCCGTCCAGCGCGTCCGGTCCACCGGCACGGTTCAACCCCAGGATTCCAGTCGTTGACGAGGTCGCCGAGGCCGCCACCCACAGGACAGACAGGTGGGCGTCCACTCCGCTCAGCACGTCGCTGAGCAACGGTCCGCGACGGGTACGCCGGATGCGAAGCAGCTCCGGCTTCTCCCCACGCACGAACAGCGTGTCCGTGCGCGTTTCGATCTCGCGCCAGATCTCCTCTCCACCGACCCGATCCCTGTACCGCAGGCCGTCCTCTGACAGGGTCTCGACCACGAAGTCGATATCATCGACCATTCCGTTAGTGAACCCCCATGCGACGTCCCGATTGTACCCGACGATCACGCCGGGTACGCCCGGCAGCGTGAACCCCGCCACGTGGAGTCCGTCAGTCTCGCCGTGCAACGCGGCGAGATACCACAGAGACGGTGCCCGGAGTGCGAGATGCATATCATTGGCGAGAATCGGGTGTCCGGACGCCGTCCGGTCGCCCGAGATCACCCAGGCGTTCGATCCGGACCGGGCCGACATGGTCGCCAGCAGCCGAAACGGGAGCCACTCCGCATCCACCGCTTCCGGGCCCGCGCCCTGCTCTCGGGACGCGGCTCGGACCGCGACCGGGACTGTGGCAGCAGCCGACGCCGAGCCCCCGTCCGATTCGGAGGTGAACGCCCGTCCAGCTCCTGGTGGCGGCCTCCATTCGCTGTCCAGGATCGTAGGCCCCCATTCCGGATAGCCGTCGTCGAGCAGCGCGACACGCTCGGGATCCAGGTTCCGTGAGGCCCAGAACCTGGACAGCTCCGCCCGCCAGACCGCGAGATCGAGGTTCATCACCATCCCGACGGCGAGCGTCGACTCGACGTCCCACGGCTCTGGCTTCACACGCAGGACACGGAATTCCGGTGGCAGCGGTGATCGCCGGTACAGGAACGCGTTCACGCCGGATACGTAGGCCTCGATCCGTTTACGCTCGCCGGGAGCGAGCGTTGCCGCGGCCTTCTTCGCTGCCTGCCCCGTACCCAGTGTGCGAACGAAACGATCCGTCGCCAGCCCCCGCTCACCGAACACTTCGGACAAGCGTCCCGCGGCGATCCTCCGAAACATCTCCATCTGCCATAGACGGTCGGCCGCATGCACGTACCCGAGCGCCCGCAGGGCGTCCAATTCGTTCCCGGCGAAGACGTGCGGGATTCCGAAGCTGTCCGAGTAGACCCTGACCGGCGCGGACAGACCGGAAAGCTCTATCGTTCCGGATGGTTCGGTGGTGGATCGCCACAGGTCGAACCACAGCCAGGTGATCCCCAGCCCTGCCAGCCAGAGCAGGAGACTGACACCAATGATGGTGATGCGTCTCAGCTTCGAGGCCGTCATCCGTCGAGGGGTTCGGGCCGGTCGATGCCCCGGAGCTCGTCCGGAGCGCGCGCTTCGTCCGCCGTGGAGGCGGTAAAGGTAAAGGAGAGAGATTCGAACGAGTCTCCACACCGCCGGACGAGGCGCCGCCGGTACAGCTCCGACAGGATCTGATCGCAGGAATCGGGCTCCAGGCCCAGCCTCCGGGCAAGCTCGTGCGAGCGGATTCGCCCGCATGCGCAGAGCATATGCCACGCCTCGCCAGCATCCGGATCCACATCTCCGAGCAGCACCGGCTCCCCGCTGGCCCGCTCGGCCGCCACAGCGAGCCCTCTGCGTCGCAGAGCACATTCAACGGGGTCCAGGTGGTGCTCGCGGACCCCTCGCACCAGGACGAAACGATTTTCAGGCGAATCCGGATTCTCACCGGAGCCCATGACGAGCTTCGCCACGACTTCGTCCGCACAGCTGTAGTCGATAACCGCAACATCCCGGAAGTCGATAACCGCGAGAGCCTCGCCGCAGCGGTTGGAGAACAGGCGCTCGATCCCGTCCCGCACCGCACGCCCAGTCTGCCGCGTCACGAGATTCTCCTGGTACAGGCTCGCCACGGCGATCGCGGGCGTGCCCGAGCGTCTCACCGGCGGGCCGGCCGAAGCGCTCACGGCGCCTCCGTGGTGCGGGCGGGCATGACGATCAGGATCTGCGCCCCCGGAAACGCCGGTAGCGAACGCTGCATCGGCGGGTAGTCGTCCCAGTCGGGAACCAGTGCGATCTGGGCATCACCGCTCCTGATAGCGAACATTCCATCCCATTTCTCGACCTGCCTGCGGATCGCCTGCAGCCCCTGCCCACGACCCGGATCCCGGAATCGGGACTCTCCGTACAGAAGTGCCGCCTCGAGCGCAGTCGCGGCGGACCACGACTCGCCGAATCTCCGGGCGTGCTCGGACGCGAGAGATCCCTCGAACCCGATACCCACGTCCATCACGGCGAGCATCAGGACTTCGCGTCCAAGCCGCTCTCGGTAGTTATACGTCTGCGCGCAAACCCAGCCATCGGTCTCGGCGTGTTCGATGATGTTCTGACACACTTCCGACAGCATGACACTGAACTGAATCACCGATGGCTTCGGGTAATGGAGACGATTTTCCAGAATCGCGGCCGAGCGCTCCCGCACGCGCTCGACCACCGCATGTACGTCATGATGGGACCGAATCGGCGTGATTTCCAGCAGTGCGTCAGACCCGCCGTGCGCCCGGGTCGTACCAGCCTCGAGATCAAACACCTCGTGCGCGGACTGCCAGAAGTCCATCCGGTCCAGGTAGGTCCGCACCTCCCGGCTATCGGGCGCCTCGATCCGGGGCGACAGGCCGGTACGATCACGGGCCACGTGGCCGACCGCAAGGAGCCCGATCAGACCGTAGGGAGACACCCAGCGGACGTGCTTGGCATTGAACAGGATCCGAGCACCGCTCGCCTCCGACTCGCCGGGGAGAGCCGCCACGAGCTCCTCGAACCCCCGGCGATCGAGTCTCTCCGGCACATCGATCACACGGCTCATGCTCGTCCTCCGAATCCCGCAGCAGACTGCAGCGCCGCCGCCAGCCCTGTCGTTCCGCGGTGTCGGGCAGCCAGTCCGGCGTACCGATTTGCCCGACTGGCCGCGACAGCCGCGCTCTCTCCTGCGAGGAGACTCACTGCGCATGCGGCACCCCAGACGTCACCACACCCGGTCGGATCGGCCACGTCGGCCGCCACGGGTTCCGTCGGCGCATCCCCCTCCAGCACGCCTCCGGCGCCGCGAACGTACCACCGCGACCCCGCCGCCCCGCGCGTGACGAACAGAGTCTCCGGTCCATGCAGCACCGAATCTCTTGCTTCGTCAGTCGGATTCCGGTCAGACCCGGCCAGCGTGCTCAACTCCTCCTCATTCATCTGCACGACATCGAAACAGCGGCGCCATTCGGGCCACTCGGGAAGTGGTCGCAGCGAGCGAATCCCATCCGGACCGACCGCGAGAAGCAAGGAGTGGATATCCGCGTACACCGGGCCGACATAATCCGATCGCAGATGTCTGGCCGTTTCCAGGTCGATCTCCCAACCGGCGATGAAATTCACGATCATCGCGTCACAAGACGAGGCGGCATCGGCAAGCTCCGGCCACGTCCAGCCGGGAACTCCGCCGGAAAGCCGCTCACACCGGCGGGGCTTCGAGCTGTAATACAGATCGACCCGATTGTTGGGCTCCGGAACCGTCAGAACTCCGTCCAGCGACTCTACCCGATCCAGTCCGTCAAGGAACTCATCCACCCCGCACCGCAGGTCGGCTCCGACCTTGATCAACGGAAACACCTCCCATCCGATCGGGGCGACGGCCTCGAGCGCTGCGAGCGAATATGCGATCCCACCCCAATCGGTCAGGGCCTCCCCGTCGGCGCCGGGCCGGTGAATCGTATCGAGCACCAGGGTTCCCAGGACTCCGAGTCGGGGCATGTCAGAGGTCGCCGAACCGTTCCTGGCGAAACATGCAGGCGGCTCCGATCACGCCGACCATGCTTCCGAGCGAGGTTGCGACGATCTGGCAGTTATCGGCCGCATGGCTGAACGCCCGACGTCGCACTTCCTTCTTCAACGGCTCGAGGAGTCGGTCCCCGGCGCGTGTCACGCCGCCTGAGATCACCACCATTCCGGGATTCAGGATGTTGATCAGGTTCGCGATCCCCGTTCCGAGGAATTTTGCCGTGTCCCGCATCACTTCTTTCGCGTATTCATCGCCGGCCACGACCGCCTCATAGACAGTCTCGGCAGTGATCCGCGACAGCTCGCCCTTGACCATCGACGGCAGGAGGCTCGGCTCGCCGGACTGCAGGCCCTCGACCGCGCGGGCCGCGATGGCGGGTCCTGACGCATACGCCTCCAGGCATCCGTAGTTGCCGCAGTTACAGCGCCGACCAGTCGAGTCGATCGTCATGTGCCCGACTTCGCCGGCCACGTCCGAAATCCCGTGGAATACCTTCCCGTCGAGGACGATCCCTCCGCCGATGCCCGTTCCCAGCGTGATCCCGACGAGCGTTGAGACCCCCTGGCCCGCACCCTGCCACCATTCTCCCAGCGTCGCCATATTCGCGTCGTTGTCGAGCTCGGCATCGAGCCCGACGGCGTTCGAGACCAGATCGCGGAGTGGGAAATTCCGCCAGCCGAGATTCGGCGTGTCGATCACGGTTCCGGTGCGTCGATCGAGCGGCCCGGGAGACCCCAGACCGATCCCCAGGAACGCGTCCTCGGCGATTCCGGCTTCTTTCTGAGCATCCCGCATTGCCTCGCGAATCAGATCGACGACCCGATCCACCACGAACTTCGGACCCCTGTCAGCCTGGGTAGGCTCCGATCGCATGCCCAGGATCGGCCCGCCGTCATACGGTACGACGCCCACGTTGATGGATGTTCCGCCGAGGTCCACTCCGACCACATATCGACCATCGCTCACGTCGACGCCTCCTCCAGAAGGTCGATCGAGGCCTCGAGAACCTCGTCGACCGTTATGAGTCGGAGACACTCGCGATCCGCCGACTCGAGAAACGTGCCCCTGCCTTTGCGTGGGCATTCGTTCTTCACGCAGGGGACACAGGGAAGATCGAACCGTCCGATCAGACGCACTCGACTCGCGAGCGGGCGTGTCTGACGAACGTCCGCCGGTCCCTCCAGCGCCACGATGGGCCGATCGAGCGCCGCCGCCAGGTGCATCGGTCCGGTATCGTTTGTCACCAGAAGATGGCACTCGGACAGCGCCCCGGCCAACTCAACCAGGGACGTGCGGCCTCCGAGATCGAGTACGGTATCGTCATG
Source organism: uncultured bacterium (assembly GCA_965370685.1). Lineage (GTDB taxonomy): Bacteria > Gemmatimonadota > Gemmatimonadetes > Palauibacterales > Palauibacteraceae > Carthagonibacter. Next base: position 23,034 of record CBDUVN010000012.1, on the reverse strand, counting down.
CAGTCCGTCCGCCGTTCTCGCCCTCTCTGTCACCTCCGCCGTCACCTCCCGGTCATCTGGTCCGCCGAGCACGAGCACCCGGTAACCGCGCTTCGCGAGCGAGCGTCCGAGCGCCGCAAATTTTTCCGCTGGCCAGCGGCGGGATGCTCCGTTCGCCCCGGGAAACAAGGCCACGGGCGATCGGCCGTCGGGCGGAATCCGAAGTGCCTTGCGCCGGTTGGCCCAGGCGGAACCGGAAGCCGTAAGCTCCGTGAGGCGCGGGGCCGGTGGCTCACCGTCCGTCACGGGGAAGTCCGCGATCGCCAGGAATTCCTTCACCCGGTGATCCGCCAGCAGCCCGGCCCGATCGACCGGGTCGGTCAGCAGCCAGCTACGCCCGCCCCCGGCGGATCCGCGCCGCGTGGCCAGGCCGGCGGCCCGGAAGATGAGCGCAGAGGAGATCGATGGCGTGAGGAGAACACCGCGCCGCGTACCGAGTTCGCGGAGTTCACGCGCCGCCGCTCGAATATCCCGCCGGTCGGAGAGCGCCAGGACACGGGCGTCGAGGCCTGAGAGGGCGAGGAGCGGGACGAGCCCGCTCAGAACCTGGACGACTGGAGCGGTTCCGTGATCACGGCGCTCTCGCGCACTCGACGCCTGCAGCGCCGGGAGCGCCAGGATGAGCTCCCCGAGGTGGTTCGGCGCTCGTATGACCAGCCGGTCCGTCACCGGATTCCCCCGTTTCCTCAATCGCCGATCTGCAGCACGGCGAGGAACGCCTCCTGCGGGATCTCTACCGACCCCACCTGCTTCATGCGGCGCTTCCCTGCCTTCTGCTTCTCCAGCAGCTTGCGCTTTCGCGAAATATCTCCGCCATAGCACTTGGCTGTGACATTCTTCCGGAGCGCCTTGACCGTCTCCCGGGCGATCACATCGCGGCCGATCGCCGCCTGGATCGCCACCTCGAACATCTGCCGGGGGATCAGCTCACGGAGCTTGCGCGCAACCTTACGGCCGTACTCGTAAGAACGCTCACGGTGCACAATGACGCTCAGTGCATCCACCGGGTCGCCGTTCAGCAGGATGTCCAGCTTCACCAGGTCGGATTCACGAAACCCCGCCAGTTCGTAGTCCAGCGCCGCGTAACCCCGGGAGATGGTCTTCAGCCGATCGTAAAAATCGAGCACGATCTCCGCCAGCGGAATGTCGTACCGGATCTCGACACGATTCGCATCGAGGTAATGCAGGCCCACGTACCTTCCACGGCGGTCGTGGCACAGCGCCTGGAGCCCGCCGATGTAATCGGACGGGGTCACCATGTGGATTCGGACGAACGGCTCCTCGATACTCTCGATCACCCCTCGATCCGGCATATGGCTCGGATTCTCCACGGAGACCGTCTCGCCGTTGGTCAGCGTGACGCGGTACTCGACGTTCGGAATCGTGGTCACGAGATCCAGGTCGGCCTCCCGTTCGAGCCGTTCCTGCACGATCTCCATGTGGAGCAGCCCGAGAAAACCGCAACGGAACCCGAATCCGAGGGCTTGAGACGTCTCGGGCTCGTAGTGCAGACTCGCGTCATTGAGCTGGAGACGCGCCAGTGCGTCGCGCAGTTCTTCGAACTGATCCGAATCGGACGGATACAGCCCGGCGAACACGACAGACTTCGCCTCCTGGTAGCCCGGCAGGAGCTCCGTCGCCCGTCGGTCGGCATCGACGATCGTGTCCCCGACCTTCGTATCGGAAATATTCTTGATCTGGGCGGTGAGATAGCCCACTTCGCCGGAAGCGAGCTCGTCCACGGGTTGATAACCGAGGCGCAGGAAGCCGACCTCGCCCACCTCGTACACAGCGTCAGCCTTGCCGAACCCGATCTTCTGACCCGCTCTGATCGAGCCGTCCACGACGCGGATGAACGGCACCGCACCCCTGTACTTGTCGTACTGCGAATCGAAGATCAGCGCCCGGAGCGGGGCTTCGGGATCACCGGTCGGAGCAGGTATCCTGGCCACGATCGCCTCGAGAATCGCATCGATTCCAGTTCCTTCCTTGGCGGACGTGAACAGCACGTCGTCCGGGTCTATGCCCATCAGGTCGCATACTTCGTCCCGGCGGCGTTCCGGCTCTGCCGCCGGCAGGTCGATCTTGTTGATCACGGGGATGATCTCCAGACCCGCGTTCACCGCGAGAAACAGGTTGGAGAGCGTCTGCGCCTCTATCCCCTGCGACGCATCGATGATGAGCAACGCGCCCTCGCACGCCTCCAGGCTCCGGCTGACTTCATAGGTGAAGTCCACGTGCCCGGGCGTATCGATCAGATTGAGCTCGTACTCCTGGCCGTCGAGAGCTCGATACGGCAGTCGGATCGCGTTCAGCTTGATGGTGATGCCCCGCTCGCGCTCGAGGTCCATCGAGTCGAGCACCTGTTCCTTCATCTTCCGGCGTTCAACGGCGCCAGTGCGCTCGAGCAGGCGATCGGCGAGCGTAGACTTCCCGTGGTCGATGTGGGCAATGATCGAGAAGTTGCGAATTGAGTCTAAAGTCACTCGGTCCTCTGGTGATTCGGTATATTTTCGGGAGCGCGAATATAGACGGGATTGCGGTGCGCAGCAATCAGATCTCGACCGTCAGGCCATCGTATGCCGCCTCCACTCCCGCAGGCAGCATTTCGTCCAGCTCCGCGTGATCCAGCCTGTGTGTCAGGTGGGTCAGAAGCGCCCTCTCCGGAGCGAGGCGCTCGATGACCTCGAGCGCCTCTTCCACGTTGAAATGCGTCGGATGCGGAGACCCGTGCCACAGCGCGTTCAGAACCAGTACACGGGAGCCCTCGAGCAGGCCCCACGCATCATCGGGTACCCGCTTCGCGTCCACGATCAGTGACAGATCCCCGCAGCGGAAGCCGAAGCTCCGGTATGCCCCGTGTGGAAAGCCGATCACCCGGAGGCTGAAGCCCGCTGCATCGACCAGGTCGCGATCCTGGTACGGAACCGGTTCGAGACCCGGCACGACGGTCCCCGGCTGGCTGCTGGGCTCGGGCCCCAGGAAATACGAGAACCGCGTCCGGACTTCGGGTTCGTGCTCGGCGGCGAGGTGCAGCGGAATCCTGACTTCGTCGTAACCCGTGAACGCACGCAGATCGTCGATCCCGTGCAGGTGGTCGGCATGCGGGTGCGTAAGAAACACCGCGTCGACCCGATCGATGTCCGCCGACACCAGTTGAAGGCGCAGCTCCGGCGGAGTGTCGACCAGCAGTCTTCGGTCTCCGGTCTCGAGGATGATCCCGTGCCGAGTCCGTCGATTCCGCGGATCTGTGGAACCGCATACCGCGCAACGACACCCGATCACGGGGATGCCGAAGGAAGTGCCGGTGCCGAGAAAACGCAGCTTCACGCGGGCGGCCTCACAACGTTTCGACCCGCATGTAGTTGGTCGTTCCCGGCGTGTGGAACGGGACTCCCGCCGTCACCACGAAGGAGTCTCCCTCGGCTCCGAGACCGTGTTCCCGGGCAAACGCACGAGAAGTCTCCAGCATGTTCTCGTACGATGCTTCTCCCTCGAGCAGCAGAGGTATGACCCCATAGGCGAGGGCCAGCTGGGTCCAGGTTCGCGGCTGGTCAGTCACGGCCAGGATCGGCACTCGAAGTCGCTGGGCGGACTGAACCCATGCCGTGAAGCCGCTGTTGGTGAACGTGACCAGGAAGGGGGCTCCGAGTCGGTCGGTTGCTTCAGCGGCCGCTCCCGCGACAGCTCCCGCCACTGTGTGATGCACCGGGGCCAGGCCTCGGAACCGTGGGCTTCCCTGGCCTTCCTCATCAATGCCCGGCTCTCGCTCGATCCGTCGGATGATGCGTGACATCGTGCTGACCGACTCGACGGGATAGTTCCCGATCGCCGTCTCGGCGGAGAGCATCAGCGCGTCCGTACCGTCCAGCAGCGCATTCGCCACGTCCGACACTTCGGCCCGGGTCGGGCGAGAGGAGACGATCATCGACTCGAGCATCTGCGTCGCCGTGATTCCGAGCTTGGCGGTCCTGCTCGTGAGGCGAAGTATCCGTTTCTGAACCAGCGGCACTTCCTCGAAGTCCAGCTCGACCCCGAGGTCTCCGCGGGCGACCATCACACCATCCGCGTTGGCCAGAATCCCGTGGAGATTCCGCAGGGCCTGCGCCATTTCGATTTTCGCGACCAGCAGCGCACGACCATCGACCAACTGGCGCAGTTCATCGAGATCCTCCGGTCGGCGGATAAAGCTCAGGGCTATGTAGTCGACCTCGAGATCGAGCGCGAGTCGAGCATCCTCCCGGTCCTTCTGTGTCAGGCTTGGCGCCCCGATTTCCGTTCCCGGAAGATTGATCCCCTTTCCCGAAGTGAGGGTCCCGCCCTCGAGAGCTTCGAGTACGACGCCGGAACCCCGAATCTCGCGCACCTCGAGCGCGATCCTCCCATCGTCGAACAGCACCCGGTCCCCCGGGTTGAGGTCCGTCGCAAGCGCTGGATAGGTCGTTGGTATCGGCACCGGGCCGGCCGGACTCTCGAGCCCCGGTGACTCGTCTTCCGGATAGGCGAGATAGGTTGCGCCGGTCTCGATCTCGAGCGGAGAATCCAGTGTGCCAACACGGATCTTCGGGCCCTGAAGGTCGGCCAGGACAGAGATCGCTCGACCGAATTCCCGGGACACTTTGCGCGCCAGCTCGACAGCGCGGACCGCCTGCTCGTGAGAGCTATGCGAGAAGTTCACGCGCACTCCATCGAGTCCAGCCTCGACGAGGGCCCGAAATACCTCGGGGTCCCGGCTCGCGGGTCCGAGCGTGCACAGGATCTTGGCGCGCCGGAAAACGGGGCTCTCATTCATCACGAACAACCGATGTCGAAGGTCTCAAGGAAACGGAAGTGTGGAGCGGGGGCACGGGCGGATGCTGACCCGGATCCCCGCGCTTCGAGAGGATCCGGGCCCGTCGGCGCTCAGGCGATCAGACGCGCGTCGATGCAAAGCTCCGGGCGGTGCACCGCGATCCAACTGTGCATTGCCTCGAGCGTCCCGAATGGCAGAGTCTCGAGCGCGGCCGGCTCCAGCCCTGGAATCACACACGCGGCGGCACGGCGGAAGAAATACGACATCTGCCTGGTGCGCTGCTCCCCGCTCAGGGTCGTCCCGCCGGGAATGTCGGGTATCGGTTCCAGTAGCCTTCGATAGCTGAAGACCTCGCGGGGGGAGAACACATCCGGAATCTGGTATGAACGCTCTCCCAGCTGAAACGTGCCGTCCCGCGCGATCTGAATAGGTTCTCCCATAGCACCGCTCCTTACAAACCGGTAGGCGATCGAACGGAACCCCGGGGCCGAAGGGTTCGATCCACGAAAGTACCGCCCGGAACGGGTTCCGGGCAAATTTTGGCGCGGCCGGCGCCGCGCCCGGGAAAATTCGGACGTCCGTCAACAGGTGAAGAGGTGCGACACGGCGCCCTCGCCTGAGTGGCGAAGCGCAACGGACGGGCCCCAAGAGGTGGTCCAGATACCCGCCGGGCGCCGGCCGCATGACTCTTCTGTGGTGACCGGACATCGATCCCGTACAAATACCGAAGGTACAAGATCTGGTGCTCGCGCAACCTATCGGGTCCACATGTTGTAGGTCAAGCTGTGGCCGTCAATCCGGCTACCGGCCGAGAGCTCCGAGCCCCCGCTTGATGCATCGGGTTCGCCCGCCTACAATGCGCGACGGAGTCCGGGTCCTTCTATCCGGGCTGGCACCACTCCCGCGAGTGGAAAACGAAGAGGATTCGATAGATATGGCTCGACTGCGTGGCAGTGTGAAGTGGTTCGATCCCGAGAAGGGCTGGGGGTTCATCCGGCTCGAGGGCGGAGACGAAGTGTTCGTCCACCATTCCGACATCGAAGGTTCAGGATTCCGGAGTCTGCGGGACGGAGCCGAGGTGGAACTGGACGTCGAGCGCGCCGATCGCGGCCCGCGCGCCCGGAATGTCATCCCGCTCGGTGGGGAGACCACTGAAGCGGGCCCGTCGACCCGGGCGACACGGACGACGAGCAGCAGGACTGGTGGACGGAATGATTCTCGCCGTTCCGGGTCGCGGAAGAGCGGTCGGAACCGGGCAGAATCGGGGGGAGACCAGCAGGAGCGTCAGCAGGCCGGCTCTCCCTCGAGACTTCAGACGCTGGATGAGCAGATCCGTAAGCGCCTGGCGAGCCGATTCACGTTTCTCCGCTGACGTGCCCCTTGACCGGACGCTGCCGGGAGCGGCCCGAACTCCGGCATCGTGGGCCTCTCAGTCGACCTTTGCGCCGCAGATTGGCAATCGGCCGGTAAGCATACTATTTTACATGGCTACGATCGATACAACGTGCGGGACATGGTGTCGCGCGCGATTCGCGTTCCTGAAGGGGTGAGCGAGTTTTGGAGATTCAGATCGCCGAAGGACAGAACCTCGAGAAGGCATTGCGCCAGTTCCGCCGCAAGGTACAGCGTGCCGGAATTCTCGCGGACATGCGACGGAAGAGGCACTACGAGAAGCCCAGCGAGGCCAAGCGCCGGAAGCAGAAGGCCGCCCAGCGCCGGCTCGCCCGTAATGCCCGGAGGCGGAAGCAGCGCGACTGAGCGCCGCTCCGCTCCGGGCTACTCCGGATTCACCCTACAGACTTGACCGACCGTATCCGCAGGCGGTCCTCAGTTCCGGCAGGCCGGCACGCCCGGCGAACTCGCGTAGCCGCGGGGCGATCTGACTTCCCCGACGAACACGGCGCACTCCGCATCCCCCGACTTCGCGATCGCGGAAAAGCCGTCGGTATCTCCCTGGATCAGATCGAGCCGAACACCGGAGCCCGGTGTGAAGTCGAGACTTCCCAGGTCGGCCGCATAGTAGTCGTTGGCCTCGTAGTAGGCTCCCTGAGATGTCATGAGTCGAGACAGCTCGGACGTGAGACTGGCGGTCGAAACAACCGAACCGGTCGACTGCGCAGCTCCGGTCGTTCCCGAGCCACCCGGGTCCGTTCCTACGACGACCTCGCGGCTGCCGGCGCAGGCCGACATTCCGACGGCCAGCAGGCTGGCGGCGATCAAAGTCCTGAGTCTCGTTGCCTTCGGCATGACTTCGCGTCTCCCTTCCCTCGTGAATACGACTCGGCCGCACCGTCGCTTCGGGCAGGTCGTTGCCCACGTCGCCGGCCGTTCAGATGATCGACGGGAATAAGCTGACACACGGTACGCCTGACGGACAAGGGCGCGACCGAATCGACCATCCGGCGGACCACGTGTGGCTGAACGGGCAGGTGCACAAAGTGGCAGAGCCACTGGACGCTGTCCGGCGGGCCATCCGGTACGGAGACGGGATCTTCGCCACGCTGCGCATCGACGCAGGTCGATTGCTCGACGCCGAACGCCATACCGCGCGCCTGCTCTCGGGCGCCGAGGCGATCGGACTTGACCCGCCACCCGGCTTTCTCGACGAGCGCCAGATCATCGAGCGACTGCTGGCGGCATCCGGCGACCTGGGTGCGAGCCCCGGAATCGACTGCGTGCTGCGCTGTCAGTGGAGCGCCACAGGAGGCAGCCGCGGCTTCGGACGATTCAGTGACTCGGTAGCCCTGATCGAGCTCTCACAGGCCCCGCCCGTTCGGAGGCTCACCGTCCGCGTGCTGGACAGCGACGCGGTGCCCCGTCCATCGATCGCTCACATCAAGAGCTGCAGCGCCCTGCCCCACGTGATCGCGGCACGCCTGGCCGCCCGGCTTGGAGTGGAAGAGGTCATCCGCGTGTACGACGGATGGCTTGCCGAGGGGATCTCGGCCAACCTGTTCTTCGAGCGGCAGGGCCGGCTGTTCACTCCTGAACCAGGACTTCCGCTGTATCCCGGGACCGTGCGCCGGAGGGTGATCGAACAGGCTGGTGCCCTCGGCGTCGAAGTCGTCGAGGGACGGTGGAAAGCCGATGAGTTGCGGGCGTGCGACGGAGCGTTTCTGACCGGATCCGTCCGTGGCGTCGAGTGTGTTCTGCGACTGGATGACCGCCCGCTGGAGCCCACGCCGCTGATCGATGCTGTCTCGCGGGCAACTGCCGAAGCTCGTCGGGCCGACTCGATTCAACTGCCGGGGGCGAGCCGATGAAGAAGCTCGATCCCACTGGACCCCCGGAGCGGATCAGTTCCCGCTGCTGGAGGATTCCGCTCCCCGATCCGTTCGTTCCCGGAGTCACATCCGTGTTCGTTCTGAGTTCGGAAGACGGTCTTCCCCCGTGGCTCCTGGACTCCGGCGCTGACATTCCGGAGTCCGAGGCCGCTTTGCGAGCCGGACTCGACCTCCTGTCGCTCACACCCGAGACCGTTACCGGCGTCACACTGTCTCATACCCACCTGGATCACGCCGGCGGACTCCTTCGCTGGCACCCGGCGAGACTGCTCGTCCACGAAAATGCCGTCGAGGAGATGAGGAACCTGCAGCCGGCATCGAGTCGGGGCCGGACGGCACTCCGGACCATCGGCGTTCCGGCGGAGGTGGCAGATGAGCTCGCGCCGGAGGAGGAACCGGTCGGAGGCACGCCGTTCGCCCTGACTCCGGTGTCGGAGAGGGTCTCGGGCCCCGAGGGAGCCATCCCGGGCACCGGCGGGTGGAGGTGGATCCTGGCAGAAGGACATGCTCCCGGTCATCTGATGGTATTCCACCCGGAGGATCGCCTGCTGCTCGTCGCCGACCAGTTCCTTCTCCGGTGGAAGACTCCGATCCGAATCTCGGACCCGGACGAGGACAGCTTCGGGCTCTATCTGGCCTCTCTGGAGCGAGCACTGCAGCTCGAACCACAGATCGTCTGCTCGAGCCATACGGGGGCGATCCGGCCGGCGGTTCCCTTTCTCGAGGAAAGGCGCGGAGTCCTGGCTCGACAACTCGAGCGAACGCTCGATTCGGTGAAGAACGGTGCGACGACGGCGTGGGACGTTGTGGCACGCGGTGGTGATCGCAGGCCGAGCGGAGGTCTTCTCACGCTATACCTGCGGGAGCGCCTCGCCATGCTGCGTCACCTCGCGGCCGGCGGTGCACTTGTCCGGGAGTTGCACGACGAAGTGGAACGGTTCGACCTGGTCTGAGCCGGCGTGGCGGTCCCGGGCCGTTGCAGCTGCGATTCAGCTCGGAGCCTGATCCTCCACCCCGAATCGGCGAACCACGTATTCCTCGAGGATCTCGATAAACTCTGCGACGATGTCGTCCCCGCGCAACGTCGTGTGGTGTTCTCCGTCCACGTAGACCGGAGCGCTGGGTTCCTCGAAGTTCCCGGGCAACGAAATGCCGATGTCCGCATGCCGGGATTCGCCGGGGCCGTTCACCACGCAGCCCATCACCGCCACCTCCAGCGTCTCGATTCCCGGATAGAGTCCGCTCCACATGGGCATGCGGGTCCGCAGGTACTCCTCGATCTCCTGCGCCATTTCCTGGAAGAAGGTGCTCGTGGTGCGCCCGCAGCCCGGGCAGGCCGTGACCTGTGGCTCGAACTTCCGCAGCCCGAGAGACTGGAGGATCTGCCGGGCGACCCGAACCTCCTCGCTGCGATCTCCACCTGGAGTCGGAGTGAGAGAAACGCGAATCGTGTCCCCGATACCTTCGGCCAGGAGGATTACCAGCCCGGCAGTGCTCGACACGACTCCTTTCCTGCCCATCCCGGCCTCGGTGAGCCCGAGATGGAGGGGGTAGTCGGACAGCGGCGCCAGCCGACGATACACGGTCAGCAGATCCTGCACGCCCGAGACCTTTGCGCTCAGGAGAATCCGATCGTGAGGCAGACCGATCTCCTCGGCCACCCGTGCCGAGCGCATCGCGCTCTCGATCATCGCGTCGATCATCACGTCGTGCGCCTCACGGGGCCGCTGGAGCGACGCGTTCTCGTCCATCATCGTCGTCAGCAACGCCTGGTCCAGCGATCCCCAGTTCACACCGATCCGGACAGGCTTGCCGTGCTCGATCGCGCATTCGACGATTCGGGCGAAGTTCGCATCCCACGTCCGACCGCCCACATTCCCGGGGTTGATCCGGTACTTGTCGAGCGCCGCCGCACACCCGGGATTCCCGGGAAGGAGAATGTGTCCGTTGAAGTGAAAGTCGCCGATCAACGGGACAGCCACACCCGAGTCCCGTAGTCGATCGAAGATCTCCGGAACGGCACGCGCAGCAGCCGGCGTGTTGACCGTCAGACGAACCAGCTCGCTGCCGGCCTCGGCGAGCTGCGTGACCTGCAGAACGGTCGCCTCGACGTCCGCCGTGTCCGTGTTCGTCATCGACTGCACCACGACGGGGCGGCCTCCACCGATCCCGACGCCGCCGACATCCACGACGACCGTGGACCTGCGCGGACTCAGGGCGTTAATGCCGACAGCCGTTTGGTGCGCTTCTCGGTTCACGCTTTCAGACATCAGGCCGGCTCTCTCCGGTGTCGGACCATGGATCGGCGGTTCAGCCGCCGGCGCGGTGTGATTCCTGATTCTAACGTGGAACGGAGCCGAACAGAAAAGGCCCCGGATCTCTCCGGGGCCTCGCGCCCGTCGGCCGGACCGCGCTGTACGCAGTCCCGGCCTTCGGCGTCTTTCCGTTTGCGGTCGCTTCGCTAGTGCTCTCCGCTCACGCCTGACGGGCGCTCACCTGTTTCAGAAATCGTTTGAGCTGGGAATCGAGGCTCATCCGCCTCTCTCGCTTCATCTCCCGCTCAAACGCGATCCGGTTCGTCATGGTTACGTTTCTTACCCAACGTGCCGTGATCGCCGGTTTACGAGTCGTAACTGGACTACCGGTCGCAACAGCATGAAAAGCATCCGAACTTCCGATCGACTCGGCCATCATTTCCTCACCGCGCTCAAAGCCCCGGCAGGTGCGCGAACCCGCGGCCATCTCCGGCCGTCTACGCTGCACGCCACCATGTTGAAGGGGCCGCTCAACAGAGTCTCATCCCGGACCCGGGGCTTGGGGGGGTCGGTTTTCCACGGCGAACGGCCGCTTCTCCACCGGAATCCCCGGGAACGGTCCCGGTTTTCCACAGAAACCGCTACATATTGTGTCCGGTGGATGATAACCCCACAAGATATTGTGGTCAAGCACTGAAGTCTGCTTCGGATCAGATCCGGGCCGAGATCAGTCTCGACCCAGCCTGTTCCAGTAACGATTCCGACTTGCAGAACGCGAAGCGCACCAGACTGCGTCCGTCGGCGGGTTTCGAGAAGAAGCTCGATCCCGGTACGCAGGCCACCCCACCGTTGCGGGCCAGGTTCTGCGCGAACAGCGTGTCTGAGTCCTCTGAGATGTCGGAAAAGTTGGCCAGGATGTAGTAGGCGCCCGCGGGAGCAACGCATCGGAATCCGGCTGCCAGAAGAGCCTTGACCATCAGGTCGCGCCGCCGCCGGTAGGAACCGGCGAGGTCACGATAGTAGTCGTCCCCCAGCGTCTCCAGCGCCGTGGCCACCGCCTCCTGGAGCGGTGCCGGAGCACCCACCGTCAGAAAGTCGTGCACCTTGCGGATCGCGCCGCTCGCGCTGGCCGGCGCGACGATCGTGCCGACCCGCCAGCCAGTCACGCTGAACGTCTTGGACGCACCGCTCACCGTCACGGTCCTGTCGGACATCCCCGGCAGGCTCGCCATCGGAACATGGACTCCATCATACAGGATGTGCTCGTAAATCTCGTCGGTGATGGCCCACGCATCGTGCCGGCGGCACAGCGTTGCGATCGCTTCGAGCTCCTCCCGCGTCAGCACGTGGCCAGTCGGGTTGCTCGGAGTATTGAGAACGATGGCCCGGGTAGCTGGACCGAAGGCCGCGGCGAGCCGGTCCAGGTCGAGTCCGTCCCCGGGCTCGACCCGAACGAAAACGGGCCTCGCGGCGCACAGCACGGCGTCAGGACCATAATTCTCGTAGAACGGCTCGAGCACGATCACCTCGTCGCCCGGATCCACGAGCGCGAGCAGCACCGCCGCCATCGCCTCGGTCGCCCCGCACGTAATCGTGACCTCGCGGTCGGGATCCACTTCGATGCCGTACCAGCGATCGTAACTCGCCGCGACCGCTGCTCGGAGCCGTGGAGCCCCCCAGGTAACGGCATACTGATTCACGTCGTCCCGGATCGCCCGGACGGCCGCTTCCTTGAGTACGTCCGGCGCCGGAAAATCGGGAAATCCCTGCGCCAGATTGATCGCACCGCATTCGTCTGCGACGCGAGTCATCTCGCGAATCACCGATTCCGTGAAGCCGTGTGTTCGGCGAGCCGTATGCATGTGAAGATGATACCGGGGGGCCGGGGGGTGAAGCGAGTGTTCTCCCTAGCGGACAGCCACTCCTGCGATGTGCGGAGAGTACGGGGCCCAGGTCATGCCCGAGTCGAACCGCTCCAGCTCGAGCGAGGAAAAATCGGCGTTCTCCAGAGTCGCGGCCGTGTCCCGGGTGAGATTGCATCCTTCGCCCAGCCAGTGCCACGGTCCGTGGATCGTGTCCTGGACTCTGCGGAGCCGGGTACCTGCCGGGGCCGCGACATGCTCCAGAAACGCGAATCGAGCGCCCGGCTTCAGCACTCGTCTCACCTCCGCCAGCACCCGCTCGGGATCCTGTACACTGCACAGGACGAGTGTCGATACGACGAGATCCGCACTCTCGGTCTCGACCTCCATCCCTTCGGCCCCCGCGTGTCGCAGATCGATCTGGATCCCGTGCCGCCGAGCCTGCGAATTCATCCGCCTGAGCATCATCGGATTCGGCTCGACCGCGATGACGCGAGTTCCACGTGGGTAGTAGCGAAAATTCGCCCCGGAGCCGGGGCCGAGCTCGACCACCGTGTCTGGAACTGATCCGAACATGCCGACCTTCCGGTCGCCGTACTCCTCGTGCATCGCGTCTTCGGCAACCGCCAGGAACAAGGAGTTCAGCCGGCCGCGGATCGGGTGGCCCTTGTGAGCACTCATGCCGCGAGGTACCGGAGTCGACCGGCGGGTGTTCCATGCAGCACGGGAAGCGCTTCGGGGGTTATTGTGGCGCGCATCCCCCGTCGGGCACGCGGCCAGACGCATGAATCCTGAAGGAGGCATCGATGACGCCCACCCGAAGATACGGAAGTCACCCGTTCACCAGGCTGATCGGCACGGCCGCCGCCGTCCTCGTGCTGGCGCAGCCGGCAGTGGGGCAGGATCAGTGGCGCTCGACGGCGGACGCTGACGTTCCTCCGGCGCGCCCCGAGGATGTCGCCTCGGTGGACGCGATCCTGGACGCCGTGTACGACGTGATCTCGGGCCCGGCGGGCGAGGCCCGCGACTGGGACCGCATGCGTTCGTTGTTCCTGCCGGAGGCTCGGCTCATCCCCTCGGGGCAGGCGCCGGACGGCTCGACGCGCTACCTGATCTGGAGCATCGAGGAGTACATCTCCACCGCCGGAGGGCAGCTGGAGGCGAACGGCTTCTTCGAGCGGGAAGCGTTCAGGATCGAAGAACGGTTCGGAAACATCGCGCACGTATTCAGCACCTACGAATCGTTTCGCACGGAAGATGAGATGGAGGCGGGATCCCACTTCGTGCGGGGGATCAACAGCTTCCAGCTCCTGTATGACGGAGAACGCTGGTGGGTGCTTCAGATCTACTGGCAGTCGGAGACCCCGGATCAGCCGATCCCGGATCGTTATCTCGACTCTCTCGACCGGTAGCTGAGGATCTTCGGATTCAGGATCTCGCCATTCCGGATCTCGATCGCCTGGCGCAGGGTCTCGTCCTCCAGCCAGGCGTCGGGTCCGTGCAGGACCCGTCCGAGATATGTCGTGACCACTTCGGAAATCTCCCAGCTGGCGCTGCGCCACAACCAGCTGGGGGTGTGATCCACACCGTAATACAGGGCAGGGCCGACCTGGAAGGTCGGTTCCGCAAACGACGTGGGCCGGGCGAACGGAAACCCCATGCCCAGGTCACAGCTCACGTCCACGATCAGTGAGCCGGCACACAGGTGCTGTTCATCGCCTTCCTGCATGAACATGATCGGGTCGTCGGTATCCTGCAGGATCCCGTTCACGATCACGTCGGCGTCTCCGAGCGCGTCGACCAGGTCCCGCTGCGTTCCGTCCGTTTCCAGCACGTGCACGCTTCCATCCGGATCGCGAACCATACGCCCGTAGAGTCCTCCCGCCATGCGGTCGCGCACGGCCCACGGCGGACGCAGCGTGTACACCTCGAAGTCGTGGACGCCGAGCCCCTGCAGGGCCCGGATCGCGCCTCTGCTCACGGATCCGAAGCTGATCACGGTCGCCCGCAGCGATCGTCCGAAGTGCCCGGTCTCGCCCTGCAACGACAGGGCGTGCATCACGGCACAGTAGCCGGCGAGCTCGTTGTTCCGGTAGAACAGGTGCATACCCTGCGTTCCTTCCGACCACAGGAACATCGACTCGAACGCGAGTACCGTCTGTCCGCGATCGACCGCTGCGTCAGTGATCTCCTGCTGCTGCACGCAGTGCGGCCAGCCCCACAGGATCCCTCCCTCGCGAAGCTCCCGCAGGTCTTCGACCTCCGGCTTCGGAATCAGCACCCCGTCGCACTCGCAGAGCAGTTCCCGCCGCTCAGCCACTCCGCCGAAGCGCCGTTCCAATTCGGAGTCGGGAATGCCGAACCGCTCTCCATACCCGCGTTCGAAGACCAGCCGCCTGGCGACACCGCCCGGGATACGATCGAAGTGAGCCGGGTGGATCGGGATCCGACGCTCGCCCTCCTTCCGGCTGGTTCCTACGACTCCGAACCGCGACAGCTCGCTCATCGTCCGACTCCAGTAGCGGCATCCGGAATCGGGGCGGCGGCGGGAGCCGGAGCACCCGGCAGCGGCTCGCGGGTCTCGGTGAACACCAGCCCTTCCTGCTCGAGAGCACGAAGCACCGGAACGTACACCGCGGGGTGGGTCGGGATGAGGCTGCCTGTGAGCGTGAGATCGCCATCCAGGAGCAGCCGCACAGTGATGGCCGCCGGCAGCCCGACCGTCCGCGCCATGGCCGTGAAGCGGGAATCACCCTCCGTCACCATCGTCGAAGTGATGCGCTCGCTCGAGTCGTCAGGCAGCCGCACATCGAGCTCGTGCATGAGGATGACCATGTCCCGGCCGCCAGCGGGGATGGACAACCGGGTCCTCAGGAGGTGGGTCAGCATGGCGGCCGGCGTCGTGCCCTCGCATCGGAGAACTTCGTCTGAGAACAGCCCCATGTACCGCAGGTTGCGGAGCACGTCGCCGTCGGATGGGATATCGAGCAGGCGCGCCACGCGCTCCTCCTCATCCCCGGACCCGCCACCCTCCGCATCCCCGTTGTCCGGCAGGAACATCTCCAGCACCTCGCGGGCCGAGCGTCTGCCCAGGTCGGGCACTCGCATGCTTTCGTTGGGGAGCCCCAGTCGGACGATCGCATCCCAGGTTTCGCACCAGCCCGGCCAGCGCATCGTCGCCCGCAGAATCGTTTCGGCATGCTCCAGCCCGAACACGGAGCCGTAGGAAAGGGAGTCCCGGTTCGGGTATGCCACCATCCGCCCGGCGCCCTCGACGTCGACCGGCCACGTATGCCTGAACACCCTGTGATGCGGCACCAGCTTGATCCGATCGTTCTCCATGTACTGAGCGCCATACTCGCCCGACATCACGACGTTGCGCGGGTTCCAGGTGATCCAGTAGCCGAGCGGGTTCACGTCCTGTCCGGGTGCCGGCACGCCGGAGCCGTACGAGCGGAAGGCCGTGACCCGTCCTCCATCCGCCTGGATCCGGTCCAGCAGGGCCATCGCCGACATGTGATCGATCCCGGGATCGAGGCCCAGTTCGGACAGCAACAGCACACCTCTGCGATGTGCGTCCGCGTCCAGCGCCCGTACCGCTTCATCGCGATACGAGACCGACAGCATGTGCGTACCGTGCGACAGGCAGTCCCAGGCCACGAGGTGCTGGAACGCCGGCGCGAGTATGTTGACGACGACGTCCGCCTGGGAGATCCGGGCGTCCCGCATCGCCGCGTCGTTCACGTCGAAGCGGATCGCCGCTCCACGCGGATGCCCGGCCACCAGCCATTCCGCGGCCGCACGATCGAGGTCGGCGACCGTGATGAACCAGTTCGATTCGACCGCCATGTCGAGAAGGCGATGGACGAGGAACGGGGCGCTTCGTCCGGCCCCGAGGACAAGAACCTGTTTCATGACACCCTGCCGGTTGGAATGCAGGAACAGCGTAACCGATCAGGCGCGGAGAGGCGAGAAGCAGCGGTCCGCTCGCCGGGGCACCACCCGCCATGACTGGTACCACGATGCGCGAAGCCCGGCCACGAGGGCCGGGCTGTCGCTGTCCCACCTGCCATGTTGTCCGGCGGCACGTCCGCGAGGACGACACCGCCGGGCCGCTACCGCACGGCCGATCCGGAGATCAACCGCACTCGCTGTAGCCGCAGGCGTGACACTTCACGCACCCTTCAGCGAATTCGAGGCTCGAGCCACAGTCCGGGCAGGTCCCGATGAACTGGATCGCAGCCTGCGTCTCGAACCGGTGGATCACCGGCTTCTCGGCAGTCTGGGTTCCACCGTTCGTCTTCTTGGCGGTGCCTGCTTCCGGGATCGGCAGCGACTGCTGGATCCCTTCCTTTTCCTCCAGGTAACGCTCTACCACCTGGGCGATCGCGTCCGGGCTGGAGAGCACCTTGTTCGCCCCGAAGCCCACCGCGCGATCGGAGGAAATTCCCCTCAGTTGCTTGTGTACCGAACGCAGTGAGATGCCACTGCGCAGGGAGAGGCTGATCAGGCGGCCGATCGCCTCGGCATCCGCCATGGCCGGTCCGCCCGCCTTTCCGAGGGCCACGAACACCTCGAACGGGCGTCCTTCCTCGTCCTCGTTGATCGTCACGTACATATCGCCCAGCGGCGAGTCGATCTTCCGCGTCACGCCCTTCAGGATGGCCGGTCGCTTGCGCATCCCCGGCTGCTTCATGAACCCGCCCTCGAGCGTGGCGATCGTCTCGCTCTGCTTCTCGATTTCACTCGCGAGCTCGTCCACCCGGGCCAGGGCACCCGCGAGCTCCGCCGCGAGCTCCGTGTTTTCCAGCTTCTCGAACTCGGCTACCGTCTCCGGGTCGATGACCCCCGCGCCTGGCGAGGCGTGCACACCCCGCGCGGCCGCTTCCGCCGCCACCTTGCGCGCGGTCCGGCCGGTCGACAGTACCTGCGCATCGCGCGAGCCGTCGCGATACACCGTCACGCCCTTGCACTTCAATTCGTAGGCGAGCTCGAAGATGCGCCGGACGTCGTCCACCGTCGCTTCGTTCGAGAAGTTGCAGGTCTTGGAAATCGCGGAGTCCGTGTACTGCTGAAACGCCGCCTGCATGCGGATGTGCTGCTCGGGAGTCACGTCGTGCGCCGTGACGAACGCCTCCTGGACCTCGGCCGGGACCTCATCAAAGTGGATATGTCCCTCGTCTGCGATGCGGCGCATCAACTCTTCGGAATACCAGCCACCCTTCTTCGCCTGCTCGATGAACTCAGGGTTCACGTCAGGCATCAGGACACCGGCCTGGTTACGCATGAACGCAACAGCAAACAGGGGCTCGATTCCGCTGGAGCAGCCGGCGATGATCGAGATCGTCCCCGTCGGAGCGACCGTCGTGACGTTGCAGTTGCGCAGCCGGCGCATCGGACGGATTCGCGCTCCGGCCTCGTCCCGCGCGCAGCTGTCCTCCGGCCCCCAGATCGAATTGTCCCACTCGGGAAACACTCCGCGCTCCCGCGCGAGTCGTTCGGACTCGATCTTCGCTTCCTCATCCACGAACCGCATCAACTCCCGTCCGAGCTCGATCGAACGAGCGGAGCCGTAGGGCTCGCCAAGCTTGACGAGCATGTCGGCCCAGCCCATCACACCCAGCCCGACCCGGCGGATGTTTTTCGACAGATCCTCGATCTGTGGCAGGGGGTACTGGTTCGCGTCGATCACGTTGTCCAGGAAGTGCGTCGCCCGGTGCACCGCCGTGCGCAGGCTGTCCCAGTCGATCCGGTCGTCCTCGACGAACCGGCCCACATTGACCGATCCGAGGTTGCAGACGTCGTACGGCAGCAGGGGCTGTTCGCCGCACGGATTTGTGGCCTCGTACGATCCGAGCCGCGGGACCGGGTTGTGGCGGTTCGCTTCGTCGATGAAGTAGACGCCGGGCTCGCCGTTCCTCCATGCCCCGTATACGACCTTTTCGAACACCTCGCGCGCGTCCAGCTCTCCGACCGGCTCTCCGCCCCGTGGATTGCGAAGGGCGTAGCTCTCACCGCGCTCCACGGCGTTCATGAAGTCGTCGGTGACCGCGACGGAGATGTTGAAGTTCGTGATCCTGTGACCTTCTTCCTTGCAGTCGATGAACTCGAGCACGTCCGGGTGATCGACCCGGAGGATGCCCATGTTCGCGCCGCGTCGGGTCCCCCCCTGTTTCACGGCCTCGGTGGACGCGTCGTAGACCTCCATGAACGATATCGGTCCACTGGCGACGCCCATCGTGGACTTCACGACATCACCCTTCGGACGCAACCGGCTGAATCCGAAGCCCGTGCCGCCGCCTGACTGGTGGATCAGCGCCATGTCACGCAGCGTCTCGTAGATCCCCTCGAGACTGTCCGGGACCGGCAGGACGAAGCAGGCGGACAGCTGTCCCAGCGGGCGCCCGGCGTTCATCAGCGTCGGGCTGTTCGGCTCGAACTCCCCGCGCGCCATGATCTCGTAGAACGTGCGAGCGACCTGCTCCACCCGCTCCGCGCCCGCGCCGTAGCGTGCGTCCACCCCGGCGATCACCCTGGCGACCCGCCAGAACATCTCCGTGGGTGATTCATTCGGCTCGAGATCCGGACCCTTTCTCAAGTACCGCTTCGCGAGCACCGTGGTCGCGTTGTCCGAGAGCAGGGGCTCCGGCAATTCGGACGGGGTGTTCTCCAGACCGGCCAGGCCGATCGCGGGCTTCATGGAAATCGTCGTGTCGGGGCCGTGCATCAGTGTGTCCTCGCTACTTCCATCTGTCGTGATCGTCTATCGGCTTCATATATCGTTACCGGTCCCTACGACCGGATTTCATGCTTGTTGCGTCTGCTTCTGCCCGCCTCTGATGGCGACGACTCCCCGGGGGTGCGATGCACCCTTAAGTAACGTCCTCCGACTGTGGTAAGGCGATCTGCTGCGGACCGGGCGGGACAAGCTCGGCCGACCTCGAGTAGCCTCGGGGACCACTCGCGCACACCCCAATATCTTGGGGTGGACCCAGAATAACCCCCCTACATATAGGGGTCAAGGGCCAATTTCCCTTATCTGGCGATCCCAGCTCATTGCCGGATTTCCGGGCCAAATCGAGGATCAGACCGGGGGTTGCCAGCGGCCTCCCGAATGCAGGTCCTTGAGGGCCCGGTAGTGATCCACGGTGAGCCTGATTCGTGCCCTGAGGCCGTCATCCACGGGCCTCACTACCCGGCCCGGAATTCCGACGACCAGGCTCCCCGCCGGGATTCGGGCTCCCTCCGTCACCAGCGCCCCGGCCGCGATCACCGAGCCCGCTCCCACGATCGCGTCGGACAGGATCACGGCCCCCATGCCGACCAAGCAGCCGTCCTCGATGTCGCAGCCGTGAATGATGGCTCGATGCCCGATTCCGACCTCCGCCCCGATCCGGCATGGACGGTCCACGTCGACATGGACCATCGTGAGGTCCTGGATGTTCGTCCCGGGCCCGACCGAGATCGGTGCGATGTCGCCGCGCAGAACGCACTGGTACCACACGCTCGCGTGAGCCCCGAGCGTCACGTCCCCGATAACATCGGCCGACGGCGCGATCCAGGCTCCCTCGGCGATCTGCGGTCGGACGGCGGTCCGGAGGCTCAGCTCGTTCATTCGGAAACTCTCCCGGCCGTGTCGCGGAGGAACGCTTCGATCCCGTCCGCCACTCCACGGGCGTACAGCTCCTGGAACCCCGGGTTCCTGAGAGCAGCTTCGTGGCGCGGCATCATCATGAACGCACCTTCTGTCAGGATACTCGGCATCCACGACATCCGGCACACGGCGAGATCCCCCCAGAACACGCCGAGATCCCGGAGGCGCATCGTCGCCAGCATCCCCTCCTGCACGGCGGAAGCGAGCCCCGCGGCCTGCGGATGGAAGTAATACGTGCTCGTTCCCTCGCGTCCGAACGGCCGTACGCCATCGGGCAAAGCGTTGTTATGGATCGAAACGAACAGCTCGGCATCGCCCTCCTCGGCGGCGCCGGTCCTTTCATACAGGCCCATCTGCTCCCGATCGTTCCGGATGAGGATCGGATCGGCTCCGCGTTCCGCCAGGATCCGCTCGAGGATCCTGCCGATCGCCAGGTTCGCATCGCCCTCGTAGTAGCCAGTGGGTCCGGTGGCTCCCGCGCCGGGATGACCGGGATCGATGGCGATCCGGCGGCCGGCCAGCGGATTCACGGTGTCGATCGCTGGCGCGCCACGCAACTCGAGCACGAGAGTCGCACGCCCGGTGTCCGCCTCGTCGTACCGGGCCCGCCATCCCCACACCGGTCCGGTTAACCTGACCCGGAGCCGCCACACAGCACCCGGCTGCTGTGTCCACTCCGCCCACTCCACGAGCCGGGGAGACGGGCCGAGCGCCACGCGGTTCGTCACGCCGGTCGCCCCGTACAGTGTGATCTCGAGCGTCCGGTCGTCCGGTTGCGTGACCTCGAGGGGCAGGGCCGAGGCCAGCGGAATCGACAGCGAGACCCGGTCGCCGTGCGGCTCGAACCGCAGGTCGCCTACCGCTGAGCGCGGCGCGGGAGTCCCTGCCGGGAGGATTTCAGCGTCCTCGGCCGTGACCCAGGCATTCAGGCCGGGGGCGAGGCGGAGGCGGATCCGGTCTCCGACGCGGAGGTCCACGACCGCCCGCGTGCCGTCGGGAAACCGCCAGCGGTAGGGACCGAACGTCGCCGGCCGCGCGACGACCATTCCGTCGTTTCCGTTCACTTCGTCCGGCACATCCCGCAGCCGGACCACCGTCGGGTGAATCGGATCGAGGATTCTCAGCGGCAGGACGAGCGGCTCGGTCTGTTCGTCGTCTCCCAGTGTCGCACGGACCTCCATCCGCAGCGAATCCGCCCGATCAGACCAGTTGCAGTCCTCGGGCACGCAGGCCGTCCGGTACAGCTCGTCCGCCGACAGCGTGAGAACGCGAAGGTCGGGTCGCGGCCCGGGCTCGAGCGCGATCCGCGTGCGGCCCGCCACCAGCTCGACTTTCGCCCCGGGGATCGCGCGCAGCTCGATGCTGATGGACTCGTCCGGGTACGCCCACCGTTCCGTGCGCACGCCGAGCCAGTCGGGATCGAGCAGCTGCCCCTCATCCCACGTCGACTCCTCGGAAGTCGGCACTCGTATCGGATGCAGCAGCGAATCCGTTTCCGCGCCGCGACGAGCGACGAGATGATACACGGCGGTGTCGCCGCGAATCGCCGCTGGAACTGGAAGCCAGGCGAGGAACGCCCCGTTCGGCTCGACTTCCACGAATTCGCCGTCGATGATCAGTGTCGCATCGCCGGTTCCGATGGTGCCGAACACGAAGTTCGAGTCCCGTGCCGTGATCCTCTGCAGCGAATCGGGATACTCGACGTACATGGACAGCGGGCCCGTCACGGCGGGGACCGGCGGCAGCGAAGACCGCATCACGCCGGGTGGTACCGTCGTCTCGGGGTCCGCCGTCGTGGCGCAGGAGGTCAGCACTGCAACCGCGAGGAGCACAGCCGCATGCACCGGCCACGCGCATCGGAGGTGTCGACTGGGCACACAGGGCTCGATCATGGTCTCACCTCTCGTGTACGGTATCTGACAAGTCCGGCGAGGCCGATCGCCGCTACGACCGCTGAGATCCCGGCCGTCACCGGCTCGAGCAGCAACGCACCGCCAAGGGCGAACATCCCTCCGAACAGGAGAAGCGCGGCGAACAGGGTTCGGATCAGGTCATCACGAAGCGGTGCGTCGGGTTCGAGACCGGTCTGAATGCGGAATCGGTCCCAGCCCGGCCCTGCCGGCCTCACCCGTCGGTAGAACCCTTCCAGCGTCTCGTCCGTTTCGGGCGGGGTGAGCCACATCACCGGAATCCAGACCGCCGCCGCGCCGAACGCGGTAACCGTCAACCGCAGCCCGAATCCCATTCCACCGAACACCGGAAGATAGGAGGCCAGCGCAATCGCGAAACCAGCCAGCATCGAGGCGAGCTCGGCCCACGCATTCACCCGCGGCCAGAACCAGCGCAGGATGAGGACCGCCCCGGGCCCCGTCCCGATCGCGATCATGAACCGGAACACCGTTCCGATATCGTTGGCCACGAACGCCGCGACTCCGCCCGCGGCCACGATCACGACCGAGGCGAGCCGGCCCAGCGTCACCAGCTTCCGCTGTCCTGCCTCGGGGTCGATAAACCGCGCATACAGGTCGTTTACCAGGTAGCTCGCGCCCCAGTTGATCTGCGTCGATACGGTGGACATGAAGGCGGCGACGAACGACGCTACGACGATCCCCAGGACTCCCGCGGGCAGGTAGCGGAGCATGAGAAGCGGATAGCCCATCTCCGGGTCCTCGAGGTCCGGGAACAGCACGAGCGCGGCCAGCGCGGCCAGGATCCACGGCCAGGCGCGCACCACGTAGTGCAGGATGTTGAACAGCCAGGCGGCGCGCTCCGCGTCGCGCTCCGTCCGACAGGCCGACATGCGCTGCACGAACTCCCCACCACCGTCGGAACGACGCCAGGCCCACCACTGGATTCCGAGATAGGCGAGAAAAGTTCCCATCGGCAGGTCCGGTGATCCCGGACGGGGAACGAGCCGCAGGGCGTCTTCGCGACCCGCCGCGATCACGCCCTCCTTCAGGGCCGCGAGGCCGCCGATATCGCTGATCGCATATCCCGCCACCAGCAGGGCGCCGAGCATCGCGAGACCGAATTGGAAGAAGTCCGTCGCCACGACCCCCCACAGGCCCGAGATGCTGGCGTAGACCATGACGAAGATCGACAGGGCGACGACGATCCACAGGCGCTCGTCGCCGGGCAGCCAGGCGGG
>CBDUVN010000011.1:0-38647 GCA_965370685.1 uncultured bacterium | reverse complement strand
ACGGAATCCGCGGATCGATCAGCAGCATTGGCCTCGAGGCGGTCTTTCACTTCCTGCAACCGCTCCGCCAGTTCTTCGGCCTCCGCGGCCAGATCGGCCTCGGCCACCGCCCAACGCTCCGAGTCCGCATAGCTCTCCGCGGCCCGTGCCTGCCGCTCAGCCAGCTCCACCGCCTCGAGAGCGGCATCCCGCGTCGCCTGTTCCGTGGCCACCCGCTCCATCAGGTCGGCCGCCTCGTCCACCCGGCGCCCCAGCTCCGTGGCCTGGTCCGACACGGCTTCCAGGGCATCTCTCACGGCACCGGGATCGAGACCCCTCAGGGCCTCTTCCAGCGCCCGCAACCGTTCGGCCAGACCCGACTCACGCAGTTCCCGGAACAGCGACTCCAGCTCCTCGAGCCGGTGCCGCAGCGACGGCTCGTTTATGGGCGACGACTCGAGTCCCCGCTTAAGTTCCGCGAGTTCCTGCTCGAGCTCTTCCATGTGACGCTCCACGTCCCGGCCGAGTTCATCGACCGCTCGCGCCTCCTCCGTCGCCTCGAATCCGATCCCACCGGCGTCAACAGCAGAAGCCATGCTTGCCGACGCCTCCCGGGCCCGCTCACCAAGGTCCCGGACATCGTCGGCGAGGACACCGGCTTCCTCGGCCAGTTCACCCGTCTGCTCGGTAGCGCTTCGTCGCAGTTCCTCGATCGACGGCATCACGACACGCCAGATCCGAGAGGAGCCGACCGCCGTCGCTGGATTTCCATCTCGAGCATGGACCTGGTAGAACAGCGTATCACCAGGAGCGAGCGACAGCTCGGCCAGCCGAAGCTCCGACTCAACGATTCGCCTGGGCTGTCCGGATCCGTCGGCCAGCTTCGAGTGAACCGGATCTTCCCGGACGCCGGCCGCCGAAACGCGCCACGTCGCCAGGTCGAGTCGGCGGATCCCCACATCGTCAGAGGCGTCAACCACGAGAGGCAGGGTCGGCTCGATCGTCACCTCGACATCTCGACCCGGACGGATGACGCGCACTACCGGTGATCTGTCGCTGACGACGTGAATTTCGAGCGGTGGCGGGGGCCGGATGCCCGGCACCGAAGCCGATGGAATGAGATCGAAGCTCCAGGAGCCGTCCTCGACCGGTCGGAGCTCGCCTGTGAACCGGTTCCCCGCGACGCTCAGGCCGACGGCCGAATCCCCTGGTGAGGAGACGAGTGAACCAGCACGCAGGGGGTGGTTCGTCCGACCGGACACCAGCAGCGTCGTTCCCGGCTCGACCATCAGCGAGGGAATCGGACTTTCCAGCGTGTCGGACTGCCCACCGGTCCACGCGGGTGCGAGGATGATGACCTGAAGCTCTACAGCGAGGAGTGGATCGACCGGCCACACCACGAGAGAGTCCGAGGCCCGGCCGTCCAGATCTTCCGCCCACACTGTCATCGGAACGTGCACGGGTCCCGTATTCCCTTCCGCCGATCCACGGGATTCGTCCACGGATACGCCCGCGGTTCGGACCGGCTCCCCCTCGACACGCCAGTGCAACCTCACGATTCGGCGTTCCGGCGCGTGCACGCGGACCCTGGCACGCTCCCCCCTCAGCACGGGTCCGCCCACTTGCTCGATGTGCATCGGTGGCGGGGGAGGAGGAAACGCCAGGCGCCACGGCCGGACCAGGGCTACGGCCGCTCCACGCGACTCGGCGGGTCTGACGGCGATCGTCGCAACGAGACAGAGAAAGGCCAGCCCGGAACCGCCCACCGAAAGCCACACCCGCCGCCGGGATTCCCGGAAGCGGGCGGGGACCAGATCGGAATCCGCTCTTCCAGAGAGCTTCCCCGCAACACGCGCGCGTTGCCTCGAGGCGAGGGATGGCGACGCACCAGGCGGCACCGCTGCAAGCTCTCGCGCGCCTTCCAATTCTCCTCGACGGAGACCCGCGCTTGTCTCGACCTCCGGAATCAGCTGCCGGACACGCAACCGCCGGTGTGCCCGCGCGGCCCGAAGCGCAAGCCATGAGATCCCCACCAGCAGTGTAACGGCTGCGACCAGCGGTACAGGGGATCCTGGAGTACTCCACCATCCGCGTGGAAGCCACGCGAGCACCGCCGGCACGACGAGCACCGCCGCCAGCGTCACGGCCACGAACACGAACCCGGCCCGCATCCTGAGCCGCGCGGCGAGCCGATCTACCCGCTCGAGCTGCCGTTCCGCATCCGCGTCGGTCACGAGCTCCGCCCCTCTTCCTCCCCTGCGGCCACGGCAATGTCGTACGCCTCGTTACGAGCGAGGCCGAAATCGGATCGGAGCCGCTCGACGATCTCCCTGGTGCTCAGTCCGGCCCGGGCCAGGCTCAACGCCAGCGCCCGTACCGCTGCCGGGTCTGCGCGCGGGGCCCCGCTGTCCGGACACCCTTCGAGAACGAGCGTGACTTCGCCCCGCACTTCGTTCGACCGGTAATAGTCCGCGAGGGATCCCACCGTTCCCCGCCGGGACTCTTCATGCAGCTTCGTGATCTCACGGCAGACGCAGCATGCTCGATCTCCAAGCCCCATAGCCTGCCAGTCCGACAACAGCGCCGAGACCCTTCCCGGTGCTTCGAACGCGATGACGGTGATCGGAGACGAAGCGCACTGTTCCAGCCAGCCAGCCCGCTCCCGGCCCTTGCGGGGGGCAAATCCGAGAAACGCAAAGCGGTCAGCCGGGAGACCGGAAAGCCCGACGGCTGCAGTGACTGCGGAAGGACCGGGAACCGCGAGCACCGGAAATCCTGCCTCCGTTACGGCTCGTACGAGGCGTGCGCCCGGGTCCGACACGCCCGGTGCTCCCGCATCGCTCACGAGGGCACAGCTCTGCCCCGAGCGCAATCGTTCGACGATTTCCTCGGAGCGAGCGGCCTCGTTGTGCTCATGGAGCGAACGGAGAGGGGTCGAGATCCCGAAACGACGGAACAGACCCACCGTGCGGCGCGTGTCTTCCGCGTACACCACATCCACGGCCCCGAGCGTCTCTACTGCACGGGGCGAAATATCGTCGAGATTTCCGATCGGTGTCCCGACCAGGAATATCGCGGCTTCGCGCATCACACGACCGCGCCCCCCGTCACCCGAAGGAGCGGAGGGCGCGAACAGGGGCCGGTGTTACCCCGGCCGACTTCCGGTACCTCAGACGTACTCCAGGATCTTCTCCTCGAGGTACTTTTTCGGGACCGCCCCGACGACTTGATCGACCAGCTCACCGTCCTTGAAGTAAAGGATGGTCGGGATCGAACGGACGCTGAACCGCCCTGCGGTCACCCGGTTCGCGTCCACGTCCAGCTTACCGACCTTCACCTTGCCCGCGTACTCCTCGGCGAGTTCTGCGACGATCGGTCCCACCATTCGACACGGACCACACCACTCGGCCCAGAAATCCACGATCGCGAGGCCTTTCGAAGATTCGATCTCGGCCCCGAAATTTTCATCCGTGATCTGCTTGATCTCGGCACTTGCCACGTCACACTCTCCGCTTTCGTGTTGAACCTGCACCTGCATCAGACCTAGATTCGATTCCAACGCAGGCGTCGAACTGAACGCCCTGCCTGTACTGATCCGCTCATGGAGCGAAATCGCTTGGACAAGATCGACCACATTGGAATCGCGGTCAAATCCCTCTCCGAGGCAATCCCGATCTGGGCGGCCCTGCTCGGACGAAACGTCTCCGGCGAAGAGGAAGTTCCCGCCGAACAGGTCCGCATCGCGTTTTTTGGCGAGGGCCCCGGACGCGTCGAACTTCTCGAGCCGACTGATCCCGATTCCCCGATCGCCCGACACCTCGAGAAGCGAGGAGCGGGCATCCATCACATCTGCCTGAGCGTTCCCGACCTCGAGGCCGCGCTCGGCCGGGCCGAAGACGCGGGTCTCGAGCCAATTCCACCCGGAATCCGGACGGGTGCCGGCGGACATCGCGTGGCCTTCCTGCATCCGCAGTCTGCCGGTGGAGTGCTGATAGAGCTGGCCGAAGCTGCCGACATGAGCCAAAGCCCGCCCCCTGGATCCGTGGCCTCCTGACCGCGCTCCGGTTCAAATACCCGCGGTCAGAGCATCCAGGTTCAATCGCTCCACGTACCAGCGCCCGGATCCATCGGGAATCGCGATCACCGGAACGACCACATTTCCCTTCCGGGTGCCGGTCATGCGTACCTCGTACCGCACCCGGTCGGGTCCGAGCATCGCCAGGTTTCTCTGGCTGAGCGTGTAACTTTCGTGCTTCAGAAGCTGCGACAGGAAGATCATGCGCGCTTCGATGTCCTGGACCCCGAACTCCTCCACGGCGAGCCCATCCGCAGTGCCGAACAGATTCATCATGCGCGAGTAGTCCTCGGCGTTCGCTCCGTCCAGGAAACCGCGAACCGCCATCTCGGAAGTCGCGGCTCCCGGCGTTCCGCTCGACCATGAATCGCCTCCACCTCCGGACGAGGCGCAGCTCGACAGGCCTGATGCGACGACAGCGAGAGGAACGAGCCAGGCGGCACGCGCACGAGTGAGTCGGATCAAGGAACCCTCCAGAAACTGAGATCACGGGCTCGAGCCGCTCCGCGCGCAGCGCGTCGACCAGCCCCCCGGCAATCATACTCCGTCTCGACCGGTAAGGCCGTCAAGCCTCGAACCGCTCGAACTCCAGCTCCGAACCTGACCCCACGTCAATCCGGATCGTATCGCCGTCCGAAAACCGGCCATCGAGGAACGCCATGGCCAGCGGATCCGACACCATGTGCTGGATCGCTCGCTTCATCGGGCGCGCGCCAAACGCAGGATCGTAACCCTCCTCGGCGATCAGGCGTCGTGCCTCCGGCGTGATCTCCAGAGTCACTTCCCGCTCCCGCAGGAGTTCCGACAGTCGATCGAGCTGTAACTTCACGACCTGCTCGAGATGTTCCTTCGTAAGTGGCTTGAATACAATATTTTCATCAATACGATTCAGGAACTCGGGCTTAAAGCCCTGGCGCAGCGCTTCGAGCACCTTCGCCTCGATCAATTCCCAGTCTTCGCCCGAGTGCTCGAGGATCCACGCGCTTCCGATGTTGCTCGTCAGGATGATCACAGTGTTCCGGAAATCCACGGTCCGCCCCTGCCCATCCGTCAGTCGTCCGTCATCCAGGATCTGGAGCAGAACGTTGAACACATCCGGGTGCGCCTTTTCGATCTCGTCGAACAGCACCACGCTGTACGGTCGGCGGCGAACCGCCTCCGTAAGCTGGCCGCCTTCCTCGTATCCCACGTATCCGGGCGGAGCCCCGATCATCCTGGCGACCGCATGGCGTTCACCGTACTCGGACATATCGAGTCGGACCAGCGCATCCTCGTTATCGAACAGAAATTCCGCCAGCGCCCGCGCCGTTTCCGTTTTCCCCACCCCGGTCGGTCCGAGGAATATGAAACTTCCCACCGGCCGATTCGGATCCTGAAGCCCGGCCCGGCTCCTGCGAACGGCGTTCGAGATCGCCGTGATCGCCTCCTCCTGGCTCACGACCCGCTCGTGCAGGTGGTCCTCCAGATTCGTCAGCCGCTCGCGTTCGTCGTCCATCATCCGAGCCACCGGAATTCCTGTCCAGTTCGCGACCACTTCGGCTATGTCCTCCGGCCCTACTTCCTCGGTAAGGAAGCTCTCGCCCTCCTGCATTCGCGTCAGCTCCGCCTCGGCCGCCTCGAGCTCCTCCTGAGCCCTTGGAATCTGACCGTAGGAGATCTCAGCCGCACGCTGCAGGTCTCCCGTGCGCGTGGCCTGCTCGGCCTGGACGCCGAGTTCCTCGATCATCCGCTTCTGCTCCCGGACCCGCTCGATCGCTTCCTTTTCCAGCGTCCAGCGCGCCTTCATCCCCGAGAGTTCTTCGCGAATCCCAGCGAGCTCCGCTTCCAGTACGGCCAGCCGTTCGGCACTCTTCGGATCACTCTCCTCCTTCAGCGCCTCCCGCTCAATCTCCAGCTGGGTGTGGCGCCTGTCGAGCATGTCGATCTCCTCCGGCATCGAGTCGATCTCGATGCGGAGTCGCGACCCGGCTTCGTCCACCAGGTCGATCGCCTTGTCGGGCAGGAACCGATCTCCGATGTATCGATCCGACAGACGGGCGGCAGCGACAATCGCCGGATCCGTGATCCGAACTCCGTGGTGCACCTCGTACTTCTGCTTCAGTCCACGGAGGATGGCGATCGTCTCCTCGACCCCGGGCTCCCCCACGAATACCGGCTGGAACCGACGCTCCAGCGCGGGATCCTTCTCGATGTGCTTGCGATATTCATCGAGCG
Organism: uncultured bacterium; assembly: GCA_965370685.1. Lineage (GTDB taxonomy): Bacteria > Gemmatimonadota > Gemmatimonadetes > Palauibacterales > Palauibacteraceae > Carthagonibacter. Next base: position 32,379 of record CBDUVN010000011.1, on the reverse strand, counting down.
TAGTGGCGCCGACCATTCGCAGCTCTCCGCGTGCCAGCGGAGGCTTGAGCATGTTGCCGGCGTCCACGGCCCCCTCGGCCGCGCCTGCTCCGACGATCGTGTGCAGTTCGTCCAGGAAGACGATGAACTTTCCCTTACCCTCGGTGATCTCCTTCAACGTGGCCTTCAGGCGCTCCTCGAACTCTCCCCGGAACTTCGCCCCGGCGAGCATTGCCGCGATGTCGAGCTGAATGAGTTTCTTTTCCTTCAGGCTTTCCGGCACATCGCCCTCGACGATCCGCTGGGCGAGTCCTTCGGCTATCGCGGTCTTCCCCACACCCGGCTCGCCGATGAGCACCGGGTTGTTCTTCGTCCGCCGCGACAGGACCTGCATTACCCGGCGGATCTCCGGATCCCGACCGATCACGGGGTCCAATTCGCCGCGCCGGGCCCGCTCGGTGAGATCCACGCCGAACCGCTCCAGGGCCTGGTACTTTCCTTCAGCTTCCTGGTCCATTACCTGGTGCGGGCCTCGCACCGCGCTGAGCGCTTCTCGCAAAGACTCCTGAGTCGCCCCTGCTGCTGCCAGGACTTCGCTCGTGGTGCTGGCGGCCCTGTCTGCCAGCGCGACCAGCAAATGCTCGGTCGACACGTACTGGTCCCCCAGAGAGCGTGCCTCCGAGTCCGCAGCGTCCATTACTCGCACGAGTTCCCGACTGGCCGCCGGCGCCGCGCCGGATTGTCGGGGCAGACGTTCGAGCCCCGCCCTGACACCGCCGGCCACCACAGCCGGGTCTGCGCCCGCCTTACGGAGGATCGGATCGACGATCCCCTCGTCCTGCTCGAGCAGCGCCGCGAGCAGGTGCAGGTCTTCGACAGCCGGATTTCCTTCTTTTCTCGCCAGTTCGGCGGCCGTGCTCAGAGCCTCGGCCGCCCGTATGGTAAGTCGCTCGGCTGGTATCATGTGCCCGTGTTTATCCCCATGCTGATGAAGCAGTGTTCATTCATGCGCGAATTCGCTCACATCCTGGCTGGTTCAGTCAATCGAGACTTTCCTGCCATCTCCATCCCCGCGTCGCGGAAGACGCAGCTCGAGGATTCCATTCTCCAGCTTCGCGCGGATCCCATCCGCGTCCACGTCGCCGGGAATCCGGAACGTCCTCTGGAAGCGGCCGTAGACTCTCTCGGTTCGCTGCACGACGGCGCCATCCGGGTACTCGGAGCGCGCACGGCGACCGCTCAGCCGCAGCTCGTCTCCGACCGTCTCCAGTTCGAGAGAGTCCCGTGTGACGCCAGGCAGATCCAGCTGGAAGTAGTAGGCGTCGGAGGACTCGGCCATTTCCATCCGCGGATGTTTACCTGGAACCGTCGGGCCGAACGTCCGGATACTCTCAAACATATCCTCCACGAAGCCCTGGATATCGCTGAGCGGACTCGGACGATTCACTCGCTCTGCCTGCTCCGTGGTCTGTTCCCCGTTTTCGTCTTCAGGAGACTCGTCAACCCCGGTCGACTCCGCTCCCGCATCCCGCTCGTCAATCATGGTCAGAATCCTCCGATCAGAGTTGTCGCTCAACCGGGCAAGAGGCATGCCCTCGAACACCTGCCGAAACGGCAGAAAGCCCGCCGTGACGGCGGGTCCCGGCGGTTTCTCACCGCATGACAGGCCCGAGGAGCAGAGCATTCGAGAACAGGATGAACTGTGACGGCCACATCAGTCGGAACAGCGGATCGTCGGCGAACAGGATCACCCGGCCATCACCTGCCCGGGCAGAGGCGAGCCAGGACGATGCAGAGAGCTCCTCCAGCTTCGCATCGCTCATCACTCCGGACACGGCCCGTAGATCCTCCTCGAACGAGATGACCGTCTCAAAGCCGTCGGCAGGTTCGAACGCGAGATCCGCGATGTGGAGCACGAATTTCCTTCCCGCCTGATTTCCGAGACCGGCACCCCAGCCCAGCGGGTGAGAGGGATCAGACTGCACAGGCAGAATGACACCGGTCACCGCCCGATCCCAGCGCTCCACTCGCTTCTCGTTCCGGGTGAGCAGCGCGTGTCGACGGCGCTCCTCCGGAGAGAGAGAGTCCGGCTCCGCCGACCGGGCCTCGATGTCAGTGAATTCCTCGCTGGCCCATCGGGCCGATCCGGCCGAAGCGACGAGAGTGCCCCCTGCCTCGAGCCAGGTCTCGAGCGCTTCGGTGGCGCGCTCGTCGAGAGTTCGACCGGGCGATCCATCCGGCAGAACGAGAACATCCCATTTGGACAGATCCAGCCCGGCTACGGCGGACAGATCCAGAGCATCGAACGGAATCTGCACCAATCGCTCGAGGAAGTACCAGGCAGCTCCAAAGCTCGTGGGCCGGATCCCCTCTCCACGAAATACCCCGACGCGCTGGGACCGCATACCCACTGACCAGGGGGTGCCGAGATCCCTCCCCTCCTCCGTCAACGCCGAGCGGACGGGGACCGCGAACGACGCAAGCCCGGACTCGACGAGCCGATCCGCGCCTCCCGAGTCCGCCGGCACGAACCGCGTCCCCGGAGGCCACCGATGACCGTCGATGACGAATTCGCTTTCCAGCGCGACCGCCCGGCCTTCCGCAGACAGCCAGCGGTACAATGGCGCGACACTCTGCAGCGTAGGAGGCACGAGCCATCCAATCGGACTCGTCTCCTCGAACGGCACTTTCTCATCCACGGCAGCCGCCTGCTCCCGCACCTGCTCGAACGAAGAGGCGTTGATGGACTCGCTCGTGGTGTGAGCTTCGACGCCAAACGCGTACGGGAGGGACCATGCCGTGATGTCGTAGGTCCGGTTGGAGCCCGACTCCGGGTGCAGGGTCTCCGGCTGCAGCAGCGTTACGGCCAGCCGGCCCCTTGGCTGGGCCGACCGGACCCTGAGCGTCCCCTCCGGGAATTCGTTCCTCGCGTCGAAGCCCGCATGGGGCGATGCCTTCGCTCCGAATGGCCTCGTCGCACGCTCGACCTCGATCCCCTGTAACAGCAGTATCGCCGAAAGTGCATCCAGCGCTGCCGACTCCTCGCCGGGTACGAGGAGAACATCCGGGTATCCGTCGCGCAGGCTCCGGTGGAATTCCGCGTAATCCAGCAGGAGGTCGGACTTGCGGGCCGCGGCGGCCCGGAGCGTCGTGAGTCCGGCCACTCGATGGTGTTCGAGCCGGTCCGCGAGCGTCAGAGTGCTTCCATCAGCCCGTCGGACGGAGAGGCCCGCTCCACCCCCTCCAGCCTGCTCGTAGGTCATCCCGATGGCCCCGACCAGGCTCGGCCATGTATCTCCGTAGCCCGGGTAGAACAGGTCGAATCTCTCCTGCGTGTAGTACAGCCACCGCCTTCGATCGAACTCCCGCGCGTTCTCGCGACCAAAGTACTCTCCCCAGCGCAACGTATAATCGGGATAGATCGGATTCACCGGAGATGCCGCGGGAAAGAAGAAGTAGGTGCTGCCGGGTTCCATTTCGTGGAAGTCCACGTGCACCACCGGGTGCCAGCGATCGAACTCGCCAAGCCTCGCCCGGGTCTCGGGTTGGGACGCCCAGGTCCAGTCCCGGTTCAGGTCGAACAGGTAGTGATTGAACCGGCCTCCGGGCCAGGGCTGGTGGTGCTCCGCCGACGATGGCTCGGGGTTCGGTTCCAGGCCTCGAACCGAGCGATACCACTGAACGTAGCGGTCCCTGCCATCCGGGTTTGCCGAGGGGTCGATGACCACGATCAGCGAGTCGAGGACCTGGGAGCTGCCGCTCGTCCCCGACGCAAGATCCCACGCGGTCCACAACGCCGCCTCCGTGGAAGAGCTCTCGTCTCCGTGAACACCGTAGGTGAACCACACGACGGCCTTCTCCCGTCGCGCGATCTTCGAAGCGTCACCGGCCGGGAGATCCGGATCCGACAGACGGGCGAGGGACTCGAGACTTCGATCCACATTCTCCAGGGTTCCGGCCCGACTCAGCACCAGCAGCATCAGAGGTCGACCTTCCGGCGTGACGCCGTAGTGCCGGAGCTCCACCTCCTCCGACGCGGCCGCGAGAGCCTCGGCATAGCTCTGGACTGCGCCGACGTCCGTGAACCTCTCGCCGGGCTCGAGGCCGAAAAACTCGCCGGGCGAAGGTATGCCCTGCGCGCACACGGGGGCCGTGCCCGGAATCCCCAGCACGAGACTAACCGCTCCGATGCGGGCCAGAATGGAAAAGCCGGAGAATCTCCGAGGAAGGCGAGTGATGAGCATTGAAGAGCCGCGGTTGCGTGTGACCGGAGACCCGCCAGCTCGTCCGACGGGATCGGATCGAACCTAGCCCGCCCCACACGTGCGTTCAACGATGCCCGGCCAGCCTCGTTGACATGCCCGGGTCCGGTGTCTAGCCTCCGCCCCATGACCCCGGTCTCACGGCTCAGCCATCTTGCAATCATGCTATCGCTCGTCACGGGCTGTGATGAGCGTGCGACAAGTGAGTACCTCATTCCTCCGATCCCGGATGACTCGTATGTCGAAGTGATGGCTGAGCTGACTCGGCTTCGGCGCCGGCCTCCAACCGCCCGGGGGCAGATCGAACGAGATCGCCTCGCGGACTCCGTCCGGACGGAGGTGCTGCACCGTCATGGTGTCACGGCAGCCGAGATCGTCGCATTCTCCGACGTGGTCGGACCCGACCCCAGCAGGATGCAGATCCTCGCAGAGCGGATCGCGACTCTCGCCGATTCGCTCGATGCAGATTCCGTTCGGGCCGACTCCATGCGCGCCGATTCCATCCGGGCGGATTCGGTGGCCCAAGCGGCACGATTCGATCGGCTCGACGCCGTGGCCGGCATGGACACGCTGGATTCGGGCACTGACCCGTCCGCGGAAGACGATCCCGAGGTTCAGGGAGGTGATCCGGAACCCAGGATCGCGATCCCGAGTCTCGCGAACCCCGGTTTTGCGATCCCGGGCCTCGCGATCCCAAGCCTCGCGATCCCCGCTGACTCGGGGACTCGGATCGAGTCCGCTGCTGCCGGCGACACGCTACCTGAGGTCGAAGCCCCGCCTCCAACGGACTCTGCTGCCACCCGGCCACGGCCCGGTAGCGGCCGTCGGCCGGTTCGGCGCCCGCTTCGGACTCCTGAGTCGGACAGCACGCCTGATCGATCAAATCACGGTGCGACGAGGGACGACGCCGGCGCTGTCTGAACGGCGGGGAAACCGCTGTTGCACGGCCGTCCGATCGTTGTAGCTTTGTGAGTTCTGAGATAGACGCGGAGCGATTGGTCCGCGCCGAACGAGACACCGTCCGGCCCCGCTCCTTCCAGTGGACACACTCTCGAGAAGGTCTGTGGATTCCAGGGAAACATTGGATTCACACGAACGAGTCGACGCGGAACCGCCAGGTCGGGCCACCGCAATCCTGGCGCGCATCGGCCGCGGCGGGCTCACGGCCGCACGCCACATGGGCAGGGCCGGAATTCTCGCGGCCGCGACGTTCGTGGCCGTGCTCAAGCCGCGAGAGTACCGCCGGGAGGCGTTCGCCCAGGCCAAGAGAATCGGGATCGACAGTCTGCCGCTGGTTCTCCTGGTCGCATCCCTGAGCGGATCGATACTCGCTCAGCAGAGTGGATATCAGTTCACCGATATCCCGATGTGGGTGGTAGGAAACACCGTCGCCGCGGGCATGCTGACCGAGCTCGGACCGCTGCTCTCCGCAATCATCATGGCCGGTCGAGTTGGCTCGGGGATCGGTGCCGAGCTTGGTACGATGAAGGTGACCAACCAGATCGACGCACTGCGAACGCTCGGCCGGGATCCGGTCACGGAGCTGATCGCGCCACGCGTCGTAGCGGGCGCGATCATGATGGTCCCGATCGTGATCTTCGCGAACATCGTCGGCATCTGGAGTGGCTGGCTGTCGGCGATCGCGCTGCTTCCGATGACCACGCAAGAATATGTGTTCGGGGTCCGAGATTACTACCACGCGCCGGCTCTCATCTTCTCGCTGGTGAAGGCCTTCTTCTTCGGCATCACGATCACGTTTACGGCCTGCTACGTCGGATTCCAGGCAGAAGGTGGGGCGGCAGGGGTAGGACGCACGGCAACCAAAGCAGTGGTAGCGATCATCGTCGCGATCATGATGCTCGATGTATTTCTCGCGCCTCTGTACAAGGCGTTCCAATGAGCCCCGGAGAAGTCACCAGATGATCGAGATCCGGGGCCTGCGGAAGGTGCTGAACAACAGGGCCGTGCTGGACGGTGTCGATCTCAATATCCACGAAGGCATGAGCCTCGTGATCATGGGCCCCTCGGGCACGGGAAAGAGCGTCCTGCTGAAGCACATCGTCGGGCTGTTCGATCCCGACGATGGGGAGATCCTGGTCGAAGGCATGTCCGTTCCCAGAGCCGGCGGAAAAGAGATCAAGGAGATCCGCTCCAAGATCAGCTATGTGTTTCAGAACTCGGCCCTGTTCGATTCTCTTACAGCCGGTCAGAACATCCAGCTCGGGCTCCCGGAAGAGCATTGTCGGAAGGTCTACGCGCTCGACGATCCGCTCGTTCACGAAGCGATCTCGCACGTGAACCTGGGCAAAGAGGTGCTCCACCTGCTCCCGTCCGAGCTGTCCGGCGGAATGCAGAAACGAGTGGCGATCGCCCGGGCTATCGTCGGCCGGCAGAAGTACATTCTGTACGATGAGCCCACGACCGGCCTCGACCCGGTGAACGCGAACGTGATCAATCGGCTTATCGCACGCCTGCAGGGTGAGCTCGGAGCGACCAGCATCATCGTGACGCACGATGTCGAGAGCGCCTTCTATCTCGGCGACCGGATCGTGCTGCTCGCCAACGGACGCGTCCAGGCATCCGGCACACCAACTGAGCTGCGGGAATCGCGGGACCCGATCGTACAGGACTTCCTCCACCCCAAGCTCGAAACCGAGGTATTTGACGGATGAGAGATCCCGGACTGAGGGACCAGTTGCGAACCGAGATCATGGTCGGCGCAATGCTCGTCTTCGCCGTGATCGCCTTGATCCTGGGGATCTTCTGGATCAGCGGCGTCCAGCCAGGCACGCCGAAGCTCAGAGTATTCGCACGGGCGCCCGAGGCCGGTGCGCTCAGCGACGGCACGCGCATCACACTGCTCGGCGTTGACGTAGGCTTGGTGAAATCTGTCGAATTGCGTCCGGACGGCGTGGTTCTCCAACTCGAAATCACGTACAGCGGCAGTCTGCCGAGCGACACGAAAGCCGAGGAACGCACGGCCGGATTCCTGGGCATGGCCGCTCTCGCCCTGCTACCCGGTGAATCGACGAGCGTCCTGAGCGAGGGAGACACGATCTATGCCGCCGGCGGAGCCCCCGGACTCCAGGACCTCGTGGGCGACCTCGGTGGCGAGGCATCCGAGGTCCTGGCTCAGATTCAAAAGCTGCTGAATGACTCGACGGTCGCCAGCGCTCAATCGGGAATCGGTTCGTTCGCCAGCGGGATGGAGGAGCTGGAATCTCTGCTAGCGCGGGAATCCCAGTCGATCGAGAAACTCATCCAGAGCCTGTCGGCGACATCCGCCCAGCTGGCGCAAGTGACCTCGGGTCCTGAGCTCGAGCGCACGCTGGCGCACGTCGATACGCTGACGGCCCGGCTCGCCGATGCGAGCTCGGATCTCGACGAAACATCTCGAGCGCTCGCTTCGATTCTGGGGAAGATCGACCGCGGCGAGGGAAGCCTGGGACGGATGGTCAACGACACGACTCTGTACGTGAGCCTCAACGCGACGCTCCGGAACCTCGAGGCCGCGTCCGAGGAAATCGCACTGCTCACGCGCGATGTGAGGGAGCGTCCCGAGCACTACACGGAAGGGCTGAAGTTCTCGGTGTTCTGAGCCTGGCGTTGGATCCGCTTCCAGTCGGCCTGTTTTCGGTCAGCCCGTGATCATCGGCTTAATCACGAAGAACCAGATGGCCAGAGCCGCCAGCAACAGGGCCAGGATCACCTTTGCGCTGGTCGACAGCAGGGGCCAGTTTCTGGCGCTATCTGGTTTCGCCACCTCCCAGCTCCCCGTCTTGTGCACGCCCTCTTCGGGCGTGATCTCAAACGCCCAGGCCAAAAGCAGGGCGACCGGGAGACCGGACAAGGCCAGGGCGCTCAGATGGCGCAACGCATCTTCGAATCCGAGCTGCGGTAACACGACATCACCTATCGACACAACGAGCCACGCGACCCCGCCGTATACAGCACCGACGTTCCACACCTTCCGGCGCCGCATTTCTTCCCAGAATGTCAGCGTCCCGAGCTTCCTCTCCACCGGCATGGCCACTGCCGCCAGCTCTCCACTCTCAAGCTCATCCGACCCGCGCCTCAGTGCGGCCGCCATCTCCTCCGCAGACTGGAATCGGTCGGCCGACAGACGCGACAGCGACTTCAGCAGAACCGAGTCGATGCCGGGGGAAATCGACGGGCGGACCGTTCGGATCGACCCCGGATTCTCGGTAAGCCGTCGGGCCATCGTCACCTGGGCCGTGCGCGAAGCGAACGGGGGCTCTCCACACAACATCTCGCAGATCACACAAGCCGCCGAGTAAAGATCGCTGCGGTGGTCGAGCGGCTCCCCCGCCGCCTGTTCCGGACTCATGTAGGCAGGAGTCCCCAGCACGATACCGGTCTCCGTGAGCCGCGTCCCCCCTCCCTGCTCCAACGCCCGTGCCACCCCGAAGTCGGAGATCATGGCATGATTGCCGGCGAGCAGAATGTTCGATGGTTTGATGTCGCGATGCACAATGTCGTGGACATGCGCGCAAGCAAGGGCATCGAGGATCTCCGCGCCGATGCGAAGCGCCTCGTCCACCGGCAGCATCCGCTCGCGACCCAGGCGGGCTCGCAGAGTCTCCCCCTCGAGCAACGGCGACACGTGGAACAGAAGCCCGCCGGCTTCCCCTGAATCATACAGCGGCAGAATGTGCGGGTGGGCGAGTGCCGCCACGAAATCGATCTCCCGCAGGAAGCGCTCGCGACCGAGCATCGCGGTAACCTCCGGGTGCAGCACCTTTACCGCCACGTCCCGGTGATGGCGCAGGTCCTCCGCCTTGAACACGACCGAGGTTCCACCGCGTCCGATCTCCTCGTCTATGCGATATCGGTCGGCGAGAGCCTCGCGAGCTCGCTCGCGCAATCGGGTCGGAGAAATAGGACAGACCTCCGTTCAGAGTCCCGTCGGATGATCGACGAACGTCCAGCTCAGGTCGAACCGGTCAGCCAGCAATTCGGCCAGGGCCTTCACGCCCAGGATCTCCGTGGCATAGTGTCCGGCGTACACCACGTTCACGCCGAGCTCCATCGCATCGTGGAAACTGTGATGGGAGCCCTCCCCGGTGACGAAGGTATCGAGTCCCGCTTCATGCGCGTCCTCGATCGAAGAGTCGGCGCCACCGGTAATGATCCCGATCCGGCGCACGTGGGTCGGCCCGCCTCGAATCACGAACGGCGGCGAGCCGCAAACGTTCCCGATCCGACCCGTCAGCTCGTCCAGGGGAAGGTCCACCGCCGACCATACTCCGATGCCATCCAGCTCCATCCAGCTCCCGAACCGCCCTTCGATCTCGAGTCCCAGGGCACGGGCGAGGAGACTGTTGTTCCCGATCTCAGGATGAACGTCCAGCGGAACGTGGGCGCTGTAGAGTGCAAGGTCCGCATCGAACAGCGCCTTGAGTCGCCGATAGGTTCTCCCGGTCACTGGCAGGGGGTCCCCCCAGAACAAACCATGATGAACCAACAGGAGCTGCGCTCCGTCCTCGGCAGCGGCTTCGATCGTGGCCTGACACGCATCTACGGCGGCACAGATCCGCTCGACTGGAGATCGCGAGTCCACCTGAAGACCGTTCCGGGCTCCCGACGCATCGGGAATCCGATCGACCTCCAGGTACTCGTCAAGGAATTCGACGATTTCGTGAAGATCCGCCACGTTGCCTCCGTTTTTCGGACAGGCCCGGGAGACGCGGCCCGAGACTCAGTACGCCTTGGCCCGCACGACCTCGTACCGCGATTCGGCACCGCACAGGCACCGGGTTGGAGCCGGATCAGAGCGGAATTCCTCGTCCGGGATCACCCGAATCGTCGCCTTCGTCTCATCTTTGACACTGGATTCACACTCTTCGTCCCCGCACCAGCCGGTGAACACGAAACCGCCCGGACCATCGATGATCGCGCGGAACTCCTCCATCGACTCAACACCTCGCGCCGTGCATGCCTCGCGTCTGTCCCGGGCTCCCGCCAGCAACTCATCCTGCATCCGGGCAAGGAGCGCTGGAATCTCTTCGGCCAGGGCCGCGACCGGGATCGGCCTCTTTCGCTCCTCACCATCCGGCGTGAATCGCCGCACGGACATCACGTGCCCTGCCTCCACGTCGCGCGGCCCGACTTCGAGTCGCAACGGGACTCCGCGCCGCTCCCAGTCATAGTACTTGGCTCCCGGGTTCATGCCCTCCCGGACATCCAGCTTCGAGCGGATGTCGACGTCGGTCAGACGAGAGACAACGTCATCACACGCCGCGAGCACGATCGACTTCTGCTCATCGTTCCTCCATATCGGGACGATGACGACCTGTACCGGCGCCAGACGCGGGGGGAGGATCAGCCCGGTGTCGTCTCCGTGCGCCATGATCAGCGCACCGATGAGACGGGTCGACACTCCCCACGAAGTGCTCCACACATACTCGTGCTCCCCGTCCTCCGTCTGGTACCGCACGTCGAACGCTTTCGCGAAATTCTGCCCCAGATTATGGCTCGTGCCCGTCTGCAACGCCTTGTTGTCCTTCATCAGCCCTTCGGTCGCGTACGTGCGGAGCGCACCCGCGAACTTCTCGGACTCCGACTTTCGTCCGGTGATCACCGGCATCGCCATCCAGTCCTCCATGAAGGACCGGTAGACTCCCAGCATCCGCAATGTCTCTTCTTCCGCCTCTTCCTCCGACACGTGCGCAGTGTGCCCCTCCTGCCACAGGAATTCCGTGGTGCGAAGAAACGGGCGCGTCCGCAATTCCCACCGAACAACGTTGGCCCACTGATTCAGCAGCACGGGAAGATCACGGTACGACTGGATCCAGTCACTCAGGATCGGCCAGATAATCGCTTCCGACGTCGGCCGGATCACGAGTGGCTCTTCGAGCTTCGCGCCTCCGGCGTGTGTCACCACCGCGGTCTCCGGAGCAAAGCCCTTCACGTGCTCGGCCTCGCGGTCGAGGGCGGACTGCGGGAGGAACAGCGGGAAGTATGCGTTCTCGTGCCCCGTGGCCTTGAACATCCCGTCCAGCGTCGCCTGGATCAGTTCCCAGATCCGATATCCGTATGGGCGAATCACCATGCAGCCGCGGACCTGCGTGTGGCTCGCGAGCTCGGCCTGCTGAACGATCTCGTTGTACCAGGCCGAGAAGTCCTCTGCCTGCGGTGTCAGTCCCCTGTCGTTCCCCATGTTCTCCCGTTCGTCGAAGGCCGGTCCCGGCCGCTCTGTCCTGGTTCGCGGCTCAGGCCTCGAGAAGGCTGTCGATCGTCAGCCGGGTCTCTTCGCCCGAAGCCATCGTCCGAATCACGACCTCACCTCTCGCCGCCTCGTCCGGACCGACGACGATGACGCGCTCGGCGCCTGCCTGGTTCGCGGCCCTGAACTGTCGGCCGACCTTTCGGGCAGCGAAATCGTACGCGACCCGCCGGCCCTGGTCTCTCAGTCCGTGCGCGAGTCTCAGCACGATCGATCTCTGCTCCGGCGTGACGCAGACGATGTAGTCGTCGATCGGGCTCGGCTCCGGCGGCACGAGGCCCCGAGCCCGCAACAACTCTCCCAGTACTACGTCGCCCATACCGAACCCGAGCGCCGGAAGGTCCGGTCCCCCGATCGCGGCGAGAAGCTGGTCGTACCTCCCGCCACCGCAGATCGCCCGGAATTCGCCCTGGCGATCCCACAATTCGAACACGGTGCCTGTGTAGTAATCGAGTCCCCTGACCAGGCTAGGATCGAACTGCACATAGCTCCCCAGTCCAAAGGACTCGAGGTTCTGAATTACGCGACCCAGGCGGTCGGCGGCCTCGCGGACCACCGGCTCCTCCCCGGCCTCGGTCACCAGCTCATCCAGATCGAGTTCCGCCAGGTGGAGCAACCGGCGAGATCCCTCTGCGCTGGCTCCCGCTGCCTGCAGGCGCTCTAGAACCCGGTCCTCGCTCTCCCTGTCCAGCTTGTCGAGCGCCGCGAACGCCGGGACGAGCCCTTCGTCCGGAACTCCGTGCGCGGTGAGCAGACCGCCGACCAGGCCGCGGTCTGATATCCTGACGACAAAATCTTCCTGCCCGAGCCCGAATTCCCGGAGCATATCGACGGCCGCGGCGATAATCTCAGAATCCGCCAGATCCCCCGACTCACCCACGATGTCGAGATTCAACTGGAAGTGCTCGCGTAAGCGCCCCTTCTGCGGACGTTCGTACCGGAACAGCTGCGGAACAGAGTACCAGCGGATGGGCTTCGGAAGGCCGCCGGCCCGAGCTCCGACCATGCGAGCAAACGAAGGAGTCATCTCCGGTCGGAGCGCGACTTCCCTGCCCCCCTGGTCGGTGAACCGATACAGCTGTCCGACGATCTCCTCACCCGATTTCCGGACGTAGAGATCGAGGGGCTCGAGCGGCGGGCCGTCATACTCCACGAACCCGTACCGTCCTGCGACTGTGCGCCACACCGAGATGATGTGGTTCCTGAGCGCCATCTGCTCAGGATAGAAATCGCGAAAACCGGGCAGGCTCAAGAGATCCATAGGCGGCGCAAGCTACGGGAGTCCAAAGGGAGCGTGCAATAGAAAACGCCGGGCGGTAACGGTCAGTCCGGGCGGCGTCCCCTCAGCAGGAATGATGCGAACGGTACGCCCGCCTTCATCCCGCGAATCAGAACGACCTGTTCAGTCGTCCGAGCGGCAGTACCTGTCATAGGCCTGCTTCAAATCGTCTGCGATCTCCGAAGCGTCCCGACCTTCGATCTCGTGTCGCTCGAGCATGAACACGTGCTCGCCGTCACGAAACAGGGCGATCGACGGGCTCGATGGCCGGTATCCGACCATGAATTCGCGCGCCCGTTCTGTTGCCTCGAGGTCTTGGCCCGCAAACACGGTCAGGATCTTCTCCGGCTGCATTTCGTGACCCGTGGCGATCGCCACAGCCGGACGTGCGTTTGCGGCAGCGCAGCCGCAAACGGAATTGACGACGAGCAACGCGGTGCCGCTCGCCTCCGCGAGTGCGGCATCGACGTCGGCGGCCGACAGGAGCTCCTCGGCACCGAGTCGGGTGAGCTCGGCCCGCATCGGCGCTACGACTTCTGGATTGTATGGCATCAGGCTCGCCCCTCAGGAGAATTGGTTTCGATCTGACGGCCAGGAACTTCATCGATTCCCGCCGTCGCAGTCTCGTCCGAGAGCACGCGCAGGGCGTCCCCGACGGTATGACTCGATCCGGTCACGAGTACCGTGCCGCCACCGGCGAGTTCCCGCGCCCGACTCAACGCCCGATCGAAATCAGGGATGACCTCGATTTCGTGGCCAGACACCGAGCGGCGCGCCTCCTCCGGGTTCCAGATCCTCGAATGCGGGGCGGATGGCGGAATCGTGAACACGGCCGCCGTCGTGTGCCGCAGCACGGGCTCGAGCATCTCATGCCACGGCTTGTCCCCCAGGATACCGATCAGGCCCACGACCGGCTCTGGAAGCGGAATTTGCGTGAGTGTCCCGTCCAACGCTCTCGCTCCCGCGGGATTGTGCGCCACATCCAGCACGACCATTCCGTCGGGTCGGTCCAGGACCTGAAACCGGCCGGGCCAGCTCACCTCGGCCAGCGCGGCCCGGCTTCGTACCGGATCCAGTGCATGACCGGCCGCCTCGACGACCGCTAGTGCAAGGGCGCCGTTGGCGGCCTGGTGCTCGCCCGGCAGTGGCACCCGGAACCGCTCAAGGTCGAGACTCGTCGGGGAACGGTATTTGAACTCAGTTCCGGCAAGACCAGTAACGACCCGTTCGACTCTCACGTCCCGTCCGAGGACAGTGAGCGGCGCGGAGAGGGCAGCGGCACGATCGGCGACAATGGCATGGAGCCTCCGCGGAAGCGTGCCCGCAACGACCGGGATCCCCGACTTCACGATTCCCGCCTTCTCGCGGGCAATCTGCTCGAGAGTGTCGCCAAGGTAGTCGGCGTGGTCGAGGGCGATGTTCGTGATCACGCACGCATCTGGCGTCAGGGCATTCGTCGCGTCGAGCCTCCCGCCGAGTCCTACTTCGACCACGGCCTGTTCGACTCCGGCCCGGGCGAACGCGAGCAAGGCCACTGCCGTGATGGACTCGAAGAATGTAGCGCCCTCGCGCTCAGCCAGGGGCAGAATGTCAGACGCACATCCCTGAAGCAGATCAGGATCGATCGGGCCACCGTCGATCCGGATGCGCTCCGATGCATCGACGAGGTGTGGGGAGGTGTACAGGCCCGTATGCAGCCCGTGTCCGCGCAGCAGGCTCTCCGCCATCACTGCGACCGAGCCCTTTCCGTTCGTGCCGCCGATGAGAATCGAGTGAAAAGCGCGCTGGGGCTCACCCGATGACGCCAGCATCGAGCGAATCCGCTCGAGGCCCCATACGATCTTCGTTGACGGACTCCGGCTCAGCAGGGTCGCGAGTGCGTCCTGCTCTGCATCCGGCGGCGTCAGCACATGTGGTGGAGGAGGACGGTGATCGTCTGCTTCAACTCGCCCCGGGGCACGATCACGTCTACCATACCGTGCTCCAGGAGGAACTCGGAGGTCTGAAATCCATCAGGAAGGTCCTGGCGGATCGTCTCCTTGATCACCCTCGGTCCCGCGAATCCGATCAACGCACCGGGCTCCGCGAGATTCACATCGCCCAGCATGGCATAGCTCGCGGTAACGCCGCCTGTCGTCGGATGCGTGAGCACGCTGATGAACGGGAGCCTTTCTTCGGCAAGCCTCTGGAGTGCGGCCGCGGTTTTCGCCAACTGCATCAGCGAGAAAATTCCCTCCTGCATTCTCGCGCCCCCCGAAGCGGAGACAATGATCACCGGCGCTTTGCGATCGACCGCACGCTCGATCATCCGGGCGATCTTCTCTCCGACCACAGAGCCCATACTTCCACCGATGAACCCGAAATCCATCACGGCGATGCAAGCGAGGCGTCCGCTGATTCTCCCGGAGCCTGTGAGCACTGCGTCGCGCTTGCCCACCTTGGCTTCTGCCTGCTCCAACCGCTTCACATAGGGCTTCGAGTCCACGAATCCGAGCGGATCAGCAGACCTGAGCTCCACGTCGAATTCCTCCTCGAACCCGTCATCCAGCAGGAGGTCGACGTATGCCGGCGCGGGGATGCGAAAGTGATTCCCGCATTCCGGACACACGTAAAGGTTCTCCGTGAGCCGGCGCACATACAAGATCTCACCGCACGAATCGCACTTCTCCCACACGTCCGCGGCCATTTCCCGCTTCTGGGAGACGAGCTTCTGTTTTTCCTTCCGGAACCAGGCCATATGCACTCCGAGAGCGTGAAGTCGGCCGGGAATATACCGATCACTCGCTTGGGCTGCGATCCTCGATCTGCTCGGGCTGCGATCCTCGATCTACTTGGGCTGCGATCCTCGATCTGCTCGGGACCTTCGATCAGCTCTCGAGGGCCGTTCGGGAGATCAGTGCCACTCCGATGAATGTCATGAGCAGGAAGGTCCCACCGTAGCTGACGAACGGGAGTGGAAGACCGGTAACCGGCATCAGACCAACGGTCATCCCGATGTTGATCACCAGGTGGGCGAACCAGGCGCCGAACAGGGAGAAAGTCAGGATGCTACCGAAGTTCTGGCTCGACCCCATGGCGATGTGGATGGTGCGTTGCAAGAGCCAGCCGAACCCCGCCAGTACCGCGATCACCCCAACGAAGCCGAGTTCCTCGCCGATGACCGAGAAGATGAAGTCCGTGTGCTGTTCCGGCAGAAACGACAATCGCTTCTGTGAACCCTGTCCGAATCCCTGGCCGAGCCAGCCACCGGAACCGATCGCCACCCGCGACTGGATCAGGTGCCAGCCCGCGCCCCGCGGATCGATCCCCGGATTCAGGAACACGAGCAGTCGGTTCTGCTGGTACGGAGCCAGGCTGTTCCACAGGGGCGTGGCGAGGGCTCCGGCCGCCAGGTTGCCGACGGCAACCGCAACCGCCTCGAGCATGTAAGGTCGACGGAAGTATAGGAGCACAATGACGAGTATGAACCACGCGCCCCAGACGGTCGCCGACCATCCGAGCAGCAGGCTGACGCCGGGACTCACTAGCATGAAGATCGTGAACAGGGGAATCCCCGCCCAGAACAGCGCGCAGATCAGAATCACGCCGAACGTGACGGCGCTCCCCAGGTCGGGCTGTGCCAGCACCAGCATGAAGGGCGCGAAAGTGATCAGCAGCGGTCGCCACAGTCTCAGAAGGCGCGTCTCCGGCTCCTCCCTTCCACTCAGCGTCCGGGCCAGCATGAGAATCGTCGCGAGCTTCGCGAGTTCGGCCGGCTGAACCGACAGTCCCGCGAATTTCAACCAGCTACGCGTGCCGGGTCCGGAACCAACCACCAGGACAGCGAGAAGCAGAATCAGCGACAGTCCGTATATCCACGGCGTGGCCCATTCCAGCCACCGCAGAGGAACCCGGGATGCAATGGTGAACGCCACGATCGAGAGAACGAGCCATACGGATTGCCGCTTCCACGCGTTGCTCACCGGGGTGGGAATGTCCGTCAGCCCGGCGGAGTAGATCATCGCGATCCCGAACAGCGCCAGAGCGAGCGCCGCTGCCACGAATCGCGGATCTCCCACATGCGACCGAAGTCCCTCACGGCGAGTGCTCAACGCGACGCTCCCGACAGCGTAGAGGCCGGGACCGGCTCCCGTGAAGGTGATGGTGCAACTCCCTCGTCCGTCAGAAACCGGTGCACGACCCGTGACGCCAGGGGAACGGCGAGTGACCTCGTGTTATCGGGATGTCCGTTCTCGACGATCGCAACGACCACGATTCGCGGATCCTCCGCGGGGGCGAACCCGATGAACCACGAATGAGGCTCGCCGTGCGGATTCTGCGCCGTGCCGGTCTTGCCGGCGAGCGTCCAGTCGGCCAGTCGGACCGAATAGGCCGTTCCGCCTGGTTCGTTCACCACGCGCGTCAGAGCCGCGATGAGCGCCTTCCTGGGCTCCTCGGGAAGGTCGAGGCGCCAGTCCACGCGTCTGGCCTCCATGAGCTCGGAGCGACGCAGGTGCGGAATGATGGGCGGCTGCCCCGTGGCGACCGACGAATAGAACTGGGCCATCCGGAGCAGCGACTGCTCGGTCTCACCCTGTCCGATCGACAGGTTCAGCGTGACTGATTCGGTCCACCCGCGAGGTCCGAATCGCTCATCATACCAATCACGGTCCGGTGGAAACCGCCCTCCCACCTCGCCTGGAATATCGATCCCGGTCCGCCCGTTGAATCCGAGTCCGTCCACCCCGCTGAGCAGTCCGTCCAACCCGATGCGCTGTCCCAATTGATAGAAGAAGACGTTGCAGCTCTCCTTGATCGCCGTCGACATGTCCAGGGCCCCGTGCCCCGAGTGCTTCCAGCAATGAAATGTCCGGTTACCGTACCGTAACGACCCGTGGCAGGCCGACGGCATGTAGTCGTTGATTCCCGCCACTCCTTCGCGGAGTGCCAGCGAGGCCAGCACGGGCTTCCACGTCGAGCCCGGCGGATAGAGTGCGCTCAGGGCCCGATTCAGCAGCGGCTGCATCGGATCGTCCCTGAGAGATGCCCAATCGGGGACCGAGATTCCTCCTATAAACAGGTTCGGGTCGAAGGTCGGATGGCTGTACAGGAGAAGCACTTCTCCCGTTTGCGGATCGAGCGCTACGACTCCCCCCTTCAGCGTGTCCGGAAAGATGGAGTCCACCAGCAGGTGCAGTTCCAGGTCGAGTCCGAGGGTCAGATCGGTCCCCGGCTCCGCGGGGATCGACGGTCGGGGACCGAATTCGCCGACGATCGATCCGCGAGCGTTCACTTCGACGAAGCGGACGCCGGGCTTACCTCCGAGCTCCAGCTCGTATTCCCGCTCGATTCCCTTCTTCCCGATGGTCCTGCCCGCCTCGTATGACTCGAATTCAGACAACTCGAGCTCAGCCTCGCTGATCTCGTTCACATAGCCGATCACGTGCGCGATCGCTTCTCCAGATGGATATCGACGTCTTGGATGGGTGTCGATCAGGACCATGCGGAACTCGGGCCTGCGTTCCTCGATCGCCGCCACGATCGCAGGCTCCATGTCGTCCCTGATCAGGAGAGCCGAGCCGGGACGTTGCCGAAAACGCTGGTGAAACTCGTCCCGCTCGTCGACCGTGAGTCCGAGCCACGGAGCCAGGCGATCCAGCGTCGCGCGCGCTGAATCCGGAGATCCGGGCAGCAGGGAGAGCGAATACCCCGGGACGTTTTCCGCCAGGAGTCGACCTCTCCGATCATAGATCGCCCCCCTCGGGGACGGTATCGAGATCGCGCGCAAACGGTTCTGCGTCGATTGCAGGGTGTACTCCGCCTGTCCTGCAACCTGGAGTCGGAGGAAAGCCGCTACCAGTAAGGCGAGACTGCCGAATAACAGGCCCAGCGCGAATCGGGCGCGTCTTCCACGCATCCGATCGACGTCGGACTGGGTCCTCACTCCGCCCGGTCGTACCGCGTTCCCTCTGCCATTCTCGCCTGAAATCACGTCAGGCCTGGCGTTCGACGATTGACGCTGTCATCGCTTCCACTCCGCCGCACACGAGTGCCGTGAGCAACGCGTCGGCGGCCCCACCGGCGATCAGCCGTACAGGCCCCGGCGGTGAGGTGCCGAGCAGGAGAAGCACGCTCTCAGCAAGCCAAGTGCCGACGAACAGGTAGCCGAATACGTAGAAGCGTGCGTCGGAGAACAGAAGATCCCGAGACCGCGCACCTGCGTATCCGATCACGGTCAGGGCAAGCGCGTACCAGCCCATCCCCTCCAGTGCCATCGCCGCTTCCAGGATGCCGAGCCCGAATCCGAGCAGCGCGGCGTGTCCTGCGCGCAGGCGCAGGGTGGCAAGCAGCAACGCCCCCACGAGGAGATTCGGGGCTACCGGGAGGCGCACGAACAGCGGACGGAACAGGAAGTGAAGGATAAGAAGCAGAACGATTCCGAATCCGCTCCACGCCCAGGTCGATCGCTCAGTGTCCACCGCGCGCCTCACCGCTCGAGCTGTCCGGAGACGGCAGGACGGATCCGACGAGCCACACGAGTCCGATCCGGACCTGGCCCGGTCGGACAACCGGCTCGACGAGAAACGAGTGCGACCACCCCGAGCGCGACTCCGCCTCCTCGACGACCCGACCGACCGGCACACCCGCCGGGTGTACCCCCCCGATTCCGGAAGTCACGAGCAGAGTACCGGCCGGAATGTTCGTCTGGAACGGAATCCCCTCGAGCAACATCATCGTTTCCCCGCCCGGGGCGAGAAACGCCCTGAGAATCCCGGTCGTCGAACCACTCGGAGTGCGAACACCGACGCGGAAGTCGGGGTGCGTCCAGAACTCTCCGAGGCCGCTTCCGCCGCGAGCCGTCCGAAGTACGCCGATGATCCCCTGGGGAGAGCTGATCCCCGCAGGCGTCATCGGGACAACGTCATCTCGTGTGCGGAACAGGAAGCTGTGCGACACCCCGGCCTCTGGCGCGCCCGGAATCACATCTCCAACCGCGAACTCACTGCTCCGTCGGTCCGGAAGCCCCGTGATGACGCGCAGCTGTTGATTTTCCAGCTCCAGGTCGGCCGCCTCGAGCACCCTGGCCGCCAGGGCCTCCTGCTCGATCGTGAGTGTCGCAACTCGCTCGGAAAGGTCTGCGCTGCGGGCGAACATGCTCTGGGCTGCGAGGAACGGAGCGAGAATCGAGGAACGCAGTCCCTGCGTGATGGCGAGTCGGGACTCCAGACTCAGTCCGGCGAGAAACAGCGAGAAGAAAACGAGCCCGACGGCCAGCGCCAGGTCTCGGCGCTGGCTTTCCGGACGGCCGACGGTGAGATAGCGCACTCCTCCCCGTCAGGTCGCAAGCACGGTCCGGAAGCGTGCGAGGTCGTCGAGTATGCGCCCGCACCCGCGGACCACGCAGGTCAGCGGCTCTTCGTCGACATGGATCGGGAGCCCGGTTTCCTCGAGCAGGAGCAAGTCCAGCCCCCGAATCAACGAGCCGCCGCCGGTCATCACGATTCCCCGATCCACGATGTCGGCCGCGAGCTCTGGCGGCGTGATCTCCAGCGCGCGCCGCACCGCCCCGACGATCTGCTGAATCGGTTCGAGCATGCATTCCCGGATTTCCGCGGAGTTCACCCGTACCGTCTTCGGAATACCCGAGACAAGATCGCGTCCCTTCACACCCATCTCCCGCTCTTCGTCCGCCGGGTAGGCGGATCCGATCTGGATCTTGATCGCCTCCGCCGTCGGCTCGCCGATAAGCAGATTGTAATTCTTGCGCAGGAACGAGACGATCGCCTCGTCGAGCTCGTCTCCCCCGACGCGAATCGAGGTCTCCGCGACGAGACCCGAGAGCGCGATCACCGCGATCTCCGTAGTCCCGCCACCAACGTCGATGACCATGTTCCCCGTCGGTGTCTCCACCGGGAGCCCGACTCCAATCGCGGCAGCCATCGGCTCGGAGACCATATAGACTTCCTTCGCTCCGGCCGCGTGCGCGCTCGAGCGGACCGCCCGTCGCTCCAGTTCCGTGATACCGGACGGAACTCCGACCACGACCCGGGGCCTGACCTTGAAGAACCGGTTGGCGGTGACGGACTTGAGGAAATAGCGCAGCATGAGTTCTGTCACATCGACGTCCGCGATCACGCCATCCTTCAGCGGGCGGACGGCTTCGACACCGTGCGGCGTCCGCCCGAGCATCCGCTTGGCCTCGAGCCCGATTCCCTCGATCTGCCCGGTTCCCTTGTTGACTGCGACTACCGAAGGCTCGTTGAGAACGATCCCTTCGCCGTGGACGTAGACGAGCGTATTCGCCGTGCCCAGGTCGACACCGACGTCGTTAAGGGGCAGGAAGTTGCCTTTAAGAAACCGTTTCCACATGCGGTGGTCCGTGTTCTGGTGGGGGGAGGCGAACGCGACCGGGCTGCACGACCCGACGCCCCCGCACGTCGAGTCGCTGTCTCATTCCCTTTCTGGGCAAGCTCCGCGCCAGAGGAAGAGAGAATCTAGAGTGCGTCAGAAAGCGAGGAAAGGCGGGACCGTCGGCCCCACCTTTCTCGAGCTCACATCATGTCCGACAGAGGTACGCTGTCGAAGCCGAACGCCTCGGCCACAGCTGCGTATGTCAGTTTGCCGCCAACCGCGTTGACGCCAAGCGCGAGTGCCGGATCTTCCTCACAGGACTGCTTCCAGCCCTTATTGGCGAGCGTGAGGGCGTACGGAAACGTCGCGTTCGTGAGCGCCAGCGTAGACGTCCTCGGAACCGCACCGGGCATGTTCGCCACGCAATAGTGGACGACACCGTCGACCACGTAGATCGGATCCTCGTGGGTCGTCGGTTTCACGGTCTCGATGCACCCTCCCTGGTCCACGGCAACATCGACGATTACCGAACCGTTCTTCATCAGCTTCAAGTCATCCCGCTTCACCAGGCTCGGCGCCTTCGCACCGGGCAGCAGTACGGCGCCCACCAGGATATCGGCCCGGGCGATCTGCTCCAGGATGTTGATCCGGTTCGAGTAATACGTGT
Source organism: uncultured bacterium (assembly GCA_965370685.1). Lineage (GTDB taxonomy): Bacteria > Gemmatimonadota > Gemmatimonadetes > Palauibacterales > Palauibacteraceae > Carthagonibacter. Next base: position 10,615 of record CBDUVN010000011.1, on the reverse strand, counting down.
CCACGTTGGCCGGCATCACGTCGGAGAGATACCGGAGCCGGTCGAGATCCACGTCCAGAATCGTCACATGGGCCCCGAAGCCGGCCGCAATCTTCGCTGCGTTCGACCCGACCACTCCACCACCGAGGATCACGACTTCCGCCGGCAGGACCCCGGGGACACCGCCCAGCAACAGGCCCAACCCTCCGTGCGTCTTCTCCAGGTACTTCGCGCCTTCCTGCACAGCCATCCGCCCGGCGACTTCGGACATCGGAGTCAGGAGCGGAAGCTCACCGGTCGGAAGCTGGACCGTCTCGTAGGCTATCGCGACCACTTCCCGCTCGAGGGTCGCTAGTGTGAGCGTCTCATCGGCCGCGAAGTGAAAGTAGGTGAACAGGACCTGACCGGGACGCATGCGCGGGTACTCGACCGCGATCGGCTCCTTGACCTTCATGATCATCTCGGTCTGTTGCCACAGAGCATCGACGTCCGGCTCGATTTTCGCGCCGACCGCCGTATAGTCGGAATCGGGAAAGCCACTACCGGCTCCCCCTCCCGCTTCGACCACAACATCGTGACCTGCGCTCACGAGAGCCTGGGCGCCGGCAGGCACGAGTGCGATCCGATTCTCGTTCGCCTTTATCTCCTTCGGAATCCCGATGATCACGGGGAACGCTCCTTTGGATTCACGTGTATTCGACGGCGACCGGCGATTCCTGGGCCGACCGCAGGGGCATTATGCAGGTGCGAGTTCCAGCACCGCCAGACCGTCCGGGTGAAGCATGGAACAGGCCTCCGCCACATCATCCGGCGTCACTGCGTCGATCCTGGCCGCGATCTCATCCAGCGAGCGGTAGGGGTCGTCATGCAGCACGGTACCGGCGAGCCTGTGCATTCTGGAAGAGGGCGACTCTAGCGACAGGAGAAGCTGGCCCTTGATCTGCGTCCGGATCTCTTCATCCTCCTCCGCTGGCAGACCCTGATCGGCCAGTTTCCGGAACTCCTCCAGCAGTGCCGCCCGCGCCCGTTCAGCACTTTCAGGACGGGTCCCCACATAGGCTCCGAGGGCTCCCCCGCTCCGGTAGTATGACTGCCATGAGAACACGGCGTACGCCAGTCCGAGCTCCTCTCTGATCCGCTGGAACAGGCGCGACGTCATCCCGCCCCCGAGGGCCGTACCCACGACGATCGACGCGTCACGAAGCGAATCTCCCCAGGCGATGCCCGGCGCCCCCGCTACAATGTGAACCTGGCGGCCTCCCGGCCGGCTCACCTCTCGAAATCCAGCGCCGAACGAGTCAGGACGATCCACGTCTCGCGGTCCCTCTCCCGGATCCTCCGGAAGGTGCCGCTCGACGAGCTCGACCAGCTTCTCGTGTTCGACCCGGCCGGCCGCGGCTACGACGAGCGCGGCCGGCCTGTAAACAGACATATGAAGCCGCGCGAGATCCTCCGTGTCGATCGAGTTCACGGTTTCTCGGTGCCCCAGGATCGATGAGCCGTACGGGTGGCCGCCGAACAGGAATTCGCCGTGCAGCTCGAACACGAGGTCATCAGGTGTGTCTTCCACCCGAGCGATCTCTTCCAGCACGACTTCTCTCTCGAGCGCCAGGTCATCTGCCGACAACCTCGGTTCGAAAGACAAATCCGCGAGAACGTCGAGCGCCGTCTCGAGCGCCGTATCCGGAACCCGGGCCATGAACGACGTGTGCTCATGCGCCGTGTATGCGTCCAGCGAGCCCCCGAGACCTTCGATCTCGAGCGCAAGTTCAAGGGCGGACCTCCGCTCCGTTCCCTTGAACACCATATGCTCCAGCAGGTGCGAGATCCCGGCGAGCTCCGACGGCTCATGCGCGGATCCCGACCGGAACCAGAATCCCGTCGCGACAGAGCGTACCGAGTCGATCCGCTCGGAGAGAATGCGAGTACCGGACGGAAGGACGGTGTCGAAAACTCCGACATCGAGCTCCGTCGTACCGACTCCGGACTCGAGCGGCCGTGGCGCGGATGCACGAGCGGCCGGGCGAACGGAATCGATCCCGCCCGGCACCGGCCGCTCCATCAGCTTCTCCGCCCGGGTGGTTCCGACACCATCCGGGGAATATGCGTCCTCTTGCCCGGGCTCACGGTTGGGTCATCGCCGCCCGGCGGGAGAGCTTCAGTCGGCCGCGCTCGTCCACGGCCAGGAGCTTGACCCGGACCACATCGCCCGAATTCACCACGTCCTCGGTGCGCTCCGTCCGGCCATCTTCGAGTTCGGAGATATGGCACAGACCTTCTACGCCGGGCAGGATCTCCACGAACGCCCCGAAGGTGGTGGTGTTCTTCACCACGCCCTCGTAGATGCGGCCGATTTCCGGATCGGCTGCGATGCCCTCGATCATCTCGCGGGCTCGTTCTCCGCCTTCACCGGACACGGACGAAATCGTCACCACGCCGCTGTCCTCGATGTTGATCTGGGCGCCGGTCTCCTCCTGGATCATCCGGATCGTCTTGCCCTTCGGACCGATGACCTCGCCGATCTTCTCGGAATTGATCTGGACCGTGATGATCCGCGGAGCGTACCGGGACATCTCGGTTCGCGGAGCGTCCAGCGTCTGACCCATCACGTCGAGGATATGCAGCCGGCCTTTCAGCGCCCGCTCCAGTGCCTCGCGCATCGTCTCGATCGCCAGGCCCTCGGTCTTGATGTCCATCTGGATCGCCGTGATTCCCTGGCGGGTGCCGGCGATCTTGAAGTCCATGTCGCCGAGAGCATCCTCGACTCCGAGGATGTCGGTCAGGACTGCAACGCGGTCTCCCTCCATGATCAGGCCCATGGCGATGCCGGCGCACGCAGCGCGCAGCGGTACGCCTGCGTCCATCATCCCCAGCGACCCGCCGCACACGGTCGCCATCGAGCTCGAACCGTTTGACTCGAGGATGTCCGACACGATGCGGATCGTGTACGGGAAGTCCTCATACGCCGGCAGCAGAGACTGCAGGGCCCGCTCCGCCAGCATGCCATGTCCGATCTCTCTCCGTCCCGGACCGCGGAACGGCCGGACCTCTCCGACGGAGAACGACGGGAAATTGTAATGCAGCATGAATGACTTCGTCGTCTCCTCGCGCACGTCGATCGTATCGATTCTCTGCTCGTCCCGGACCGTGCCGAGAGTCGTGACACACAGCGCCTGCGTCTGACCACGCGTGAACAGTGCGGAACCATGAGTACGCGGCAGAAGTCCGACGTCACAGGAGATCGGTCGGATCTCGTCCAGGCCTCGACCATCGACCCGCTCGCCGCGGTCGAGGATTTGCTTCCGCATCGTCGCTTTTTCGAGCTTACGCAGAATGTCGACCGCCATGCCGATCTGCTCGGCGTGCTCGGGGTTCTCCTTGAGATCCGCCACGACGGATTCCCGGAGCGCCGACAGCGCCTGGGTGCGCTCGTCCTTGACCGGGAGCGCCAGGGCCTCCTCGATACGGCTCGTGGCGAGGGACTTGACCGCCTCCACCAGATCCTCGGGAATCTCCGGCGTCTCGTACTCGAATTTCTGTGGCGGTCCGCCGCACATCTCCACGAGCTCGTCCTGGATCTCGATCAGCTCTTTGACGGCCGCGTGCCCCTGCTCGAGAGCCTCCAGCATGTCGGCCTCGGAGACTTCGACCGAGGCCCCCTCCACCATGACGATGGAGCTGCGGGTTCCGGCCACGACGAGGTCGATGTCCGAAAAGTCGAGCTGCTCGAACGTCGGGTTGATCACCCATTCCCCGTCGATACGGCCGACACGCACACCGGCGATCGGCCCATTCCACGGAATTGGCGAGATGCTGAGCGCTGCGGAAGCGCCGAGCATGCCGAGGACATCAGCGTCGTTCTCCTGGTCTGCCGAAACCACGAAGCAGGCGACCTGGGTCTCGTTCTGGTATCCATCCGGGAACAACGGCCGTAGAGGCCTGTCGATCTGCCGCGCGGATACGATGTCCTTGTCCGCCGGGCGACCTTCCCGCTTGATGAATCCGCCGGGGAATTTCCCGGCCGCATAGCTCCTCGGCCTGTATTCTACCGTGAGGGGGAAGAACGGCAGGTGCGTTCTCTTCCGCTCTGCGACCGCCGCGACGAGCACGGCGGTCTCTCCGTACTGAACGAAAACGGCGCCGTCGGCTTGACGCGCCATTCGGCCGGTCTCAAGAACGAGACGCCGACCGTGAAAATCCTTCTCGATTCGATGTGCCATCGTACTACCTTCCTCGCTTCTCTTCTTTCCGTCGTGTGCGCCGCATCATTTTCTCTGTCTATGCGGCTCGATTGTGCACAAGCACAGGCCGTGGCGTCCCGAAATAAACAGGCGGCGGTCAGCGGTCACGCCTGTCGCGCTCCGCCGTCCGCCGCGTCTCGGGGTGCCGTGCGTCAACTAGCGGCGCAGGCCCAGCTCGCGAATGACCGTCCGGTATTGCTCGAAGTCCGTTCGCCGGAGGTACTCCAGAAGCCGGCGGCGACGTCCGACCATCTTCAGAAGGCCGCGCCGGCCGTGGTGGTCCTTGGGGTGGCTGCGAAAATGCTCGGTGAGGTGCTGAATCCGCGCGGTGAGCTGAGCCACCTGCACGGACGCCGACCCGCAGTCATTGTCATGGCTGCCGAATTTTTCAACGATTTCCTGTTTGACTTCTGTTCCCAGCGGCATCGATGCTCCGTCCTTACACGCCGGCCTGCCATTCTCGGCGGCGGCTCTCATGCTCAGTTTCATACCCCGATCAAGCAGGATAACTTAAGGGGGATATCTCTCCAAGTAAAGAAGTCGGGGCGGGGTCAAGCACTCGATGCGTTGCGCCGTCCGGCAAAATACTGGCGGGCACTTTCTTCATCCAGCCGCATCTGCTCGACCAACGCCTCCGCCGTGGAGAACGGGCGCACGTCACGCAGCCGTTTGAGAAACTCGACCCTCACCGTCTCACCATAGATATCCCGATCGAAGTCCAGGATGTACAGCTCGATCGACGGCGGCGAACCGGCAAACGTCGGACGCGGTCCGAGGTGCAGAAGACCGTCCCGAATGTCCGTACGCAGAGATGCACGAACCGCGTAGATTCCCTGGCAGGGCAACAACTTGCTTCCCTGTGGAGCCGGGATGTTGGCGGTAGGAAACCCGAGACCATGGCCACGTCCGAGACCGTGCACGACCGGACCCCGGAAAGAGTACGGGCGCCCCAGCATCGCCGCTGCCGCTTCCACCTGTCCGTCGGCGACGAGCGAGCGGATTGATGTCGAGGACACCGCATCGCCGTCCACCCGCACGGCATCGACGACGTCCACCGCGAAGCCCAGTTCAGTACCGATGCGCCTGAGCAGGCCGATGTCCCCAGACCGGGCTCGCCCGAACCCGTGATCGTATCCGATCACGAGTTCCCGGACCCGGAAGCGCTCCGCCAGGATCCGGCGCACGAACATCTCAGGCGCAAGCCGGGACAGAGCGTGAGTGAACGGCAGAAAAGCGACGTAGTCGAGTCCGCTCTGCGACAGGATCTCCTTCTTCTCATCCGGAGTCGTGAGCAGGCCCGGTGCGGCATCGCGACGGACTACGGTCAGCGGATGACGGTCAAAGGTCACGAGCACACTATGCAAGCTTCGACGGCGGGCTCGCCTGCCGATCTCGTCCAGCACGGCGCGGTGCCCCAGGTGGACTCCGTCGAATGTGCCTACCGTGACGACTGTACCGTCGACATCCGGTGGGAGTCCCGAGTCGAACCGTCGGTCGTTCTCAGGCGGCATGCAGCACCTTCACCGGCTGCAGAACTCCGGCCTTTCGCTCGGCCACGGCCACGAGCTCATCATCGAACGCCAGTGCAACAGGCCACGAGCTCGTGTCGTGCGCGGGATAACCGCGCCAAGACGGCCTTACTACCGTCCCCTCAGGCACGCACTTACCATGGGACACGTCCTCGGCTTCCGACGAGTCGAGGCTGCGGATCGGTAGCCACCGCAGAGCTCCGAGTGGCGACAGGAGATCCGGAAGCACCGCGGTGGAATCGGGAGACCGTTCGAGCTCCGTCGCGGGCAGCCCTTCCCCGACCTCGAACGGACCGATCTGCGTCCGGCGCAGCGCAGCCAGGTGGCCACCACACGAAAGTGATCGGCCCAGGTCACGGGCCAGGGCCCGAACATAGGTGCCGGTGGACACCCACAGATCCAGCACGACAGAAGGCGGACTCCAGTCGATGACTTCCATCGAATGAACCGTCACGGCTGCGGGCTCGAGCTCGACCGGAACCCCCTCCCGCGCCAGGCTGTACGCACGGCGTCCCCGGACCCGCTTCGCCGAGTACGCCGGTGGGACCTGGGACAGTTCTCCCGTCAGGCTCGTGAGCGCCTGTTCAAGTTCCGCCCGGCTAATGTCCTGCCAGCTGTCCAGACTTGCCAGCGGCTCGCCGGTGCGATCATCAGTCGTCGTCTCCATCCCCAGCACGACCTCTGCCAAATAGCGTTTGGGAAGCAGGTGGAACAGCTCCGCGAGCCGCGTGGCCCTGCCCGCGCACAGGACGAGCAGGCCTGACGCGAACGGATCGAGCGTGCCTGTGTGTCCGATGCGGCGCGTCTGGAGCGCACGGCGAGCCAGCCGAACGATGTCGTGGGAGGTGGGGCCTTCCGGCTTGTCAACGAGGAGGATACCCGTGATGGCGGTATCAGAGTCCTTCATCGCTTCCGTCATCCGGCGCGTCGTCCATTGCGTCGTCCGGCGCGTCGTCCCTTGCGTCACCCAGCGCTTCGTCGAGCAGGTCCTCGATTTTCCGCGCATGCTCCAACGTGTAGTCGGCGACGAACCGCATTTCGGGAATCCGCCGCAAACGGAGGCTTCGGCCGAGCTGGCCGCGGAGAAATCCTTCTGCGCTCTCGAGTCCCTCGATCGCTTCTTCGACGGGCATCTCTCCACCAAGCGTCCGGACGAACACATCCGCATGCTTGAGATCCGTGGTGGTCTCGACGCCCGTGATCGTGACCGTGCGGACTCTCGGGTCCTTGCTCTCCGTGCGCAGAAGCGAGGCCAGTTCCTCGAGAAGAAGCTGGTTCACGCGCTCGATTCGCCTATTAGACATATCGCCTTTCGCGCTCGATGACGAAGATCCTGGGATCGGAGGCCACCATCGCGTCGAGACGCTCGAGGATCGAGTCGGCGACCGTCGCGTCTGAAGTCACCAGGGCGACGCTGATCTCAGCCCGTCCGTGCTCGTTGGCAAAGTCGGTCTCTGCCGCGGAAACTGGATACCGGGACCTGATGCGATCCCTGAGTCCGCGGATAATCGATCGCTTCGTCTTCAGCGAGCGGCACTCGGGGATCCGCAATACCCACCGAGCGTGCGCGTAGACCGCGGGCACCGGCAGCGTCAGTTTCCGGCGGCGCTCTGCGCGAGCGACCGGGCCACCTGTTCTATCCTGTAGCACTCGATCACGTCGCCGACCTTGACGTCGTTGAACCCCTCGATCCCGATTCCGCACTCGTAGCCCTCTCGGACTTCGCGTACATCGTCCTTGAACCGCTTGAGGCTGCCGACCTTGCCGTCGTATACCTGTACGTATTCCCTGAGCAGTCGGACCGGCAGGTTCCGGTGAATCTCACCCGAGCCGACGTAGCACCCCGCCACCGTTCCGACCTTCGGAACCCTGAAGATCTCGCGGACCTCCGCCGTACCAACGATGATCTCGCGTTCTTCGGGCCTCAGCATGCCCTCGAGCGCCAGCCTCACCTCTTCGACCGCCTCGTAGATCACGCTGTACGTGCGGATCTCCACGTGGTCCCGTTCGGCCGTCCGGCGCGACTTCACGTCCGGCCGGACATGGAATCCAATGATCAGCGCAGCCGTCGTCGTGGCGAGCAGAACGTCGGACTCGTTGATCGCGCCGACTCCCCTGTGTATGACCTCGACCGCAACCTCGGACGTACCGAGTCGCTCGAGCGAGTCCCCCAGAGCCTGCACGGATCCGTCCGTGTCTCCCTTGATGATCAGGTTCAGCGTCGCCTGACCTCCCTCTCGCACCGCCGCGAAGATGTCCTCGAGGCGCGTCCCTCGCTGGCGGCGCCGGATGTCCTTCTCTCGCTCGAGCTGCTGTCGTCTCTGCACGACTTCGCGTACCCTGGCCGCTTCCATCTCCACCAGCTTGTCGCCGGCCTGCGGCACACCTTCGATCCCGATCACACGGACCGGAGTCGCGGGGCCCGCAGCATCCACCGGGCGCCCCCGCTCGTCGAGCAGCGCTCGAACGCGGCCACCGAACAAGCCGCAGATGAAGTCGTCGCCCACGTTCAGTTCGCCGCTCTGGACCAGGACGGTGGCCACGGGACCCAGGCCCTTGTCGAGCTCAGCCTCGACCACCGTTCCACGGGCGTCGCCGGTCGGCTTTGCCTTGAGATCCAGCAACTCGGCCTGGAGCAGTATCTTTTCCAGCAGGTCGTCCACTCCTTCACCGGTCTTGGCAGAAACCTCGGAGACCAGTACGTCGCCGCCGAATTCCTCCAGCACCACGCTTTGTGACAACAGGTCCTGTTTGACCTTCGGCACATTCGCGGTCGGAAGATCGATCTTGTTGATCGCCACGATCAGCGGTACGCCGGCGTTCCGCGCATGGCTGATCGCTTCGATCGTCTGGGGCATTACGGCGTCGTCCGCCGCAACGACCAGCACGACGAGGTCGGTGATCTCTGCTCCGCGGGCACGCATGGCAGTGAATGCCTCGTGGCCGGGTGTGTCGAGGAAGCTGATCGCCCGACCGTCCTCCAACTCGACGTGGTACGCACCGATGTGCTGCGTGATGCCGCCGGATTCGCCAGCGATCACGTTCGTCTGCCGGATGAAGTCGAGCACCGACGTCTTGCCGTGATCGACATGCCCCATGACCGTGACGACCGGGGCCCGAGGCACGTATTCGCTCTCGTCCTCCGCCTCTTGCTGAAGTTCGGGAAGGTCTGCCTCGTAGGCTTCTTCGCGCGCGGCGCTGAACCCGAACTCGTCGCAGATCAGCTCGATCTGGTCGAAGTCGAGACGCTGATTGATCGTCACCATCAGGCTCAGGTTCTTGAACGCCGAGGTAATGATCGCCTGTGCCGTGACGTCGATCAGGTCCGCAAGCTCCGCGACCGTGAGGAACTCGTTGACCCGTACGGTCGACTTCTCCGCCTCGATTACTTTCTCACGGATCTCTTGCTCGACCTCCTGCTGCGACGGGCCTGCGTCCCGATGGCGGCGCCGTGAGGATCCGCCATCGATCGAAGCGAGCGTCTTCTTGACGCTTTCCTTCACGGCCTCACGATCCACACGCCGGGTGCGCTTGCGGTCCCGCTTGCCCTTGCGCCGGCCATCGGGCGTGTACCCCTCCGCCTGGACACGGACGGTTCCGCCCGGCTCAGCGGATGCCGCGGGTACCGAAGGCTTCTGCGGCATTCCGCGCCGTACCGGTTTCGGCTTCACCGGCGGCTTCGTCTGCTTCTCCCCGAGCTCCACCTCGACGATCGGCTCGATCTCCTCCGAGGGCTCAAGGTCCTCGGATTCAACGGCAACGGCTTCATCGCTCTCGGCCGCGATATCGTCGTCCGCCTGCTCCAGAACTTCGACCTCCGCCTCGGACTCTTCCTCCTCAGCGGGAGCCACGTCTTCAACTTCTTCTTCTTCTTCGGCCGTCACTTCCACAGGATCTTCGACCTCGACCGCCATCGGCTCATCGGACGGTGTGGCCTCGTCCTCTCCGACGGCGAAGATCGACTCCGGCTCGACTTCCGCTGGCTCCGTGTCCTCGAGCGCTTCGGCGGTCTCTGTCTCCACAGGCTTCGGAGCGACGCGGCGACGCCGGCGGCGGCGCGTCCCGGTGGACTCCGCTGCGCCCTCGTCCGCCGCTCCACGCCGATCTCGCTCGAGTCGCGCGCGAAGCCTTGCGATCTGCACGTCCGTCAGCGTGGACATGTGGCTCCGTACCCGAACATCCATCTGGTGCAGCATCAGGATCAACTGCTTCGAATCGACGCCGAGTTCCTCGGCTGCTTCATACACGCGGTATTTCACCAACGACCGTCCTCCTGAGTGTTTTCCTGCGCCCGCTGTTCCAGCACGATCTGTCCAGCCCTGAATCGGATCCTACTGCTCCTGCCGCCCGTCCATCTCTCCCCCCGGACCAGCAGTCCGCTCGAGGATTTCCCTTATCCTCGTCGCGAGTCGAGAGTCCGCGATCCCGATCACGACCACCCGGTCCCGGCCGATCGACCGGCCCAGCGCAGCGTGGCTGCCGCAAGGCATCCAGGTCGTACCTGTCGCGTCGAACACCGGGACCACTCGATTCCGAGCATTGTCCCCGGCATCTCTGGCGACGAGCGCCAGGTACAGCGACCCGCGGCGCGCGGCTTCCCGAACAGCCTTGGTTCCAATGACCGCCTGTCCGGCCCGACGCGTGAGGCCCACGAGTTTCAGCGCCTCCATCTCCCGTCGTGCGAGATCAAGATCAGCCGGCGCCTCCTCCACGATCCTCCTCCGGCACGGCAGCCCCGACCTCGACCGATGCCGGTTCCGCTTCCTCTTCGTCCGCATCTTCCGCCACCGGAACCGACTCGTCTTCCGCCACCTCTTCGTCCGCATCTTCCGCCACCGGAACCGACTCGTCTTCCGCCACCTCTTC